>NZ_CP159534.1:6338506-6640340 GCF_040529335.1 Streptomyces sp. HUAS MG91 | reverse complement strand
GAGCGCGAGAACGGCGAGCGCTTCGCCACCTGGGCGGGCCGCGCGTCCGAGGAGGCCCTGTCATGAGCGAGCGTGCGGCGCCCTTCTACTGCCCCTACTGCGGCGACGAGGACCTCCGGCCGAACCCCGAGGGTCACGGCGCCTGGGAATGCGCGGCGTGCAACCGAGCCTTCCAGTTGAAGTTCCTCGGGCTGCTGTCCCGGGGACTTCAGCGCAACGACGGTGGAGGGGAACAGATATGACCAAGACTCAGATCTCGTCGGACACCGAAGAGTTGAAGGCGCTCGCCGAGCAGGCCGGGCGCGACCTGGAGGACGCCTCCGCCCTGGAGATCCTCCAGTGGGCGGTCGCCACCTTCGGGAAGAAGTTCTGCGTGACCTCGTCCATGGAGGACGCGGTCGTCGCCCACCTCGCCTCGCGCGCCCTGCCCGGTGTGGACGTCGTCTTCCTCGACACGGGCTACCACTTCGAGGAGACGATCGGCACCCGGGACGCCGTCGAGGCCGTGATGGACGTCAACGTCATCACCCTGACGCCCCGCCGGACCGTCGCCGAGCAGGACGCCGAGTTCGGCCCGCGCCTGTACGAGCGCGACCCCGACCTGTGCTGCGCGATGCGCAAGGTCAAGCCGCTGGAGGAGGGGCTGACCGAGTACGCCGCCTGGGCCACCGGGCTGCGCCGCGACGAGTCCCCCACCCGCGCGAACACGCCGGTCGTCGGCTGGGACGAGAAGCGCCGGAAGGTGAAGGTCTCGCCGATCGCCCGCTGGACGCAGGACGACGTCGACGCCTACGTCACGGAGCACGGAGTGCTCACCAACCCGCTCCTGACGGACGGCTACGGGTCCGTGGGCTGCGCCCCGTGCACCCGCCGCCTCCTGGAGGGCGAGGACGCGCGCGCCGGGCGCTGGGCCGGGCGGGCGAAGACCGAGTGCGGACTCCACGGCTGACCCCCATGAACGCACCCCAGATTTTGGAGAAGCAAGTGACCGGAGCCACGATCTGGCTCACGGGTCTGCCGAGCGCCGGCAAGACCACCATCGCGTACGAGCTGGCCGAGACGCTGCGCGCCGAGGGCCGGCAGGTCGAGGTGCTGGACGGCGACGAGATCCGCGAATACCTCACGGCGGGCCTCGGCTTCAGCCGCGAGGACCGCCACACGAATGTGCAGCGCATCGGCTACCTGGCCGAACTCCTCGCCCGTAACGGCGTGTTGGCACTCGTCCCGGTCATCGCCCCGTACGCGGACAGCCGCGAGGCGGTGCGCAAGCGCCATCAGGTGGGCGGCACCGCCTATCTGGAGGTGCACGTGGCCACGCCGGTCGACGTGTGCTCCGTACGCGACGTGAAGGGCCTGTACGCCAAGCAGGCCGCCGGTGAACTGAAGGGCCTCACCGGGGTGGACGACCCCTACGAGGCACCCGAATCGCCCGACCTGCGCATCGAGTCGCAGAACCAGACCGTGCAGGAGTCCGCGGCCGCCGTGCGCGCGCTGCTCACCGAGAGGGGTCTCGCCGCATGACGACCGCAGCCACGTCTTCCGTCTCCGAAGGATCCGGGGAGACCGACAGCCCGTACGCGCTGAGTCACTTGGACGCGCTGGAGTCCGAGGCGGTGCACATCTTCCGCGAGGTCGCGGGCGAGTTCGAGAAGCCGGTGATCCTCTTCTCCGGCGGCAAGGACTCCATCGTCATGCTGCACCTGGCGCTTAAGGCCTTCGCCCCCGCGCCGGTCCCGTTCTCCCTGCTCCACGTCGACACCGGGCACAACTTCCCCGAGGTCATCGACTACCGCGACCGCGCCGTCGAACGCCACGGACTGCGCCTGCACGTCGCCTCCGTGCAGGACTACATCGACGCGGGCAAGCTCAAGGAACGCCCCGACGGCACCCGCAACCCGCTCCAGACGGTCCCGCTCACCGAGAAGATCCAGTCCGAGCGCTTCGACGCCGTGTTCGGCGGCGGCCGGCGCGACGAGGAGAAGGCCCGCGCCAAGGAGCGCGTCTTCTCCCTGCGCGACGAGTTCTCCCAGTGGGACCCGCGCCGCCAGCGCCCCGAGCTGTGGCAGCTCTACAACGGCCGCCACGCCCCCGGCGAACACGTTCGCGTCTTCCCGCTGTCCAACTGGACCGAGCTGGACGTGTGGCAGTACATCGCCCGCGAGAACATCGAGCTCCCCGAGATCTACTACGCGCACGAGCGCCCGGTGTTCAGCCGCAACGGCATGTGGCTGACCGCGGGCGACTGGGGCGGCCCCAAGGACAGCGAGACGGTCGAGACGCGGCTCATCCGCTACCGGACCGTGGGCGACATGTCCTGCACCGGCGCCGTCGACTCCGACGCCACGACCATCGAGAAGGTCATCGCCGAGATCGCCGCCTCCCGGCTCACCGAGCGGGGCGCCACCCGCGCCGACGACAAGATGTCCGAGGCCGCGATGGAAGACCGCAAGCGCGAAGGGTACTTCTAGACATGAGCACCACCCCCGCTGTTGAAGAGCTGGCCGGTCTGTCGGCCACCACCCTGCTGCGGTTCGCGACGGCCGGTTCGGTCGACGACGGCAAGTCCACGCTGGTCGGGCGTCTCCTGCACGACTCCAAGTCGGTCCTCGTCGACCAGCTGGAGGCCGTCGAGCACGCCTCGCGGTCGCGCGGCGCCGCCGAGCCGGACCTCGCGCTGCTCACCGACGGACTGCGCGCCGAGCGCGAGCAGGGCATCACCATCGACGTCGCCTACCGCTACTTCGCGACCCCGCGCCGCCGGTTCATCCTCGCGGACACCCCGGGCCATGTGCAGTACACGCGGAACATGGTCACCGGCGCCTCCACCGCCGACCTGGCCGTGGTCCTGGTCGACGCGCGCAACGGCGTCATCGAGCAGACCCGCCGGCACGCCGCCGTCGCCGCGCTGCTGCGCGTCCCGCACGTCGTCCTCGCCGTCAACAAGATGGACCTCGTCGGCTACGAGGAGTCCGTCTTCGCCCGGATCGCCGAGGAGTTCACCGCGTACGCCGGCGAGCTGGGCGTCCCGGAGATCACCGCGATCCCGATCTCGGCGCTGGCCGGGGACAACGTCGTGGAGCCGTCCGCCAACATGGACTGGTACGGCGGCCCGACGGTCCTGGAGCACCTGGAGACCGTGCCGGTCAGCCACGACCTGACGAGCTGCCACGCGCGGCTGCCCGTGCAGTACGTGATCCGGCCGCAGACCGCCGAGCACCCCGACTACCGGGGCTACGCGGGCCAGATCGCCGCCGGTACCTTCCGCGTCGGCGAGTCCGTGACCGTCCTGCCGTCGGGGCGCACCTCGAAGGTGGCCGGCATCGACCTGCTGGGCACGCCGGTCGACGTCGCCTGGACGCCGCAGTCGGTCACCCTCCTGCTGGAGGACGACATCGACGTCTCGCGCGGCGACCTGATCGTGCCGAGCCACGACGCGCCCGCCACCTCGCAGGACGTCGAGGCGACCGTCTGCCACGTCGCCGACACCCCGCTCACCGTCGGCCAGCGCGTGCTGCTCAAGCACACCACCCGCACGGTGAAGGCCATCGTCAAGGAGATCCCGTCGCGGCTCACGCTCGACGACCTCTCTCAGCACCCCTCCCCCGGACAGCTCGTCGCCAACGACATCGGCCGGGTGAAGGTGCGGCTCGCCGAGGCGCTCGCCATCGACACCTACGCCGACTCGCGGCGCACCGGCTCGTTCCTGTTGATCGACCCGGCGGACGGCACCACACTCGCCGCCGGCATGGCCGGAGAGTCGTTCGCGACCGCCGAGGCCACCAAGTCCGTTGAAGACGAAGACGGTTGGGACTTCTGATCATCATGATCACCATCGACTACTACGGCACGTTCGCCAAGGAGGGCGGCCGCGTCGGCAGCGGCTCCCTCGGCAGCGGACAGGGCGGGGTCGCGCGATGTGCGTGAAGACGTACGCGCACTGCTTGCGCGCCCTCACCCCCCACAGCACCTCCCTGCGAAGACGAAGACCTGCCGACCTCCCGGCCACGCCCTGAGGCGTGACCCGCCGGGCCTACGAGAGGAACACCTCCCGTGCCTGCCAGCCGCTCCACCCTCGCGCGACGCTCCGTGATAGCCGTCGCCGCCCTGCCGCTCCTCGCGCTCACCGCGACGGCGTGCAGCTACGGCTCCGAAGCCGACGACACCTCCAAGGAGAAGGTCTCCGCGAAGGGCAAGGCGCTCTCCGCCGACACCGTCAAGATCGGCTACTTCGGGAACCTGACCCACGGCACGGCTCTCGTGGGCAACCAGAAGGGCTTCTTCCAGAAGGAGCTGAAGGGGACCAAGGCCTCGTACCAGGTCTTCAACGCCGGCCCCTCGGAGATCGAGGCGCTGAACGCCGGGTCCATCGACATCGGCTGGATCGGCCCCTCCCCGTCGATCAACGGCTACACCAAGTCCAAGGGCAAGTCCCTGCGCATCATCGGCGGCAGCGCCTCGGGCGGCGTGAAGCTCGTGGTCGACCCGAAGAAGATCAAGTCCCTGGACGACGTCAAGGGCAAGAAGATCGCCACGCCGCAGCTCGGCAACACCCAGGACGTCGCGTTCCTGAACTGGATCGCCGAGAAGGGCTGGAAGGTCGACGCGAACTCCGGCAAGGGCGACGTCTCCGTCGTCCGCACGGACAACAAGATCACCCCGGACGCCTTCAAGTCCGGCTCCATCGACGGCGGCTGGGTGCCGGAGCCGACCGCGTCCAAGCTGGTCGCCGAGGGCGGCAAGGTGCTCCTCGACGAGTCCGACCTGTGGCCCGACAAGAAGTTCGTGATCACGAACATCATCGTGTCGCAGAAGTTCCTCACGGCCCACCCGGACGTCGTCGAGGCCGTGCTGCGCGGCTCGGTGAAGACAAACAAGTGGATCAACGCCAACCCCGACGAGGCGAAGGCCGCCGCGAACAAGCAGCTGGAGGCCGACTCCGGCAAGGCGCTCCCGGCGAACGTCCTCGACCCGGCGTGGAAGTCCATCGAGTTCACGGACGACCCGCTGGCCTCGACCCTCGACACCGAGGCGGCGCACGCGGTCAAGGCCGGTCTCCTGGAGAAGCCCGACCTCAAGGGCATCTACGACCTTGAGCCGCTGAACAAGATCCTGAAGGCCGAGGGCGCCACCGCCGTCGACGACGCCGGTCTCGGCGCCAAGTAGCCGTCCTGCCCACCGAGTTCCCAGGAGGTGACGACCATGGCGACCACCCTCGCCAAGACGGCGGCCGGCTCTGCCGTCGGCACGGGCGGCACGGCGGCCCGTATCGAGCACGTATCGAAGTCCTTCGGCACACCGGCCGGGTCGCAGCTCGTCCTGGACGACATCAGCCTCGATGTCGCTCCGGGCGAGTTCGTCACCCTCCTGGGGGCCTCGGGCTGCGGCAAGTCGACCCTGCTCAACCTGGTCGCGGGGCTCGACGCCCCGTCGGCCGGCTCCATCACGACGGACGGGCGGCCCGCCCTGATGTTCCAGGAGCACGCCCTGTTCCCGTGGCTCACCGCGGGCAAGAACATCGAACTCGCCCTGAAACTGCGGGGCGTGCCGAAGTCCGAGCGGCGCACCCGCGCCGAGGAACTGCTCACCCTCGTACGCCTCCAGGACGCGTACGGCAAGCGCGTCCACGAGCTGTCCGGCGGCATGCGCCAGCGCGTGGCGCTGGCCCGCGCGCTGGCCCAGGACGCTCGACTGCTGCTGATGGACGAGCCGTTCGCCGCGCTCGACGCCATCACCCGTGACGTCCTGCACGGCGAGCTGACCCGGATCTGGGAGGAGACGAACGTCTCCGTCCTGTTCGTCACCCACAACGTGCGCGAGGCGGTGCGGCTCGCCCAGCGCGTCGTACTGCTGTCGTCCCGGCCGGGCCGGATCGCCCACGAGTGGACCGTGGACATCGAGCAGCCGCGCCGGATCGAGGACACGGCCGTGGCGGAGCTCTCCGTCGAGATCACCGAACAACTCCGGGGGGAGATCCGCCGCCATGGCAAGGACTGAACCGACGGCCGTCGTCGACAAGACGGACGGACAACCGGCGGACGCCGTACACGCGGACGACCTCGCCGGGCTGGAGGCCGGCCTGGACGCACTGGAGACGGTGCACTCGGGGCGCCCGCCGTTCTCGAGGACGTTCCGCGAGAAGATCCTGCCGCCGCTGACCGCGGTCGTCGTGGTCCTGGTGGTCTGGCAGGCACTGATCTCCTTCAAGATCGTCGACGATCCGACGAAGCTCCCGGCGCCGTCGGACGTCTGGGCCGAGGTCCAGAACGCCTGGCTGAAGGGCGAGTTGCTGGGCTACATCTGGACCAGCGTGTCCCGCGGCCTGCTCGGCTTCCTCTTCGCGCTCGCCATCGGCACCCCGCTGGGGCTGCTCGTGGCCCGGGTGAAGTTCGTCCGCGCGGCGATCGGCCCGATCCTGTCCGGGCTCCAGTCACTGCCGTCGGTGGCCTGGGTGCCGCCCGCGGTGCTCTGGCTCGGCCTGGACAACTCGATGATGTACGCGGTGATCCTGCTGGGCGCGGTCCCCTCGATCGCGAACGGCCTGGTCTCCGGCGTCGACCAGGTGCCCCCGCTGTTCCTGCGGGCGGGCCGCACGCTCGGTGCGACCGGGGTGCGCGGCCTGTGGCACATCGTGCTCCCGGCGGCGCTGCCCGGCTATCTCGCGGGCCTGAAGCAGGGCTGGGCGTTCTCCTGGCGCTCGCTGATGGCGGCCGAGATCATCGCGTCCTCGCCCGACCTCGGGGTGGGCCTCGGCCAGCTCCTGGAGAACGGCCGCAACGCCTCGTCGATGCCGATGGTCTTCCTCGCCATCTTCCTCATCCTGATCGTCGGTATCGTCATCGACCTGTTGATCTTCAGCCCGCTGGAGCGTCGCGTGCTGCGCGGCCGCGGCCTCCTCGTCAAGAACTGAGCAGCCTGTCATGCACCACTCCGCCCCCGCCCCCGTCCTGCTGGTCATCGCCCACGGCAGCCGCGACCCGCGGCACGCCGCGACCGTGCACGCCCTCGTGCGCGCGGTGCGGGCGCAGCGCCCGGGGGTGCGGGTGGAGACGGCGTTCCTGGACTTCAACGTCCCCTCGGTGAGCGGGGTTCTCGACTCCCTGGCGGCGGAGGGCGTGCGCGACGTGGTCGCCCTTCCGCTGCTGCTCACCCGCGCCTTCCACGCGAAGGCGGACATCCCCGCGGTGCTGCGCGAGGCGCCGCGCGGCCTGCGCGTCCGCCAGGCCGACGTGCTCGGCCCGTCACCACTGCTGGTGGCGGCCCTGGAACGCCGCCTGTACGAGGCCGGGCTCGACCCGGCCGACAAGCCCACGACCGGGGTCGTCCTGGCCTCGGCGGGCTCCAGTGACCCGGAGGCGATCGCAGTGATCGCAGAAATCGCGCGGGAGTGGCGGCACACCGGTTGGTGCGCCGTGCGGCCTGCGTTCGCCTCCGCATCTCTGCCGCGCACGGAGGACGTCGTGCGCGAACTCCGCGACCTCGGCTGCGAGCGCGTCGCCGTCGCGCCCTACGTCCTGGCCCCCGGCCGGCTGCCCGACCGGATCGCGGCGGGCGCCGCCGACGCGGATGTCCTGGGCGGTGTCCTCGGGGCGGCGCCGGAGGTGGCGCGGGTGCTGCTGCGCCGCTACGACGCGGCGGCCGTACGGGAGTTGCTGGCCGTCGGCGCCTGAACCGGCCCGGTCAGGACGCGGGATCGTCGGAGCCGCACAGCCGCTCCCCCAATTCACTGCGCCCGTAGCGCACGCTGCGTCCGCCGCGGGTCCGGGTCAGCAGCCCGGCGTCGTAGAGGATCGACAGGTGCTGGCTGACAGCGCCGGGCGTGACGGCGAGGCGGTGGGCCAGTTCCGTCGTGGATGCGGGTTCGGTGAGCAGGCGCAGGAGGCGGGCGCGGGGCGCGCCGAGCAGCCGGGTCAGGGCCTCGCCGGAGGCGGGCGGCGCGGTCTCCGAGATCGTGGCGCGGCCGCGCGCCGGATAGCTGAGCAGCGGCGGGAGCCCCGGGTCGATCATGGTGTGGGCGCCGTGCGCGAACAGCGTGGGCACGAGGACCAGTCCGCGCCCGCCGATGGCGATGTCGGCCGCCGGCCACGGGAGATAGCCGTGGCTGTTGGTCTGGACGAGGGTGAGCACCTCACCGTCCCACGACAGGCGCGGGTCGAGGCCGGTGAACAGGCCGCCCACCCCTTCCTCCGCGAGGACCTTGCCGCGGTGGGTGAGGTCGGCCTCCAGGACGGACTGCACGCGCGGCCACCAGTCGGCGGCGAGGCAGTCGTGCCAGTACGACTCCAGCGCGTCGGCGATGCGGTGCCGGAAGGCGGCCGGGTCGGCGAGCCCGGCGCGCAGCACCTCGGGCAGCCGGTCGGCCGTCGTGTCGTACGCGGCCGTGAACTCGGGGGCGAGGAGTTCCGGCGGGACGCGGCGCAGAGCGGCGAGCTGCCGGGCGAGCACGGGGCGCGGCCGGTCCGGGCGCGGGGTGAGGAAGTCCGGGATCCACAGGTGCGGCGCGATCAGCGCGCCGAGCAGTTCGGTGTCCTGGCGGCGGAAGGCGGGGCCGAGGCGGCGCAGCCAGGGCCGCTGGTGCGGGTAGCGCGCGGGTTCGCGCCAGGCGCGCAGCGAGTACACGGCTTCCTGGAGCGGTGAGTAGGCGAAGGACGTCCGGGCCAGGTCGCCCATGACGAAGCGGAACTCGATCACCCGCCACATCCCTTCCGACCGTTCTTTTAGCCCCACGCTAAAGAAATGTCGCGGCGCCGGGAACCCCGTTTCGCTGGGAGCATGACCACGTCACCGCCTGCGGCGCGTCCCTCTGTCACTCCCCCGGCCACCCGTTTCGGCGGACTGCTGCCCGCCGACACCCTGCTGCGCCACCTCTCGCTCCTCACGCTGCTCAACGCCTTCGGGCGCGGCCTCTTCTTCCCCGTCAGCGTCCTGTACTTCACCCGGGTCATCGGTCTGAGCGCCACCTCGGTGGGGGTCGGACTCACCGTGGCCGGGCTGTTCGGGATCGCGGCCGGGGCGCCGGCCGGGCGGGCCTCCGACGTGTGGGGGCGCCGCACGATGCTGACCGCGCTGTGGATCGGCTGCGCCGGGGCGCTCGCCGCGTACACGGTGATCGGTTCCTACCCGGCGTTCCTCGTCACGGCGATCGCGTACGCGGCGCTGTGCCAGGCGAGCATGGGGGTGCGCAACGCGCTCTACGCCGATGTGCTCACCGCCGGGTCGCGGGTGGAGGGCCGGGCGCATCTGCGGATGGTGACGAACGTCGGGATGGGCGTGGGCGGTGTCTTCGGCGCTCTGGCGCTCCAGGTCGACAGCCGGGCCGGGTACACGGTGCTGATCCTGCTGGACGCGGCGATGTTCGTGGCCTCGGCGCTGCTGGTGCTGCGGCTGCCCGGCGGGGGCGGGCGCCGGGTCGCGGACGACGTCCCGGCGGGCGACCGCTGGCGGGCGGTGCGGGATCTGCCGTTCCTCGCGGTGACGTTCCTCAACGCCGTACTGGCCCTGCAGTACAGCCTGTTGGAGGTGGGGCTGCCGCTGTGGATCGCGGAGCACACCGAGGCGCCGCGCTGGTCGGCGGCGCTGGTGATGGTCCTCAACTGCGTCCTGGTGGCGCTGTTGCAGGTGCGCGCGACGCGGGGCGTCGAGGACCTGCCGGGCGCGGTGCGGGCGATGCGCCGCGGGGGTCTGCTCCTCGCGCTGTCGTGCGCGGTGTTCGCGGTGACGGCCGGACTCTCTCCGTGGTGGGCGCTGGCCGTGCTCGTGGTGGGCGCGGTGGTGCAGGTGTTCGCCGAGGTGCTGTCGGCCGCGGGCGGCTGGACGGTCGGGTACGGGCTCGCCGACTCGCGTGCGCAGGGCGTCTACCAGGGCGTGTTCAACTCGGGGCAGGCCGCGGCGGCCATGGCCGCGCCCGCCCTGGTGACGGTGACGGCGATCCGGCACGGCGCGGCGGGCTGGGTGGTGCTCGGGGTGCTGTTCGTGGTGGCCGGTCTGGCCGTGGGCCCCGCCGTGCGGTGGGCGCGGCGGGACGCCGAGTGGCGGGGCGAGTGACCGGCCGGGTCAGCCCGCGTCGAGACTGCCGGTGCGCGTCCGCTTGAGCTCGAAGAAGTCGGGCTCGGCGGCCAGCACCCGGAAACTGTCGAAGAGCTGAGCGGCCCGCTCCCCGCGCGGGATGGCCCGCAGGACCGGCCCGAACCACACGGTGCCGTCGACGTGGATGGTGGGCGTGCCGACGTAGGAGTCCGTCTCGGGTTCGCGGCCCGCGTCGTGGCTGCGGCGCACCGCGTCGTCGTGGGCCGGGTCGTGCGCGGCGGCGGCGAGTTCGGCGGGCAGGCCCAGCTCGGCGAGCGCGTCGGCCACGACGGCGTCGAAGTCGTCCTGCTTCTGCTGGTGGATGCGGGTGCCGAACGCCGTGTAGAGGTCGCGCAGGATGCCGTCCCCGTGCTGCTGTGCGGCGGCCGCGGCGACCCGGACCGGGCCGATGGACCGGTCGACGAGATCGCGGTACCAGTCGGGGAGTTCGTTGCCGGTGTTGTGCAGGTACAGGCTCATGACGTGGAAGCGGAGGTCGAGCGGGCGGTGCCGCTCGACCTCCAGGATCCAGCGGGACGTGATCCAGGCGAAGGGGCAGGCGGGGTCGAACCAGAAGTCGACGCGGGTGGCGGATCCGGTGGCCGGGTCAGTGGTCATGTTTCGAAGTTAGCCGCCGGGTGGCCCCGGCCAGTGGTCCATTTCTGCCTCATTCGAGTGGGCTATTCATCAGGGGGCGGGGGTCGCGTCCGCTGAGCGCGAGGGCCCGCGCGTACACGGAGGCGCCGTCGGGCAGCGGCACGGGGTCGGCGAAGCCCTCGTACTGCCGGTAGAGGGCGGCGTTCTTCTCGACGACGTGCAGGAGCAGCGCGGCGGCGCCGTCGGAGACGTGGAACTCCTGGCCGGTGGCGCGGGCCACGTCCCAGCCGTGCAGGACGAGTTCGGCCCAGAGCAGCGCGGCGACCTCCGCCGCGGGCTGGGTGGCGTGGCCGAGGTCCGTGTCGCCCTCCCAGACGGCCGGTTCGGACCACGCGGCGACGGCCTCGTCGAGCCGGTCCGCGTACCGCTCGGCCCAGTCGTCGGCGGCGGTGAAGTCGCGGTCCGCCAGGTCCTCGGGGAGCGGTTCGCGGCGCGCCCGGTGCAGCATGCCGTCGCCGGTGTAGGCGACCCAGTGGTTGACGAGGGTGCGCACGTCCCAGTCGCCGCAGCCGGAGGCCGCGCCGAGCCGGTCGGGCTTGACGGCCGCCGCGACACGGGCCGCCTCGGTGGCGCATTCGATCAGGTGGGGCTGGATGGTGTCCCTGCGTTCTTCCATGCCGTCGACGGTACGAGCGCGGGCCCCGGCCCCTCTTGAACAAACGCGACAGGGATCTACGAGGACAGGCTCTGGGCCGCCTGGATCCGGTCGTCGACCGCCGCGGCCGGCTCCGCGATCGGGGTCGCCCCCGGGCGGGCGGCCCTGGCACAGCACGGCCCACCGAACCAGATGCACAGGCCATCGGTTACCGTCGCCCCATGACGCACACGGCCCCGCGGACGACGCTCACCATCGGCTCCGACCTGCCCGTACGCCGCCTCGGCTACGGCACCGTGCATCTCACCGGGCAGGGCGCCTGGGGGCCGCGGGGCAGCGACGCGAACGCGACGGCCGTGCTGCGCCGGGCCGTGGAGCTGGGCGTGACGCTCATCGACACCGCCGACAACTACGGCCCCGGCATCGCGGAGGAGCGGGTCGCCGCCGCGCTGCATCCTTATGCGGACGATCTGGTGATCGCCACCAAGGGCGGCTGCGTGCGCACCTCGGCGCAGGCGTGGCACGTCGACGGCAGCCCGGCCTGGCTGCGCGAGACCTGTGAGGCGAGCCTGCGGCGGCTGCGGCGGGAGCGCATCGACCTGTACCAGCTGCACCGGATCGACCCGGACGTGCCGCTCGCCGACCAGCTCGGGGTGTTGCGCGAGCTGCGGGACGAGGGGAAGATCCGGCACGTGGGCCTCGACTCCGTGCGGGCCGAGCAGCTCCAGGAGGCCGTCGACCTGGACATCGTGCCGATCGTCTCGGTGCAGAACCGCTACAACGTCCTGGACCGCGTCTCGGAGCCGCTGCTGCGACTGTGCGAGGCGCGGGGCATCGCGTTCCTGCCCTGGTTCCCGCTGGGCAACGGCTCGCTGACGGATCATCAGGAGCTGACGGACATCGCGGCGGCGCACGGCGCGACGCCGTCGCAGGTCGCGCTCGCCTGGCTGCTGCACCACTCCCCCGTACTGTGCCCGACGCCGGGCACGGGGACCGTGGCGCACCTGGAGGAGAACGTCGCGGCGGCCGAACTCCGGCTCACCGAAGGTGACATGGCCCGGCTCGACGCGCTCACGACGCCGGACGCGTGAGCTCCACCAGCTTGACGACGGTGTTCCAGTTGCGGCTCGTCGCGATCAGGCCCTTCTGCACGGCGGGCCGGGCCAGCTGTTCGGCGAGCCTGGACCGGCCGAGCCCGTCGGGCGCGTAGAGGTAGAGGGCGCGGTCGCCGAGCCGGAAGTCCTCGGGCGCGTGGGCGGACGGATCGATCCCGGCGTACCGGTCCGGGTCCGGCGCCTGCGACAGGTACGTGACGTGCAGCTGCTTGGCCTCCAGCTCGGCGGCGGGGAACGGGCAGGCGTCCCTGACGGCCGCCAGGTAGGCGTGGTCGCGGACGAGGACGTCGACCGGGAAGCCGAAGGTGTCGGCGATCGCCCGGGTGATCGCCGCGGCGAGGGAGTCCTCGTCGCCGCTCCCGGCCGCGAAGGTCACGTTGCCGCTCTGCAGATACGTCGTGACGTCACGGAGGCCCAACCCTTGGACGAGCGGGCGCAGTTGCGCCATCGGGACCTTCTTGTTGCCGCCGACGTTGATGCCGCGCAGCAGCGCCGCGTACCGGGTGATCGTCATGCGCACACGATAAGGCGGCCGTCGCGCCCCGTGGGGGTGGGCACGACGGCCGCCGGCACAAAGGGGCCCGAGGGGACCCGGTGGGCCTACTCGACGATCTTCAGGAGCTTGTTCGGGGTGCCTTCGGTGGCGTTCGTGATGGCGTCCGCGGTGGCTCCGCCGGTCAGCGCCGTGGCGACGTCGGCGGGGGCCGCGTCCGGGTGCCCGCCGAGGTAGACGGCGGCGGCGCCCACGACGTGCGGGGTCGCCATCGACGTACCGGAGATGGTGTTGGTGGCGTCGTCGCCGGTGTTCCAGTCGGAGGTGATGTCCGAGCCGGGGGCGTAGATGTCCACGCCCTCGCCGTAGTTGGAGAAGTCGGACTGCTCGTCGTCCTTGGTGGAGGAGGCGACGGTGATGGCCTCGGGGACGCGGGCCGGGGAGCTGGAGGACGCGTCCGTCGACTCGTTTCCGGCCGCGACCGCGTAGGTGACGCCGGAGTCGATCGACTTCTTCACCGCGGCGTCCAGCGCCTCGTCCACGCCGCCGCCGAGCGACATGTTCGCGACGGACGGGCCGGAGTGGTGCTCGGTGACCCAGTCGATGCCCGCGACGACCTGCTCGGTGGTGCCGGAGCCCTGGTCGTCGAGGACGCGGACGGCGACGATCTTCGCCTTCTTGGCGACGCCGTGCGCGTCACCGGCGATGGTGCCGGCGACGTGCGTGCCGTGCCCGTTGCCGTCGTCGGCGCTGTCGTCGTTGTCGACGGCGTCGAAGCCGTAGGAGGCGCGGCCGCCGAAGTCCTTGTGGCTGATGCGGACGCCGGTGTCGATGACGTACGCGGTGACGCCCTCACCGGCGCTGTCGGGGTAGGCGTACTTCCCGTCGCCCGCGGTCTCCGTCTGGTCGATGCGGTCCAGGCCCCACGACGGCGGGTTGTCCTGGGTGGCGGTGGTGTGGAACTTCTTGTTCTGGACGACCTTCCCGACGGACTTGTCGGCGGCGAGCCGCTTGGCCTCGGTCTCCGAGAGGCCGTTGACCGAGAAGCCGTTGACGGCCGAGTCGTAGGTGCGGCGGAAGGTGCCGCCGTACTCCTTGGCGAGGTCCTTCTTGGCGGCGGTGTTCGCCTTCTGGTCGAGCAGCACGATGTAGCTGCCGGCCACGGCGCCCTTGGCGTCGAGGCCGTACACCTTGCCCTGGGCCGGGGCGGCGGCGCCCGCGAAGCCGCCGGTGAAGACGGTGACACCGACGGCGGTCGCCGCCGTGGCTATGGCGGCGGTGAGCTTCATCGAACGCGCACGCTTGTGAAGTGCCATGAAGAGTGAACTCCTCGTGGTGTGTGGGGGGTTGTGTGGCATCTACGCGCGTGGGGGCGCGCAATTTGGTGCAGCCTCCGGCAATCTCCGGAAGATCTCCGGGGGTTGAGACGAAACCCTGACCGATTGACGCGACCAGATCAAGACCTTCATACAGCTGTGACTTTTTCAACAAGGTTCTGTAATAACAAACCGGACACATCAACCCCCTATAGATGTAAGGGGCGTTCGTCATCCTCTGCGCCGACCCGGACCATCCCCACTTCACCGGGCAGTACGACGAAGCGCGCTTACGCCGCCCATACCTTCGAATCCGGAGGTGACCTCATGGCGAGGAACGGGGAACGGCAGGACGGCCGGGTGCGCGGTGTCGCGGCCAGGGCCGGCGGATGGAGCGCCCGTCATCGATGGGCGGCGGTGGGGATCTGGGTGCTGTTCGTCGTCCTGGCGATGGGCATCGGGAACGCGGCGGGCCGTGTCGACGTCAGGGAGAGCGACCAGCTGAGCGGCGAGACCGGCCGGGCCCAGCAGATCATCGACCGGGCGGACATCGACGAGCCGGCCGGCGAGACAGTGCTCGTACAGGCCAGGAGCGGCCAACTCCGCTCCACAGCAACGGAGTTCAAGAAGGCGGTCGAGGACGTCGTCAAGGCCGTCGAGGGCACCGGCGCGGTCACGAACGTCCGCTCCCCCTACGCCGCCCAGGCACCGTCGGTCTCGAAGGACGGCCGCACCGCGCTCGTCCGGTTCGACATGCGGGGCGACCCCGAGACGGCGTCGGACCGGGTCGAGCCGGTCCAGAAGGCCGTCGCGGGCGTCGCGGCCGACCACGGCTCGCTGCGGATCGAGGAGATCGGCGCGGCGAGCATGAACAAGACGTTCGACGACGCCTTCGGCGACGACTTCCAGCGGGCGGAGTACTCGGCCGTGCCGGTGGCGCTCGGCATCCTGCTGATCGCGTTCGGCGCGCTCGTCGCGGCGCTGCTGCCGGTGGCGCTGGCGGTCACCGCGATCATGGCGACGATGGGCCTGATGGCGATCGTCAGCCACCTCCAGCCGATGAGCGACACCGCCAACTCCGTGATGCTGCTGGTGGGGTTGGCGGTCGGCGTCGACTACTGCCTGTTCTATCTGCGCCGCGAGCGCGAGGAGCGGATGAAGGGCCACGACGCGGGAGCCGCGCTGCGGATCGCGGCGGCCACCAGCGGGCGGGCCATCATCGTCTCCGGCGTCACGGTGTGCGTGGCGATGGCGGGCATGCTGTTTACCGGCATCGCCGAGTTCCAGGCGATGGGGCTCGCCTCGCTGATGGTGGTCGCGGTGGCGATGGTCGGCTCGGTCACCGTGCTGCCCGCGCTGCTGTCGCTGCTCGGCGAGCGCGTCGAGAAGGGCCGCATCCCCTTCCTGCACCCGGACAAGCGGCGGGGCGGTCCGGGCGGCGAGAGCGGCAGCCGGTTCTGGAACCGCGTCCTGGGCGTCGTGCTCAAGCGGCCCGCCGTCGCGGTGGCCGTCGCGGTCTGCGCGCTGCTCGCGGTCGCCGCGCCTGCGCTGGGCATGAAGACCCAGAACCTCACCCTGGACCAGGAGTTCGGCGACTCGCTGCCGATCGTGGCGACGTACGACCGGGTCAACGCGGCGTTCCCGGGCGGCTCCGAACCGGCCGAGGTGGTCGTCCGCGCCGATGACATCAACGCCCCCGCGGTGCGCTCGGCGATCGCCGACTTCCGTACCCGTGCGGTGAGTTCGGGTGCCTCGCGCGGCCCGGTCGAGGTGACGGTGCACGCGGCGCGGAACGTCGCGTTCGTCTCCGTACCGCTGGTCGGCGGCTCCGACCAAGGCAGGGCGGAGAAGAGCCTCGCGCTGCTGCGGGACCAGGTGCGGCCGGACACGCTCGGCAAGGTCGACGGTGTCGAGGCGCCGATCACCGGCCAGGTCGCCGGGTCGAAGGACTTCAACGACCAGATCGTCGGCTCGGTCGTCCCGGTCTTCGCCTTCGTGGTCGCCTTCGCCTTCCTGCTGATGCTGCTGTCGTTCCGCTCGCTGACCGTCGCGATCACCTCGATCGCGCTCAACCTGCTGAGCGTGGGCGCCGCCTACGGGATTCTCGTCGCCGTCTTCCAGCACGGCTGGGGCGCGTCCCTGGTCGGCGCGGAGGGGGTCGGGGCGATCATCTCCTGGCTGCCGCTGTTCCTGTTCGTGATCCTGTTCGGCCTGTCGATGGACTACCACGTGTTCGTGGTGTCGCGGATCAAGGAGGCGCGGCTTCAGGGGCGGAACAACACCGAGGCGATCCGGCACGGTGTCGTGACGACCGCGGGCGTGGTCACCAGTGCCGCCGTCATCATGGTCGCCGTCTTCTCGATCTTCGGCACGCTGTCCATGCAGTCGATGAAGCAGATGGGCGTGGGCCTCGCGGCGGCCGTCCTGATCGACGCGACCGTCATCCGCGGTGTGCTGCTGCCGGCCGTGATGGCGCTGCTCGGCGACCGCAACTGGTACCTGCCGAGGTGGCTGCGCCGGATGCCGGACCTGACGCACGACGAGCCGCCCGCGCCCGCCCCGGCGCCCGTGGCGGCCGCCAAGGGGGGCGAGGAGCTGCGCGTCTGACGACCGCCGCTCCCGCCCCACCCCGGGACGGTGTGCCCGCCGCGTCAGACGGCGGTGGGCACGCCGTCCTTCCGGACTTCCTGCGCTTCGTGGGCTTCCTGGGCTTCCTGCGCCTCCAGGGCTTCCTGCCGCTGGGCCGCCTCCCGCTCGAACGTCTCGAGGGTGCGGCCGAAGTCGCGGGTGGACAGCAGCAGCTTGTAGACGATGGCGAGTTCGAAGACGAGCAGCAGCGCACCGGCCACGATGGTGGTGCCGATCACCTGGTCGATCAGCGGGCCGACGATGAAGACGGCCATCTGGAACTCGATGCCGCTGATCAGGTGGGTGCGGATCCGGTGGCGCAGCAGGAAGGAACGCAGTCGCAGGTAGGTCGGGAAGCGGCTGCGGAACTCCTGGTGCAGGTCGACGACCTGGCGCTTGGGAGCCTGCTCCGACGTCTCCGGCTCGTCGGCCTCGCGCCGCGCCTCCACGACGTCGCCGTCCTCGTCGACGCCCGTCTGGGCGTCGGCGGCGGCGCCGGTCAGGTCCTGCTCGATGTCGGCGGACGGGTTGGCCCGCAGCAGGTCCTCCATGAAGGCGAGGCTCTGCTCGTTCTGCGCGCGGCGGGCGGCCCGGACATGGGCCTTGATCTTCTTGCGCATGTTGTGCCGGGTCTTGAAGATCTCCAGCGCGTTCAGGTACCGCAGACCGTCGAGGAAGACGACGGCCACGGCGAGCCACACGTACCAGATGTCGCCGGTGCGGTGGTACTGGCCGCCCATCAGGGCGACGGCGCAGGCCATGACGCGGACCCGGTCGAAGATGTAGTCGAGCCAGGCGCCGAACACGGAGCCCTGTCCGGTCAGCCGGGCGACCTTGCCGTCCATGCAGTCGAGGATGAAGCTCAGGTGGTAGATGACGGCACCGGCGATCAGCCAGCGCCAGTCCCCCATCGCGAAGCAGCCGGCCGCGCCGAGGCCCAGGATGAGCGCGCCCCACGTGATCTGGTTCGGCGTGATGCGTGTCCACCGGGCAGTGAGCCGCACGAGCGGCGTCGCGACCGGGTCGACGAGCAGCACGGTCCACCACGCGTCACGCTTCTTCTGCGTGAGCCGACGCACGTCGGACAGTGGCGGTATGTCTCGGGGCATGGGGGCGCCAACTTTCAAAATGTCAGAGCAGGTTCACCTCACGCTAAGAAAGTCTTCTTACCAAGTTCAAGAGAAGTTCTGCACAACCTTTCATATGGGGTAACGGTCAGGGGTGGTAGCCAGGTCAACGGGTATGCCCCGCCGACCCGGCGTTACCCGAGCGTTATTCAGAGCCCTGCTCGTTACCGCATACACACATCTCTTTCACGGACGAATGGAACCGGCGGGCCCCGCATTCCGTCGGCCCAGTTCCGCCTCGATGAGGTCGGCGGCGCGCGGGGTGCCGCCTTCCTCGGCCATCTCCCGCTGGACATCGGCGAGGCGCCGCGCCACGCCAGGGTCGTCGACGAGCGCGAGGACGGCCTCGCGCAGGGTGTCCGCCGTGGCCTCCTCCTTGGGGACGTGCCGGGCGACTCCGAGCGCCTGGAGCACATCGGCGTTCCCGAACTGGTCGACGGCCTGCGGTACGCAGACCATCGGGGTGGCGGAGGCGAGCCCCTCCTGGCTGCCGCCCGCGCCGGCGTGCGTGATGAAGGCGTCGGCCTGCTCCAGGACCGCCGTCTGCGGCACCCAGTTCCGTACCTCCACGTTCGCCGGGACCGGCCCGAGGTCGTCGGCGGTGATGTGCTTGCCGACCTGGAGCACGACGTGCCAGCCCGGCAGATCGCCGAACGCCTTCACGCACTCCCGGTAGAAGTCCGGCTGCTTGGTGAACGACGAGCCGAGCGACACGAGCAGCACTCGCTCGGCGTCGTCCGGCCGCCGCCAGTCGCCCTGCACGGACCGGTCGCCCCGGCAGGCGCCGACGAAGCTGTACCGCGAGGTGTCGACCCGGTCGGCGTGGGGCTGCAGCGCCCTGGGGATGAGCACGAGGGAGCGCGGCGGGCGCCCGACGAACGGGTCGGGGTGGTCCGCGATCCCGTTCTCCCGCAGCCAGGCGGTGAACTTCCCGTAGTACGCCCGACCGCGCTCGGTCCTCCTGGGCTCGGCCCACATGGGCTCGGCGACCTCCTCCTCGTATCCGTCCCAGGCCACGAGGTTCGGCGAGAGGGAGACCGCGGGCACGCCCCAGCGGCGGGCGAGCACGATCGCCGGGTACGAGGTGATGTCGTGGATCACGAGGTCGGGCACGCCGGCCCCGCCCTCACCCTCGTACGCCTCGATGAGCTGCGGCAGCACCTGGATCGCGTCGTTCAGGAACGGCTCGACGTTGTCGAGCAGGGTGGTGCCCCACGCCGCCGGGTCGTCGTCGGGGCCGGGCAGCGTGGTGCGGTACGGGACCGGCTCGGCGCCGGTCGCGGCGACCTTGTCCACGAAGAGGTGCGGGATCGCGTACGTCACGCGGTGCCCGCGGGCCACGAGTTCCCGGATCACTTCCAGACTCGGGTTCACGTGCCCGTGGGCGGCGATGGAGAACATGGCGATGTGGGCGCGCTTGCTGTCCTGGGTGTGTTCCGGGTGCGTCATGCGTTCACCGTAAGCGAGACGATACGTCTCGTGCAACCAGATGATGAGGGGAGCTGCCGGCGCCGTCACCGGGACCGGGATCCGCACCGGCCCGCGCCGTCCACCGCGCGGCCGGGTGCGAGACTGGGCCGGTACCAGCTGGAACGCGGGAGGCACGAGATGGACGAGGCACGGGCACGGGACGTGCTGGCGCGGGCGGGGATCGGCGACGCGGCGGGCGGCGCGGAGCTGCTCGCCCTCGGTGAGAACGCGGTCTTCGGCGCGGGCGACCTCGTCGTCAAGGTCGGCCGCAGCACCGAGCAGGCGCCGGAACTCCTCGACCGGGCCCGCCGCGAGGTGGCCGTCGCCTCCTACCTCGCCGAGCACGGGGTCCCCGCGGTGCGCGCCGCCAAGGACGAGGTGCTGGTCGTCGACGGGCACCCGGTGACGCTCTGGCACCGCGTCCCGGCGGCCCTGCGCCCGGCCGAACCCCGCGATCTCGCCGAACTCCTGAAGCTGGTGCACGCGCTGCCCGCGCCCACGGGCTTCGAGCTGCCCCGCCGCGAACTGCTCGGCGGGGTCGAGCGCTGGCTGCGGCTCGCCGGTGACGCCATCGACCCGGCCGACGCGGACTATCTGCGCGAGCGGCGCGACGGGTTCGCCTCGGCGGCCGCCGCGCTGACCCCGCGGCTGCCCGTCGGGCCGATCCACGGTGACGCGCTGCCCCGCAATGTGCACATCGGGCCCGAGGGGCCGGTCCTGGTCGACCTGGAGACGTTCTCCGCGGATTTCCGGGAGCACGATCTGGTGGTCATGGCGCTGTCGCGCGACCGGTACGGGCTGCCTGCGGCGGCTTATGACGGGTTCGTCGAGGCGTACGGGTGGGATGTGCGGGAGTGGGACGGGTGTGCCGTGCTGCGCGGGGCCCGGGAGACCGCGTCCTGTGCGTGGGTCGCCCAGCATGCGCCGGGCAACCCCAAGGCGTTGGTGGAGTTTCGGCGGCGGGTCGCTTCGCTGCGGGACGGGGATGCCTCTGTGCGGTGGTATCCCTTCTAGGTGCGGGGCTCGTGGGCGGGTTCCCCGCCGTGGCACGGGGGCTTCGCCCCCGGACCCCCAGTCCTCAAACGCCGGACGGGCTGGATTTATGCGGAACCGGGCTGGATTGCTGCGGGACCGGGCTGGGCTGATGGGCTCGTATCGGCCATGTCGGGTCCACCACCGCGTCCTTCTCGCCCTTTTTGCGGAGGAAGGTCTGGAAGTCGGTCGCCCAGTCCGCGTACCACTCCACCTGCCGGCGGTGCAGTTCGGCGGCGCCCAGTGCGGCGACCTTGGTGTGGCGCTCGCCTATCGCGCGGGCCAGCAGTGTCGCGGCCAGGGCGTCCGCGGAGGCGTCGTGTGCCGAGTCGAGCGTGACGCCGTACTCGGTGCAGACCGCTTCGAGGTTGCGCTTGCCGCGGCGGTAGCGGTCGACGCGGCGGTCGATCGTGTACGGGTCGACGACCGGGGCGGGCTCGGCGCCGCCGAGGCGCTCGCGCAGTGAGGGCAGCCCGTACCGGGCCAACTCGGCGGAGAGCAGCGTCAGATCGAACGTCGCGTTGTACGCGACCACCGGGACGCCCGTGCGCCAGTAACCGACGAGGGCCTCGGCGATGGCGTCCGCGACCCGGTCGGCCGGCTCGCCCTCGGCGCTCGCGCGCTCGGTGCTGATCCCGTGGACCGCGACGGCCTCGTCCGGGATCGGGACGCCCGGGTCGGCCAGCCACGTCCGGTGGCCGAGGACCGTGCCGTCCCTGACCTCGATGACGGCGCCCGTGACGATGCGCGCCTCGCGCGGATCCGTCCCGGTCGTCTCCAGGTCGAAGCCGACCAACAGCTCTCGGTGCCAGCCCATGGCTGCCCCCTCTCTCGTGGTGCGTTCCCCCAATGACCACCACGATCGCATGCGCCACTGACAATCGGTCCGCGGCCCGGTCCCGCTACGACACCGGGCGCCCGTCTGCCCACGCCTGCTCGAACTCGTCGCGGTACGTCACGAAAAGTCCGTTCTCGCCTGTGTCGGCCGAGTGTCCCGACCTCACCACGCGGCCGCCGCCGCGCAGCACGAGGACCGGCGCCTCCATCCCCCGGGTGCGGCGCAGGTACGACTGGACGACGGCGATGCCGTCCGAGCCGTCGCCGTCGACAAGGTAGGCGGTGAAGCGCGGTGTCTCGTCGAAGACCTGGATCTCGAACGCCCCTGGGTCCTTCAGCCGGGCCCGCACCCGGCGCATGTGCAGGATGTTCATCTCGACGGCGCGGCTCAACTCGCCGCGCTTGATTCCCAGTTCCCGCTCCCGCCGCTTGACGGCGCTGGAGGCCGGGTTGAGGAACAGCAGCCGGGTCCTGCAGCCGGACTCGGCGAGCCGCACGAGCCGCCGCCCCGAGAAGTTCTGCACCAGCAGGTTCAGGCCGATCCCGATGGCGTCGAGGCGGCGCGCCCCGCCGAAGAGGTCCTCGGCGGGGAACTGGCGCAGCAGCCGCACCCGGTCGGAGTGGACGCCGACCACGTCCGCGTACCGGTCGCCGACCAGGTCCTCGACCGCGTCGATGGGCAGCCGGCGGGCGGAGGGGACGTCGGATCCGGCGCCGAGCATCTCCAGGAGCCGGGCCGAGGCGCGCTCGGCCTGGGCGAGGACCGTCTCGGACAGGGCGCGGTTGCGGGAGACCACGTTGCGCGTGACCTCCAGCTCGTCGAGGGCGAGCTCGACGTCGCGCCGGTCGTCGAAGTACGGCTCGAAGCACGGCCAGTGCTGCACCATCAGCTCGCGCAGCTGGGGCAGGGTCAGGAACGACAGGACGTTGTCGTCCGCCGGGTCGAGGAGGTAGCCCTTGCGGCGGCTGACCTCGCGCACGGCGACGGCGCGCTGCACCCACTCCTGCCCGGCGGGCCCGGCGGCGGCGACGACCCAGTCGTCCCCGTTCACCGGTTCGTAGATGGGGCGCAGCACGGCCGCGACCACGGCCCGCAGCCGCTGCTCGACCAGGTTCAGCCAGATGTAGGCGCGCCCGGCTCGTTGGGCACGCGTACGGACCTCGCGCCAGGCGTCGGCACCCCAGTCCAGTTCGGGTCCGATCTGCGATCCCACATCCATGGGCCGAGCCAGTGACACCGCTCCGGGCGGGATGTCCGATGAGCCTGCCCCCTGCCCTCCTTGACCCTCGTGACCGTCGTCACCAGGGGGCAGCTCCAGACCACCCGAGCTCACCCGCTCCGCACCGCCTTCCGCTCCCCCGAGCTATGTCGAGCACTCCCCCAGCAACGATCAAGGAAGGGTACTCCGGGAGCGGCGGGCGGTGCAGCCGGATGGACCGGTGAGTTTCTCAACTGCCGTTTCCGGGAACGCCGTTCTGTCCGGCCAGATCCGCGGGAGTGAGCGGATTCATAGCGGTCACGTCCCTGGGGGCGATGGAGAAGCCCTGCCAGTGGACCGGCATGGGCTGCTGGTCCTCGTCACGGGCGATGTGGTGGAACCCGATGTTGACCCAGGTGATCGGGTGCGTGAGCGTCTGACCCGAGACCCACTTGTCCACACTTGTCCCGCCGCAGTTCGCCGACGGGTTGTCGCTCGCGTACTGCTCGCACTTCTTGTACTCGGTGAAGTACACGTCGTGCTTGGTGAAGGAGCGCCCCGGGTACTTGCTGGAGCGGCCGGGCACGAACTCGTACGACCTGGGGTGACCGTCCCCGTTCTTGCCGGCCGTCGAGACCACCCGCCACCACCGCATGTCCGCCACGTCACCGGCGAGTTCCTTGGTGACCGGGGTGCGGGTGGTCTTCGTGGTCGGCGAGCCGTTGCCGCGCGGCGGGGTGACCTTCGAGTCGTACTGCTCGACCTTGGCCTTGGCGGAGCCGTCCAGGCCGAAGTTGAGCCGCCAGAAGACGTTGTGGCTGTGGCTCTCGGCGTAGGCGGTCGCGCCCTTGCCGATGGGCCAGCCCTTGCCGTCGGTGCCGTTGTAGTCGTACGGGGAGAGGCTGCCGGTCGCGCCGACGTTCGACGTGATGGTGCCGTCGGAGGAGAAGCGCCACTCGGTGATGTACTCGTACCAGGACGCCTTGTTGACCGTGTAGACCAGCAGGTCCTTGCCCTGGGCGCTGTAGAGCTTGCCGTTGCCGCCGGTCGACGCGTCGTCGTTGAGCCGGTACGCGTGTCCGCGCGCACGCGTGGTCGTGCACAGGCCGTTGACGTTCCCCATGTCGGGGACCTTGACGGTCTTGATGGTGCCGCCGGGGCACTCGGCCGGCTTCAGGTTCTGCAGCGCCTGGCCGAAGTCGGTGCCGGTGATGTCGTCGTACTCGGCCTCCCCGTCGTCGTAGGGGACATGGACCTGCGCGAGGCGGGCACTGGTGAGGACGGCGATCGGCTTGGGCTCGCTCTTGGGCTGGTAGCTGACGTTGTCCAGGACGAGCCCGGACAGCGTGTTGTAGTGCCAGCACATGCGCCAGGTGGTGCCGCCGTCGAGGACCTGCTCGATCTGGTACGCGGCCGAGCAGGCGGGCGTGGCCGCGGCGGGCGCCTTCTGGGGCCCGGCGACGGCGGACGGAGCGGTGGCGAGGGCGGTGCCGAGCAGCGCGGTGACCGCGAGGCCCGTGAGGCCGGTGAGGGTGGCGGCGGGCCGGAAACGGGCGCGCCGGACTCTGTTGACGTGCGTGACGTGCATACGGAAGGGCTCCCTTGTGCAGGAGAGAAGAGCGCGGACGTGGTCGGCGGGGCGCGGGCCCCGGTCGTCAGGACAGGCGGCCGACGGTGCGGTCGCTCAGGTCGACGACGAGGGCGCGGGTGTCGATCCACGGCCCGTTCTTCACCTTGGCGACGATGCGCAGGCAGCGGTGCCTGCCGCAGGCGGCAAGGTCGGAGGGCACGTCCGCGACGGTCTCCTTGCGGAACACCATGCCGCTCAGCTGCAGTTGGCCGGCCGTGGTCAGCGGCTTGTCGGTGGCGTCCTTGTAGTCGCTCTTCAGGCCGGCGCCGAGCGGGTCGGCGATCAGGAGCTGGGCGGCCTGCTTCAGTTCGTCCTGGCTGGGCGGCGGCTGTACGCCCTGGTCGGTGGCGGTGTCCTCGACCTTGCCGGTGTCCAGGTTCACCGTCCGGGTGACGACCGAGTCGGTCCGGTAGTCGTAGAGGACGACGTCGGCCCGGCGCTGGGCCGCGGCGGCGGCGCTCAGGTCGGGGTCGGCCTCCGTCAGGTTCGTCGACAGGTGCTGGGGGCCTCGGTCGCCCTCCGCGTCCCGTGCGTTCATCCGCAGGCCGTCCGCGGCCTCGGCGAGCCGCTCCGCCCTCGCGGTCTCGGCGTCGGTCAGCGGATCGCGGCCGACGCCCTTCTCGCCCTCGGCGGGCGCGGCCTCGATCCGGCCCGCGGGCGCTACCGCGTCCTGCCGCGCGGTGGCGGCGTTCGCCGCGTCTCCCCCGTCGTCCTGCGGCAGGCTCAGGCCGACCGTCACCGCGGCCCCGGCGACCGCGAGGGCCGCTCCCGCCACGATTTTCCCGAGATGGCGTCTTGCTAGCGCGCGCACATCTTCCCCCTTTGTCCCCGGCAGTCCCACCGGTGGGCATACCGGTATTGCGTGGTCTTCCTGTAAGAGGGACACAACTCCCGGCTGGTTCCGCCATGTTCGGGGCAGACTGACCGTTGTCGCCCGGAACCCCGGGCCCGGAAGTGGAAGAGTCGTCAGCATGCAGGTGTGGCCTGGACAGGCGTATCCGCTGGGTGCCACGTACGACGGTGCCGGAACCAACTTCGCGGTCTTCTCGGAGGCCGCCGACCGCATCGAACTGTGCCTGTTGCACGACGACGGGTCGGAGACCGCGGTCGAACTGCGCGAGTCGGACGCCTTCGTGCGGCACGCCTACCTACCGGGAATCATGCCGGGGCAGCGGTACGGGTACCGCGCCCACGGCCCCTACGAGCCCGAGCACGGTCTGCGCTGCAACTCGGCGAAACTGCTGCTCGACCCCTACGCGCGCGCGGTCAGCGGGAAGATCGAGTGGAACGAGTCGGTGTACGGCTATCCCTTCGGCTCCCCCGACGAGCGCAACGACCAGGACTCCGCGCCGCACATGATGGCGTCCGTCGTGGTCAACCCGTACTTCGACTGGGGCGACGACCGCCCGCCGCGCACCGACTACCACGAGACGGTGATCTACGAGGCCCATGTGAAGGGCCTGACGATGCGCCATCCGGAGCTGCCGGAGGAGCTGCGGGGCACCTACGCGGCCCTCGCCCATCCGGCGATCATCGACCACCTCACGGAACTGGGCGTCACGGCGCTGGAGTTGATGCCGGTCCATCAGTTCGTCAACGACCACCGGCTGGTCGAGATGGAGCTGAACAACTACTGGGGCTACAACACCATCGGCTTCTTCGCCCCGCACAACACGTACGCCTCCTGGGGCGACCGGGGCGAGCAGGTCCTGGAGTTCAAGTCGGCGGTCCGCGCGCTGCACCAGGCGGGGATCGAGGTCATCCTGGACGTGGTCTACAACCACACGGCCGAGGGCAACCACCTGGGGCCGACGCTCTCCTACAAGGGGCTCGACAATCCGTCGTACTACCGGCTGACGGACGACCAGCGCTACTACATGGACACCACGGGGACCGGGAACTCGCTGCTGATGCGGTCGCCCCACGTGCTGCAGATGATCATGGATTCGCTGCGCTACTGGGTAGAGGAGATGCACATCGACGGGTTCCGCTTCGACCTCGCGGCCACCCTGGCGCGGCAGTTCCACGAGGTGGACCGGCTGTCGTCGTTCTTCGACCTGGTGCAGCAGGATCCGGTGATCTCCCAGGTGAAGCTGATCGCGGAGCCGTGGGACGTCGGCGAGGGCGGCTACCAGGTGGGCAACTTCCCGCCGCTGTGGACGGAGTGGAACGGCAAGTACCGCGACACGGTCAGGGACCTGTGGCGCGGCGAGCCGCGGGCGCTCGCCGAGTTCGCGGGCCGGATCACCGGCTCGTCGGACCTGTACCAGGACGACGGCCGCCGGCCGCTGGCGTCCATCAACTTCGTGACCTGCCACGACGGTTTCACCCTGCGCGACCTGGTCTCGTACAACGACAAGCACAACGACGCCAACGGCGAGGGCAACCGCGACGGCGAGTCCCACAACCGGTCGTGGAACTGCGGGGCGGAGGGCGAGACGGACGATCCGCAGATCCTCGATCTGCGGGCGCGCCAGATGCGCAACTTCGTCGCCACGCTGATGCTGTCGCAGGGCGTGCCGATGCTCAGCCACGGTGACGAGCTGGGGCGCACCCAGAACGGCAACAACAACGCCTACTGCCAGGACAACGAGCTGGCGTGGGTGAGCTGGGCGGACGGATCGGAGGACGGCAAGGCTCCCGAGGACCCGTTCCTGGTCTTCACGCGCGCGATGGTGCGGCTGCGCCGCGAGCATCCGGTCTTCCGCAGGCGCCGCTTCTTCCACGGCCGTCCCGTCGAGGGGACCCACGACGAGCTGTCGGACATCGCCTGGTTCACCCCGGAGGGCGAGGAGATGACGCAGGAGGACTGGGGCGAGGCGCAGGCCCGCGCGCTGTCGGTGTTCCTGAACGGGAACGCGATCTCGGAGCCGGGCTCGCGCGGCGAGCGGATCACGGACGACTCGTTCCTGCTGCTGTTCAACGCCGATCCGGAGGCGCAGGAGTTCCTGGTGCCGGTCAACCACGGACGGCAGTGGCACACGGTGGTCGACACGGCGCTGCCCACCGGGATCCCGGCCGACGAGGGCCCCAAGGTGCAGGCGGGCGACCGGCTGACGCTGGCCGGCCGCAGCCTCACCGTGCTGCGACGGCCCGCGTAGCCGGATCGGCGGCGCCCCGGAGGGGGCGTACGCGCAGCGCCACGAGGAAGGCGAGCCCCGCGGCCGCGCTGCCCACCGCGAACGCGGCAGCGGGGCCGTGGGCCTGCGCGAGGCGCCCCGCCACGGCGAGCGTGACGGCCTGCCCGCCGACGAACGCGCTCGCGGCGACCGTCATGCCCTCGGCGAGCCGCTCGCGCGGGACGGCGCGTTCGGTGAGCCCGAAGCCGGTGATGAGGTTCGGGGCGAACAGGGCGCCGAAGACGGTCACGGCGACGTACAGCACCGGCATGGAGCCGGTGACGATCAGCGGCAGGGACAGCAGCGCGGCGGCGGCCGTGGCGACGCGCCAGCGGGCGGGCAGCGTGAACCGTTCCGGCACCGCCGCCATGGACAGGCCGACGACGGCGCTCATGACCCCCATCGCGGCGTAGACCAGGCCCGCCTGGTTCTCCTGCCCCAGCTCCTGGGTGAGCGCGGTGATCCCGGCGCCGCAGCCGCCCAGCAGCACGCCCAGGAGGACGAGCCCGACGCGGACGACGTGGACCTGGCGCGGCATCCGTGCCCGCTTCGCGCGGTCGGCCCGCGCCTGCGGGGCCGCGCGCGGCACGGCGGTGGCCGTCGGGTGCAGGGCGAAGGCGGTGCCGCAGACGGCCACCAGGAGGGCGGCCGCGCCGAACGCGTAGGCCGGGTGGGCGACCACCGAGGCGACGCCGATGAGGGCCGGGCCGAGGACGAAGGAGAGCTCGTCCATGGTCGACTCCAGGGACAGCACGGCGTCGACGACCCGCTCGTCGGCGCCGTCGCGGCGGACGAGGGCCACGCCGCGCGCCCGCGCGAGCGGGCCGACGCCGGGCACGGTGGCGCCCGCCGCGATGCCCAGGGCGATCAGCGCGGGCGTCGGCAGGTGGTACAGGGCGCCCAGTGTGTAGAGCGCCACGGCCAGGGAGTTGGCCAGCGCGAAGGCGAGGACGACGGGGCGCTGGCCGTGCCGGTCGGCGAGCCGTCCCACGAACGGCCCCATGGCGACCTGGCCGAGGGCGAGCGCGCAGGCGACCGTGCCGCCGGTGGCCAGCGAGCCGCTGGTCCGCGTCACCAGCAGAACGCTGCCGAACTGGATCACGGCGACCGGCAGCCGCCCCAGGAAGGAGACGACGGGCAGCGGGCGCCCGGTCACCGCGAGCACTCTGCGGTAGGCGTCGAGCGTGCTGCCGGAGGTGCTGGTCTCCACGGGTGTGCCGGTCATCGTCCGAAACTAGCGACGTGCGCGGGCGTCCACGCATGCGGTGATGACACGAAACCCGCCCCGAGGGGTACGTAGATTCGCATGACGCCTCACGCCCCGACGGGCACCTATCGTCTCCAGCTGCAACCGGAATTCGGGTTCGCCGCCGCGGCGGCGGCCGTCCCGTACCTGGCCTCCCTGGGGGTCTCGCACCTGCATCTGTCGCCCGTCCTGGAGGCGGTGCCCGGTTCGACGCACGGCTACGACGTCGTCGACCACGCGCGCGTACGCGAGGAACTGGGCGGCGAGGAGGGGCTGCGGGCCCTGGCGCGCACCGCCCACGGGCACGGTCTGGGGCTCGTCGTGGACATCGTGCCCAACCACATGGCGACGGCTCCGCGCCACAACCGGGCCCTGTGGGACGTCCTGAAGGACGGGCCGTCGTCGCCGTTCGCCCGCTGGTTCGACATCGACTGGGAGGCGCAGGGCGGCCGGGTCCTGCTGCCGGTCCTCGGCGGTCCCGTCGGCGACGAGCTGGCCCGTCTGACGGTGGACGGCGACGTGCTGCGCTACTACGACCACGCGTTCCCGCTGCGGCCGGGCACGGAGTCCCTGCCGCTGCCGGAGCTGCTCGACGCCCAGTGGTACCGCCTGACCTGGTGGCGGCTGGCCCGCACGGAGCTCAACTACCGCCGCTTCTTCACCATCTCGGACCTGATCGCGGTGCGGGTGGAGGAGCCGGAGGTGTTCGACGCGACGCACGCGACCGTGGTGCGGCTGCTGCGCGAGGGCGTCGTCGACGGGCTGCGCGTCGACCATCCGGACGGGCTCGCCGACCCGGGCGCCTATCTGGACCGGCTCGCCGGGGCGAGCGGCGGCCGGTGGACCGTGGTGGAGAAGATCCTGGAGGACGACGAGCGGCTGCCCGCCGCCTGGCCGGTGGCCGGGACGACGGGCTACGACGCGCTGCGCCACATCGACGGCCTGTTCACCGATCCGGCGGGCGCCGACCGGCTCCTCGGCCTGTTCCGGCGCTTCACGGACGTGGCCGACGACGCGGGCGGCCGCTGGGAGCCGACCGCGCGCCGCGCCGCCCATCAGGTGGTCGCGCACGGACTGGCGGCCGAGGTGGACCGGCTGACGCGCGAGGCGGTCGCCCTGTGCGCCCCGGACCCCCGGCTGCGCGACCACGCGCCGTGGGCGCTGCGCACGGCCCTGCGCGAGCTCCTGGTGCGCGTGCCGGTCTACCGGCCGTACGTGTCCGGCGGGGACGCCCCCGACACGGTCCTGACGGAGGCGGCGGCCGAGGAGGCGAGGGCGGTGTTCGCGGTGCCCGAGGAGGCGCGCGCGGTCGACGCCGTACGGGATCTCGCGCTCGGCCGGCTCGGGGCGGGCCCCGGGCACGAGGCGTTCCGGGCCCGGTTCGCGCAGACCTCGTCGGCGCTGCGGGCCAAGTCGGTCGAGGACGCGGCGTTCTACCGGTACACGCCGCTGCTGTCGGCGCTGGAGGTGGGCGGCTGCCCGCGTGAGCCCGCCGTTTCCGCCGAGGAGTTCCACGCGTACTGCGCGCGCGTGCAGCGCGACTGGCCCGACACCTCGACGGTGCTGTCCACCCACGACACGAAGCGCAGCGCCGATGTGCGCGCGGGCATCTCGGTCCTCTCCCAGTGCCCGGACCGGTGGGAGGCGGTGCTCGCCGAGGCGGCCGGGCGGACCGCGGCGCCCGACCCGCAACTGGCGTGGGCGGCCTGGCAGATGGTGGCGGGGCTCGGCCCGGCCGAGCCGGAGCGGCTGCGGGAGGCGATGCTCAAGCACGCGCGCGAGGCGGGCCTGTTCACGACGTGGACGGAGCAGAACGCCGCCTACGAGGACGCGGTGCGGGACTTCGTGGCGTCCGGTCCGTGCGGGCCCGCGGGCGACGAGGTGCTGCGGTTCATGGACGGCCTGCTGCCCCATGTGCGGGCGAACGTGCTGGGCGCCGCGGTGGTGCACCTGACGATGCCCGGGGTGCCCGACCTCTACCAGGGCAGCGAGCGCGAGTACCGCGCCCTGGTGGATCCGGACAACCGTGCTCCGGCCCGCTTCGACGAGAAGGCGGACAGCGCGCTGTCGCGCGAGAAGGAGGCGCTGACCCGGGCGGCGCTGCGGCTGCGCGGCGAGCGCCCCGAGTGGTTCGGCGGGGCCGCGACGTACGAGCCGCTGACGGCGCGCGGGCCCGGCGGGGCCCACTGTCTGGCCTACGGCCGCTCGGGCCGGGTGGTCGTGGCGGCGACCCGGCTGTCGCTGCGGCTGGCCGAGGCGGGCGGCTGGCGGGAGACGGAGCTGATCCTCCCCGAGGGCGAGTGGTCCGAACTCCTCGTGCCGGAGCGGTGGTTCGGCGGGCCCACGCGCGTGAGCGAGCTGTTCGGCGAGCTGCCGGTGGCGCTGCTGGTGCGGGCCGACTAGGGCGGGGCTGCGCGGATCGCGCGTCAGCGGGTGCGGACGAGGAGGGCGGCCGGTGCCCGGGTGAGCAGGCCCTCCGGGGCGGGCCGGAAGCCCGGCGCCCAGGCGAGGCCGGGCAGGGCCGCCAGGAGGGCGGTCAGGCCCGTGCCCGCGATCATGCGGGTGAACGGGACGCCGAGGCAGCGGTGCCGGCCGGCGCCGAAGGCCAGTTGGCCGGGGTCGGCCCGGAACAGGTCGTAGCGGTCGGGGTCGGCGAACCGGGCGGCGTCCCGGCCCGCCGAGCCCAGCAGGCAGGCCACGACGGCCCCGGCCGGTACGGTGCCGCCGCCGACCGGGACCGGGGCGAGCGCGCGGCGCAGCACGAGGTGCACGGCCGGGTCGCGGCGCAGGGACTCCGCCCAGGCCGCGTCGGTCAGCTCGGGCCGCGCCCGGATCAGGGCCAGCTGCGCGGGGTGGTCGAGGAGGTTGGCGAGATGCGCGGCGAGGGCCCGTCCGGTGGCCTCGCCGCCCGCGCCGAGCAGGGTGGCGACGAGCCCGGCGACGGCCTCGTCGGGCAGCGGGCGCCCGTCGGCCCGCGCGGTGCACAGGACCGACAGGAGGTCACCGCCCGGGTGGGCGCGGCGGCGGGCGATGTGGGGCCGCAGCGCGGCCTCCACGCCGGCGGGCACGGCGCCCAGGTGGGTCAGGTCCGTACGGCTCCAGGCGGCGACCCGGGCGGTCTCCTCGTGGGGCAGGCCGAGCGCGGCGACGACGGCGGCCGACGGCAGCCAGCGGCAGAACTCCTCGACCAGGTCGGCCTCCTCGCGCCGCACGAGGCGCCGGGCCAGGACGTACGCGGCGCGTTCCACGCCCGCGCGCAGGGCGGCCAGCGCGCGCCCTTGCAGGCCCGGGGAGACCAGCGCCCGGTGCGCGGCGTGCGTGCCCTGTTCGAGGTGGGTGAACGTGCGGCCGGGCGGCGGGGCGACCAGGCGCGGGTCGGCGAGCGCGGCGCGGACGTCGGCGTGCCTGCTGAGCAGCCAGGCGCCGAAGGGTTCGTCGTGGCGCAGCGGATGACCGTCGCGGAGGGTGCGGTAGAGCGGGTACGGGTCGCGGGCGACGTCCGGGTCGGCCAGGCTCGGGGGCGTGCGGCGGCCGCGCGGCCCCTCGGCGGCCGGGCGCACGGCGGGTTCCAGGGGGCACAGCACCGCGGGGCTCCCTCTCTGTGCCGGTGCGCCGGGTGCCGCGCACGGATCCTCCCAGGGCACCACCACCGGTGGGGGCGCGCAGCACTCGTACGGCCGTGCGGGTGACGGGTTCGCCCGCCGGAGCGCTCCGGCGCGCCATGAACGCCGTGTGAACTCCCTGTCGCGGGTCGGCGTGGCGGGGCGACGATGCGCAGGCGGGGCCGTGTCGGGACGGCCTACAGTGCCGGGGCGGCGGACCGGAACCGGGATTCCCCCTCGGCAGGGCGCACGTTTCCGGGATGATTGCGGGAGCCGGCGCACCGGCGGGACGGTACCGGTACAGACCTTCTTGACAGAGACCGGCAAGCGTGGGGTACTGCGGATTGCCGACGGCGGGAGCACCAGCGGGGGTGAGTCATCTGACGGACCAGCGGTACCCCACTACGGCCGAACTGGCCCGGTCAGCGCGGGAGCTGACGACTGTACGGCCTGACCTGTGCCGACTGCGCCAGGTGGGCACGTCGCGCGGGGGGCGTCCCTTGCATCTGCTGTCCGTGGGCCATGACCCGCGTACGGTCCTGATCGTCGCGGGCGCCCATGCCAACGAACCCACCGGCGGTGCCACGGCGCTGCACCTGGCCCAGCAGGCCCTCTACGACCAGGCGCTGAGATCCGACCGGTCCTGGCACTTCCTGCTGTGCGCGGACCCGGACGGCGCGGCCCTGCACACGAACCCCGCGCCGCGCACGCTCCTCGACTACCACCGCGGCTTCTTCCGCCCGGCCGGGCCCGAGCAGCCCGAGTGGTCGCCGTCGGTCCTGCCGGCCGACCGGCTGCCACCGGAGACCACGGCGCTCACCGGCGTCATCGACACGCTGCGCCCCTACCTCCAGGTGTCCCTGCACGGCACGGAACTGGGCGGCAGCTGGGTGCAGTTGACGCAGGACATCCCGGGGCTGGCGGAGCCGTTCGCCAAGTCGGCGGCCGAGCTGCACATACCGGTGGAGACGGGCGCGTCGGACGCGGCGGGCTGGCCCGCCTCGGGGCCGGGCGTGCACGTGATGCCGGATCCGGACGCGCAGGCGGCGTTCCCGAGCCTGCCCGACGACGCCCGGCACTCCACCTGGCACCACGCGCACCGGTACGGCGGGTCCACGGCGATCGTGGAGGTCCCGATGTGGGCCAGCGACCTGGTGGACGACCCGGCGCCGCATCCGGCGCCGGAGCGGGCCCTGCGGCGGCTGTCGGCGCGGATCAGCCGCGACACCCGGCTCGTGGAGGACATCCTCGCGGAGGCGCTGCCCCGGCTCCCGGACACCCGGGGGCCGTTGCTGCGGGCGGCGCGCTGGGCGCTGAGCCTGGTGCCGGGGCTCGCCGAGGACTGGATGCAGCCGCCACCGCCGGACGCGACGATGGCGTACGTCGGCAGCATCGACGCGTTCGCCCGGCGGCTGCCGCTGCGGGCCGCCGCCATGCTGCTGCGGGTCCTGGAGGAGGCCGAGGACCGGGCGGCGCCCCGGCTCGACCTCCTCGTCACCCGCTGGTGCGAGGTGTACGCGGACCGGTTCGGGGCGCGGTGGGTGCCGGTGGCCCACCAGATCGAGCACCAGGCGCGGACCACGGTCGCGGCCGTCCGGCACGCGCAGGGCTGAGCGGTGCCGGTCAGCCCCGGCCCGGCGCGGGGCCGCGGTCGGCGGACAGCCGGAACGACATGCGGCCGAATCCGACCTGGTCGCCGTCCCTGACGACGGCGGCGCCGATCACCCGGCGCCCGTTCACGGACGTGCCGTTGGTGGAGCCGAGGTCGCGCAGGATCCACAGGCCGCCCTGGCGGCTCAGCTCGGCGTGCACGCGGGAGACCGTCTCGTGGCTGAGCCGCAGCCCGCTGGCCGGGTCGCGGCCGATGCGCAGCGGGTGCTGCCGGTCGACGGGCGGCAGCAGCAGCTTCGGCAGCCGCTCCACGGTCCACGCCCGGTGCAGCCGCACCGTGAAGCCGGAGACGGCGCCCACGGCGCCGAGCATCGCCCGGGTCCAGCGGTTCTCGTGCCGCAGGTCGGCGGTGAGCGCCGCGAGTTCGTCGGGCTTCTGCGTGGTGAGGGCCAGCTCCATGCGGCGCACGAACGTGTCGTGCGAGAGCCGGCCGAGCGCGACACCGTCCCTGAGCACCTTCAGCGCACGGTCCCGCTCGGCGTCGGAGAGCCGAGCCGGGTACGTGTGGTGTTCGAACGAGGACGTCACAGTGGCGATTGTCCGGCAGTGACGGCCGAGGTGTCCAGAATTCGCGGAGCGCCGCACGGAGACCGCTGTGGCGCCGCGGATGGCGCCGGCCGCGTGTGATCTTCGTGTGACACGGAACCCACCTCGGTGAACAGGCGGCGCGGCGATCAGGTCTGACGCACCATGGGACGGATCGTCACCGTGAGCAGACAACCTGTTGCGCGAGGGGGAACGTCCGTGCAGTTCGAGGTGTGGGCACCGCAGGCCGAGCGTGTGGAACTCCTGTTGGAGGGCGCCACGCACGCGTTGGAGCGCGATACGGACCGGGTCGGCTGGTGGACGGGGACGGCGGACGCCGCCGACGGGGACCGCTACGGCTTCCGTCTCGACGGCGGCCCGCTGCTGCCCGATCCCCGCTCGGCCCGCCAGCCCGACGGGCCCGACGGACCCAGCGCGGTCGTCGACCACCGGCGATACGCGTGGCGCGGCGAGTGGGCCGGGCGCGATCTGACCGGCGCCGTCCTGTACGAGCTGCACGTGGGCACGTACACCGAGGAGGGCACGCTCGACGCGGTCGCCGCGCGGCTCGGGCATCTGGCCGAACTGGGCGTCACGCACGTCGAGCTGATGCCCCTGTGCCCCGTGCCCGGCCGGTACGGGTGGGGCTACGACGGGGTCAGCCTGTGGGCCGTGCACGAGCCGTACGGCGGCCCGGAGGCACTGAAGCGGTTCGTCGACGCGGCGCACGAGCTGGGCCTCGGGGTCGTCCTCGACGTGGTCCACAACCATCTGGGCCCGTCCGGCAACTACCTGCCGGTGTTCGGCCCGTACTTCACGGACACCCATCACACGCCCTGGGGCAGCGCCGTGAACCTGGACGCGGCCGGCTCCGACGAGGTCCGCGCCTATCTGACCGGCAGCGCGCTCGCCTGGCTGCGCGAGTACCGTCTGGACGGGCTGCGCCTGGACGCGATCCACGAACTCCACGACCGTCGCGCCCTGCCCTTCCTGGAGGAGCTGTCGGCGGAGGTCGACGAGCTGGCCGCGCGCCTGGGCCGCCCGCTGTTCCTGATCGGCGAGTCCGACCTCGGCGACCCGCGCGTCATCACGCCCCGCGCCGAGGGCGGCCTCGGGCTGCACGCGCAGTGGAACGACGACGTCCATCACGCGCTGCACGCGGCCGTCACCGGTGAACGGCAGGGCTACTACGCCGACTTCGCGCGCGAACCGCTGGCCGCGGTGGCCAAGACGCTCACGCACGGCTTCTTCCACGACGGTACGTACTCGACGTTCCGCGGCCGTCGCCACGGGCGTCCCCTGGACCGTGCCCGGGTGCCCGCGCACCGGCTGCTCGCCTACACGCAGACGCACGATCAGGTGGGCAACCGCGCGCAGGGCGACCGCCTGGCCGCCTCCCTCTCCCCCGGCCTCCTGGCGTGCGCGGCCACGCTGGTGCTGACGGGGCCCTTCACCCCGATGCTGTTCATGGGCGAGGAGTGGGCGGCGAGCACGCCCTGGCAGTACTTCACCGACCACACCGATCCGGAGCTCGCCGAGGCCGTCCGCAAGGGGCGGCGCCGGGAGTTCGCGGCGCACGGCTGGGCGGAGGCCGACATTCCCGATCCGCAGGATCCGGCCACCCGGGAGCGGTCGTGCCTGAACTGGCCCGAGCGGGAGACGGGCGACCACGCGCGCGTGCTGGCCTGGTACCGGACGCTGATCGCGCTGCGGCGCGCCCGCATGGATCTTCAGAACCCGGATCTGGCGGCGGTGCGGGTCGCCTTCGACGAGCGGGCCCGGTGGCTCGCCTGCCGGCGCGGGGACGTCCGGGTGGCGGTGAATCTGTCCGGGGCGCCGGTGTCGATCCCGCTGGGCCGCCCGGTAACCCGCCTCCTCGCCGCCTGGTCCCCCATCGACATCCCCGGCACCGACGGCCTCCTGACGGTCCCGCCCGAGTCGGCCGTGGTGGTGGAGGCGCCCTAGGGCCTGTTGCCGCCCGGCGCCCCGGGGTCGTACGTCGGCTGACGGCCGGTGTCAGCCGACGATCGCCAGTTCCCGTGAGGTGGCGTTGAGGCGCTTGCCGCCGCCCCCGTCCGCACCGGTGACCGTGACGATGTCTTCGATACGTACACCGAAGCGGCCGGGGAGATAGATGCCGGGCTCCACGGAGAAGCACATGCCGGGCACCAGCTCCTGCTCCTCGCCCTCGATCATGTACGGCGGTTCGTGGGTGGTGACACCGATGCCGTGCCCGGTGCGGTGGATGAAGTACTCGCCGTACCCGGCGTCGGTGATGACCTTGCGGGCCACCCGGTCGACCTCCTGGCAGGCGATGCCGGGCCGCACGGCGTCGCAGGCCGCGGTCTGGGCGGCCCGCACGACGTCGTGGACCTCGCGCTCCTCGGCGGTCGGCTCGCCGACGTGCACGGTGCGCGAGGTGTCGGAGCCGTAGCCGTCCTTGAGGCCGCCGAAGTCGAGGACGATCATGTCGCCGTCCTGGATGACGCGGTCGCCCGGCGCGTGGTGCGGGTTGGCACCGTTGGGCCCGGAGCAGACGAGCGTGAAGTCGACCTGCTCGTGCCCGAACCGCCGCAGCAGGTCGGCGAGTTCACGGGAGAGGTCGATCTCCTTGCGGCCCGCGAAGGGCACCTTCTTGATCTCCTCGTACGTGGCGTCGGCCGCGGCGCCGGCGGCCGCGAGCCGCTCCAGTTCGGCGGCGTCCTTGACGGCGCGCAGCATGGGAAGCGCCTCGGTGAGGGACACGTACGAGGTGTCGGGGAGGGTCTTCTGGAGGCCGAGCAGGTGCATCGCCCAGGCGTTGTCGCTGACGCCGAAGCGGCCGGACTTCTCCAGCAGGGGCGCCGCCACGTCGTACGGGTTCTTGCCGTCGGTCCAGTCGCGCAGCGTCATCGCGTCGGCGCCCGCGGCCTTGGCGGCGTCGGGCGCCTCCAGGGTCGGGACGACGAGGGTGGGCCGCTGTCCGGCGGCGAGCACCAGCAGGGTGAGCCGTTCGGTGTCGGCCGGCACGTGGTAGCCGGTGAGCCAGACCAGGTCGGGGCCCGGCGCGACGAGCACCCCGGCGAGTCCGGCGTCGGCGGCGGACCGGGCGGCACGGTCCATGCGGGCCTGGTAGTCGGCTGCGGTGAAGGGCGCGGGTGTACCGGTCGTCATGTCCGGGCCTCCGTGGGTGCGTGCGGGATGGGGGCGGCTGGGGCTGTCACGGCAGCATCCTGCCCGCCCTCGGAGGGCGACGCGAACGCGCCCCTGCCCTCCAGGGCCGCCGCGAGCCGGGCGGCGGGGCCGCGCAGGGTGCCGGTGTGGACGAGTTCCGTGCGGTGCACGATGCGGGGCGCGGTGAGCGGCACCGCGACCGTGCCCGGCGCGTCGGCGGCCAGCGAGGCGGGCAGGACGGTCAGGCCGTGGCCCGCCGCGGCGAGGGTGAGCAGGGTGCGCAGGTCGGTGCCGTCGCAGCGCAGAGCGGCCCGGAACCCGCCGCCGCCCTGGGCCGCGCGCAGCTGGTCGAGCGGCACGCCCGCATCCGGGGCGTCGAGCCAGCGGGCGTCCACGAGGTCGGCGAGGCGCAGCCCAGGGCGGCGGCCCAGCGGATGCTCCCGCGGCAACACCACGTGGACGGGCTCCTCGGCGATGCCGCGGCGGGTGAGCGGGGCGACGTCGGGCAGCCGCAGCGGGTCGCTGGGCGCGGCGACCCCGTCGACGACGCCCAGATCGGCGCCGCCGGTGGCGACCTCGGCGGCGATCTCCTCGCGGGCCAGCACCCGCACGGTCACGCCGGTGGGCGGCAGCAGCGCCGCGGTGCGGCCGCGCAGCGCGGTCGGGGTGACGGCGAGGACGAGCCCGGTGTCGGGCGCGGCGGCGGTGCGGCGGACGTCGGCGCGGGCCGCTTCCAGGCGCAGCAGCAGGGGCCCGGCGTGTTCGAGGAGCCGGTCGCCCGCGGGGGTGGGCAGGACGGGCCGCCGGGTCAGGAGCGGAGCGCCGAGGTCCTGTTCGAGGGCCGCGATGTGCTGCGAGACGGCGGACTGGGTGTAGCCGAGTTCCCGCGCCGCCTCGGAGAAGGAGGCGAGGCGGGCCACGGTGACGTACGTGCGCAGCAGGTGGGGGTCCATGCGCCCCAGTATCGGTAACGCACATCAGGAATGCTTATGGAGGGTGCAGTCTTCATCGTTGGACGTGAACCACGGCTCGCGCCGACGATGAACCGCATGACAGCCATGGCCCAGCCTTTTCCCCGCGCTCGTGTCGCCCTGGTCGCCGACCGCTCCCCGAACGTCGTCGCCCACACCCGCGTACCGCTCCTCCTGGACGCCCTCGCCTCGCGCGAGCGTCTGGTGCTCGACGCGTACTGGATCCCGAGCGAGGACGCGTCGGCGCCCGACGCCGTACGGGGCTTCGACGCGGTCTGGGTGCTGCCGGGCAGCCCGTACCGCAGTGAGGCGGGTGTGCTCGCCGCGATCCGGACGGCCCGTGAGCACGGCATCCCGTTCCTCGGCACGTGCGGCGGCTTCCAGCACACCCTCCTGGAGTTCGCGCGGAACGTGTGCGGCCTGACGGAGGTGGCGCACGCCGAGAACGATCCCGGCGCCGACGACCTCCTGATCACCCCGCTGGCCTGCTCGCTGGTCGGCCACGAGGGCACGGTGACGCTGACCGCCGGGTCGCTGGCCGAGTCGGTGCTCGGCGCGGACCGCACGGTCGAGCGCTACCACTGCCGGTACGGGCCGTCCGCGCACCTGGACACGCTGCGCGCACACGGGCTGCGGTTCACGGGCGAGGACGAGGAGGGCCAGGTCAGGGTCGCCGAACTCGCCACCGACCGGCACCCGTTCTTCCTGGCCACCCTGTTCCAGCCGGAGCTGCACGGCGACGGCAGCCGCCCTCATCCGATCGTGCAGGCGCTGGCCCGTGCCGCGGTCGCGCACGCGGCACGGGCCTCGCGCGTGTGACCGGTCGCCTCAGCGGAGCCGGACGGGCGGGGCGGGGATCCGGTCCGGCAGGAAGCCGTGGGCGCGGGCGGCGAGATGCCGGGCCCGGTACCGGTCCACCCGCCGGTGCCAGTTGAGGACGCCCGCCATCCAGTTCCGCAGCTGCCCGACGTATCCGTCGACGGCGTCGCGCGCCGCCGCATCGAGCCCGAAGTCGTCGCACAGGACGGGCAGTTCGTGCGCGACCACGTGGTTGAACTGCTGGAGGCGCTGGGTCATCAGGTCGTGCACGATGTGCAGGCCCGTGGGGTAGTCGACGCCGAAGAAGGTCTGCACGACGAGGATCGCGTTGTGCAGCTCGCCCTCGTACTCGATCTCCTTCTGGTAGGAGAAGACGTCGTTGACGAGGCAGGCGTAGTCGACCGCCGCGTTCTCCAGGGAGCGGACGGGACCGCTGCGGTACACCTCGGGCGGCACGGCCGGGCCGTGGCCGAGCCGGCACAGGCTCATGGTGAGGTCGGAGCCGAAGGTGGCGCGGCGCATCTCCAGGTAGTCGACGGGGTCGGGGACGCGGTTCTGCGTCTGGTTGGCCAGCTCCCACAGCCAGCTCTCGGTCATCGTCTCGACGGCCGCCTTCAGCGTGGCCCGCTGCTCGGCGCTCATCCCGGCGGCCGTGCGCGCCCACAGGTCGACGAGGCCGCGCTCCATGGCGTTGGCGGGCGGCGGCACCGGTTCGCCGTCGACCGGCATGCAGGCGGACAGCCGGTCGGTGCAGTGCTTGGCGCCGGCGATGTCGTGGCGGCCGCCGAACACGAGGGGGTAGTAGTCGTCCGCGTACGTCCCCCAGGCGAGCCACGCCGTGCTGAGGTCGAGCGCCTCGGGCGTGCCGTCAGGGTCGATGCCCGCCGCGCACAGCGCGAGATCGGCCGCCGCCAGCTTGTCCTCGTCCCAGACCCCCTCCGCCAGGATGCCCGTGGCGTGCGCCCACGGCACGAGGCGGGCGCGGGCGCCGTCGAGGGCGGGGTTGAGCCGCAGCTCGAACGGCATCGGCAGATCGGGGATGAGCGACGGGCCGACCTTCTGGAACGGCACGTGGGTGTAGGCCCGCAGCCGCTCGACCCCGAGGGCGTCGAACAGCGCCCGCACGTCGGTGCCCCGGGCCCCGAGTCCGGTGGGGCCGTGCAGCGGGCCGCGCTCGCGCACCGCGCCCTTGTTCATGTAGCGGCTGGACCGCAGGTGCCACTCGTGCCCGCCGGACTGCCAGTCCTGGAGGCCCCGGGTGTACGCGGCGACGGCCGTGACCTGGTCCGGGGTGAGCCCCTTGTCGGCGGCGAGCGCGGGCACCTCGGTGAACGCGGTGTGCTCGAACTGGTGCAGCCGTGAGGTGAGTACGTCGTTGACGGCCTCCGCCGCCTCCTGGGTCGTGCAGCCGAAGAAGGTCTCCAGGACCAGGACGCCGTTGGAGAGTTCGCCTTCGTCCCGGACCTCGCGCTCGTACGAGAAGAGGTCGTTGCGCAGGTGGACGGCGTCGGAGAACGTCTCCATGAGGACGCGCAGCGGGCGTGACCGGGCGACGGGCGCGGGGACCTCGGCGGTGGCGTACTCGACGAGCCCGGCCGACCAGGGGGCGCCGCCGACCTTGCGGCGCATCTCGATGTACTCGACGGGGTTGGCGATGCGGCCCTCGTCGATGTTGGACAGTTCCCACATCGACTCGTTGAGCAGGTGCTCGGTCGACTCGGCGAAGCGGCGGCGCCAGTCCATCGACATGGCGGGCACGGTGCGCCGCCAGAGATCGGCGAGGCCCGCTTCCACCGGGTTTCGCGGTTCCGGGACGGGCGCGGCCAGATCCATGGGCATGAACAGCGGCAGCCGGTCGAGGTGCGCCTTGCCGGCCGGGCGGTCGTTGGTGCGCTTGAACATGTCCAGGAAGTGGTCGTCGAAGAAGAAGACCCACACGTACCAGTCGGTGATCAGGGAGAGCGCCGGGCCGTCGCAGTCGGGGTGCGTGTACGCGCACAGCAGTCCGTAGTCGTGGGCGTCCAGGTCGCTCTGCTCCCAGACGCCGGAGCCCTCCAGCATGCCCATCTCCCGTGCCCACACGGTGGAGTGGGCGCGGGCCTCGTCGAGATGGGGATTGAGGCGCGCCGTGTACGGCATGTAGAAGCGCGGCAACTGGAAGGGCTGCGAGGCCGCGGCGGTGGACTGCTCAGTCATGTGCGCGGCCCTACCCGTGACCGTCAACGGCCATCCCTGGGAAGGGAGATGATCGCACCATCGCGTGAACGAGGAGTGAATCGGACCCTGATGGGGAACGCGCGCCCGGCCGCAGCCCTCCCTACCGCTCGCCCCAGTGCCCGGGGCGGTCCAGGTCGCGCGGGATGTGCGTGGCCGCGTCGCCGCGCGCCGCGTTCAGCTGGGCCTGGGTGAGGAAGAGCGCGCCGCGCAGGTCGGCGCCCTCGATCCGGGCGTCGCGCAGGTCGGCGCCGATCAGGTCCGCCGCGCGCAGATCGGCGCCGGTCAGGTCGGCGGCGACGAGGAGGGCGCCGCGCAGATTGGCGCCGCGCAGGTCCGCACTGCGGAGGCGGGCGCCCATCAGGTCGGCGCCGCGGTGGTTCTTCTTGCGGCCCGGAACGGTGGCGCGCTCCAGCTCGCTCGCCTTCAGCAGCACGGTGTTGACGTCGGCGCGGATCGCGGGGACGTCGGCGGCGAGGATTTCGTCGGCGTCCGCGCGCGTGAGGTGCTCGATTCCGGTACGGGCCCGGCGTGCTTCCCCGTGCACGGGGGCGGCGCGCGGCATGTCCAGTACGTCGGTCAAGTACCGCAGCAGCTCCTGAAGTTGACGCATGACGGGAAAGACCTCGTACATGGTCCGTGCCGTCTTCGGCCGCTCGCGCCAGCTGACGCCCCCGAAGGTGACCTGGGAGACCTTCTGTCCGGCGCCGAAGCAGTCGAAGACGGTGCAGCCCCGGTAGCCCTCGTCGCGCAGCCGCGCGTGGATGCCGCAGCGGAAGTCCTCCTGGAGGTTGTGGCAGGGCGTGCCCGCGTTCTTGTTCGCCGCGAAGTCCTGGGACTTGGCGAAGGGCAGCGCCACGCAGCACAGGCCGAAGCAGTTGCCGCAGTCGGCGCGCAGGGCGGCGCGGTCGGAGGAGGGCTCGGAGGGGGGCTCGGGAGCGGAGCCGGAGGAGGTCACGCCCCCATTGTCACCGATCGGCGGTGTACGCCCCCTTGTGGGCGGCCCGGGCGCGCGCAACCGTGGACGCGACCGGCACCGCCCCAGACCTCCAGGAGTCGACGTGGCCTCCTCCCGCTCGCCGCGGCATCCGCCGTCGGCATCGGCGTTCCGCCTCCCCCACGAGCTGCACGGCGACGGGCCGCACAAGGTGATCGTGGTGCACGGCTGGTTCGCCGACCGGTCCGCGTTCGCGCCGATCGTGCCCGACCTCGACCGCGAGACGTTCCAGTACGCGCTCGTGGACCTGCGGGGCTACGGCGAGGCGAAGGACGTGCCGGGCGCCTGCACGACGGCCGAGGGCGCCGCGGACGTCCTGGACCTCGCGGACCGGCTCGGCTGGCGGCGGTTCTCGCTGATCGGGCACTCGATGGGCGCCAGTGTGGCGCAGCGCGTGGTGGCGGCGGCCGAGGAGCGAGTGCGCCGACTCGTGGGCGTCTCGCCGGTCCCCGCGTCGGGCCTGCCGCTGCCGCCCGAGCAGTGGGAGCTGTTCTCGGCCGCGGACACCAGGCCGGAGAACCGGCGCGCGATCCTCGACGTCACCACGGGCGGCGTCCGCCCGGCCGCCTGGCTGGACCGCATGGTGCGCCGCTCGCTGGAGCGCAGCGACGCCAAGGCGTTCCGGAGCTGGCTCGACTCGTGGACCGGCGACGACTTCCACACGGGCGTCGAGGGCTCGACGGTGCCGGCGCTCGCGGTGACGGGCCAGCTCGACCCGGCGCTGTCGGCGGGCCTGATGCGGGCGACGTGGCTGCGCTGGTTCGTCCGCGGCGAGCTGGTCGACCTGCCGGTGTGCGGGCACTACGCGATGGACGAGGCGCCGCTCGCGCTGATCCGGGTCGCGGAGGACTTCCTGCGGGCGGACCCGGCGTGACGGCACGGCCGTAGTCCGGGGCGCGGTCGGACTTCGCCGGCGGAAATCACGTCACTTCCGGTAAAGCCGGGTTGACGCCCGGTCGCCTTCGGGCGAACTCGGGCAAGATGCGAGAGTCCCGATTTCCCGCCACCCGTGCGTCCTACATTGGCCGCTCGGTTCACGCACGTTGGTGGACCGTGGGGTGAAATCGGGGGAACGGGATGGATCCGGTAACGGCTGTCGCCGCCGCGAGCGTCGCGCTCGTGGCCAAGGGAGCACTGGAGAGCGCCGCCCAGGAGGCCGGGCGCGCGGGCTGGGCCGGGGGCGCCCGGCTGCTGGAGCGCCTCCGCGCGCGGTTCCGCGGCGACCGCGCCGCCGAGGCCGCGCTCGACGAGGTCACGCGGGCGCCCGACGACGAGGGCGCCCGGCAGAACCTGGAGCGCGTGCTCGCCGCGCACATGCTGCTCGACCGCGCCTTCGAGGCGGAGCTGCGCCGCACCGTGGCCGAGGCGGTGGCCGCCCGGGGCGAGGGGCCGCAGGTCAGCGCCGGGCTCATCAAGAACGCCACGGTGTTCAACGAGAAGGTCGAGATCCAGGGCGACTGGAACATCTCCTAGCCTCCGCTCACCGTCCGCACCACGACCGTCCGCCGTCGGCGCGCCCTTGACGCGCGCCGGCCGCCGGACCGGTGCCCCGCACGGAAGACCGAGATCCTATGGACGAGGAAGCAGCATCCGAGCCCCGCCCGGCCGCCGGCTCCACGGGCGCCGAGTCCGCCCCGGCGGACTCCGCCCCGGCCGCGGCGGAGGCACCGAAGGCCGAGCCCCGGCCCTTCGACGAGGAGCGGGACGGGCCCGTCAGCGAGCAGGACGCGCTGCGGTCGCTCGCCGCGGGCGTCGGGCCCGACGCGGCGGAGCGCTCCGAGGCGCGGCGGGCCTCCGCCATCGCCGACCTGATCGCCGCCCGCCTCGGCGACGACGCGTCGGGGACCCGGATCGGCACGCTCGCCCTGTTCAACGACTCCGTCAGCTTCGGCGGCGGCCTCCACACCGGCGGCGGGCGCGGGCCGGGCGCGGCCCGGGGAACCGGCGCGACCGTGGCGCTCGACGCCGTCGAACTCGCCGACCACACCGAGCTGTTCGTGCAGCCCGAGGGGTACGACACCGCGCTGGGCGAGCTGTGCGGGCAGGCGCTGCTCGTGCTGACCGGGCCGCCCGGCAGCGGGCGCGCGGCCACCGCCGTCAATCTGCTGTCCGAGGCCATGGCGCTCGGCGGCGCCCAGGACGGCGGCTGCCACCGGCTGCTCGATCCTGCGGTCCTGACCGAGCCCGGCTGGGAGCCGCCCGCGAAGGACTCCGGCTATCTCGCCGAGGTCGACGAGGGGCCGTCGGGGGCCGAGCCGTTCGGGGTGCGGCGGCTGACGTCGCTCGCCGCCGCGCTGCGGGCGGCCGGCTGCCGGCTCGTCCTGACCGGCGGCCACGACCTGGCGCTCGCCGCCACCGGGGAGGCCGGCACGGAGCCGTACGCCCGGTACGCGCTCGCCCCGCTCGACCCGCTCGTGGTGCTGGAGCGGCGGGTGCTCGGCCACGGGCCCGAGCCCGAGGCGCGGACCCGGCTGCGCGCGCTCCTGGACTCCTGCGACGCCACCCGTGCGCTGCGCGAGCAGCCCGCGGCCCGGCACGCGGTGCGGCTGGCGTCCGTGATCACCGCCGACGGCGACCTGGCCGCGACGGTCGCGGCGCTGCGCGATCCGAGCGACCAGGTCAGGGCCTGGTTCCAGCAGCACAGGTCGCCCGCCGCGGTGGCCTTCGCACTCGCCGCCGCCGTGCTGGAGGGCAGCGGCTATCTGACGGTCGCCGAGGCGGCGGTGAAGCTCCACGACGCGCTGACCCCGCCCGAACCGGTCCCGCCCGACCTGCGGTTCGCCGACCGGCTCGGCCACGAGCAGCAGTGGGTCGGCGTCGAGTCCGCGGACGGGGGCGCGCCCCGGGTGCGGTTCCGCAGCCCGCTGCTCGGCCAGGCGGTCCTGGTGCACGCGTGGAGCACCCTGGACGGGCGCCGGGACGCCGTCCTGGACTGGCTGCGTCGACTGCTCGGCCACCGTGACCTGGAGGTGCGGGCCCGCGCCTCGGTCGCCGCCGGAGTGCTGTCCTGGGCCGACCACCACTACGCGGTGCACCGGTTCCTCACCGCCTGGGCGGGCAGCACGTCCTGGCCGCAGCGGCAGGGCGCGGCGACCGCGCTCGGTGTGGCGGGCAGCCGTCCCGCGTCCGCGGACGCCGTCTGGGAGCTGCTGGACACCTGGGCGCGCGGCGGCAGTTCGGCGTACGAGCGGCGGCTCGCGGGGACCGCGGCGAACGCCGTGGGCACCCTCCTCGGCCGCGCCGCGCCGGACCGCGCCGTCGGTGTGCTGCGCGCGGCGCTCGACCGGGGCGACGACTGGGGGACGCTGCCGTACGTGGCCTGGGGCGGCGTCCACCTGCTGCACCAGGGACAGGCGTCCGCGCTCCTGGACGCGCATCTGGAGTGGTCCGCGCCGCAGGACCACTCCCCCATGGTCAACAAGTCGCTCTCCGCGTTCGTCTTCGCGGTGTCCCGGCCGTACGAGCGTCCGGCCGGGGCAACGGAGACCGTCAGGGGGGTGCCGGGCGTGCCCGTCCTGCTCAGCCGGTTCCGCGCGCACCGTGCGCAGTTGACCGAGTTGTGGGCGCGTGCGCTGGCCCGCAGCCCGGTGCAGGACGCGGCGCTGCCCGCCCTGCGGGAGTGGATCGACACGTTCGCGCCGCTGTGCCCCGGCGCGCTCGACGACATCGCGGAGCTGCTGCGCGGTGTGGCCCGCAGACCGGGCAAGCACCGCGAGCGGCTGCGCTGGTGGCTGGAGAAATGGGCGGCGGACCGCGACCGGCCGTCGCCGGGCTCGGCCCAGCTGCGCCGCCGCATCTGATCCCCGTACGGACACACCCCGCCGGCGGGCGGGCGACACGAGAGAGAGCGAGGTGGCAGACAGACCATGCAGGAACAGACCTACGACCCCGTCCTGGAGGTCACTGAGCTGTCCAAGTGGCGTCTGACGAGTCCGCTGCGCCCGCCCGATCCGGGCCGGGCCCTGGTCCTGGTCCGGGACAGCGGCCCGTCGCTGACCGTCCGCAGCGGCGAGGAGATCCCCTCGGCGCGGTACGGCTCCTACCGTTCGGTGCACACCGTGGACCTCGGCGAGCACCGGCTCGTCCTGGACATCCCGCTGCTCAGCCGGGACCCCACCTTCTCCTTCCGCAGCCGTGTCGACCTGATCTGCGCGGTCGTCGACCCGGCGAAGATCGTGGCGCGCGGCATCCGGGACATGAGCGGGGCGCTGTACGGGTTCGTGCGCACGACGCTGCGCGAGGTGGCCCGCGACTACGACATCGCCGAGTTCCACCAGGCGGAGCGGGCGCTGAACAGCGCGGTGGCGTCGTTCGCCGGGGACGACGCCGTGCGACTGCGCGCGGTCCACGTCGAGTTGCTGGTCGACGAGGACGAGATCGTCACCAGCGGGCGGGAGTTCAGGGACGTCGAGCGCGAGACGCGGCTCTCGCGGATGCGGCGCACCCGGCACGTCGAGATGATGCGCGAGGAGGGCGTCGACGGCCTGATCGCGGAGATCATGGAGAAGGAGGGGCCGCGCGCCGCGCTCGCCTGGATCGAGAAGAGCGACGCGGAGCAGCGCGAGGTCAAGCGCGAGGTCATGCGGATGGTCCTGGAGCGCGGCGACGCCGACCGGGAGCCGTTCGAGCAGACCGAGCTGGAGCGCGCCGTCCTGGAGGAGGTGCTGCGCGGCGGCGGGGACGGCCTGTTCTCGACGGCGCCCCGGCGCGGCCGGCTGACCGGCTCGCTCTCCCGCGCCCTGGAACCCGGCGCGGCGGAGCCCGGGGCCCCGGACGGCGAACCCGCGGCGTCCCCGGCCGGCGAGACGCTCCGGGGCGAGGTGCTGCGGGAGGAGCCCCGGCCGCGCCCCACCGGCCGCTGGTCGGGTCCCCGTGCCGCGCCGGACGCGCCGCCGGAGGACGAACCGCTGCCGCCGCGCGACAGCGCCCCGCCGCCGCGCCGCGCCGAGCCGTCCCAGGGCGCGTCGTCCTCCGGGCACCGGGCCGCCGAACCGGCGGGGCCGAAGGTGAGCCGGGTGCGCGGCACCGCCAAACGCCGGACCACCGATCCCGGCAGGGAGCCGCGATGAACAAGCCACCCACACCGCTGCCGACCTCCTGGAGCGCGACGGCGCGGCCCCTCCCGCCCCCGGCCGAACCGGCCGTCGCCGCCGCGCCGGACCGCCCGCCGGTGCCGCAGCTCTACTGGGGCAGCGGCCACGGCCCGATCCAGGCGGTGTCCGTGTGGACCGAGCGGGTCCCGGGGCGCGGCGAGGACGCCGAGCCGTTCGTCTGCCACCACTGGGAGTCGACGCAGGGCCTGATCGCCGTCTTCGACGGGTCGGGCGGCGCGGGCGCGGCGCCCGCCTGGCAGACGCCGGACGGTACCGCCCGCACCGGTGCCTGGGTCGGCGCGCGGGCGGCACGGCTCGCCACCGACTGCTGGTTCCACGACGTCGTACGGGGCAGCCAGGACTCCGACGAGGACTCGCTGCACGCGTATGTGAAGTACTTCCTGGAGCAGGCGCCGAAGCGGCAGAGCAAGATCAGCGGAACCATGCGGCGCCAGCTGCCCACCACGCTGGCCGCACTGCACTACCAGGTCGACAAGGGCGAGAAGGAGATCGAGGTGCGCCCGCTGTGGACGGGCGACTCCCGGGCCTATGCGCTGCTGCCGGGCAGCGGGCTGCACGTGCTCACCCGCGACCACACCCGGGAGAGCGACGCGCTGGAACTCCTGCGCAGCGACCCGCCGATGACGAATCTCGTCTGCGCCGACCGGGAGTTCGAGGTCGCCACGCGGCTGCTGACACTGCCCCTGCCGTGTGTGCTCGTCACGGCCACGGACGGCTTCTTCGGCTACGTCCACACCCCCGGCGACTTCGAGCACCTGCTGCTGCGCACGCTGGAGCAGGCGCGCGACGCGCTCGACTGGTCGGACCTGCTGCGCCGCGAGGTGCAGGCGTACACGGCCGACGACGCCTCGCTCGCGCTGCTGGCCCTCGGCCACCAGGACTTCGCCGACCTGAAGGCCGATTTCGCGCCCCGGCTGCGGCAGTTGACCGATCAGCTGACGGTGGGCAGGCCGTCCGCCCTGACCGGCGCGTCCGGCCACGGCGGCGACCCGCGGGAGACCGCGGCCGGGATCAAGGCGTGGCAGGAACAGACCTGGCAGGCGTACCGCCCCGACTACGAGAGGCATCTGCCGCCCGCGCCCGAGGAGTCCGTATGAAACAAGGAGAGGTGATCGCGGGCTACCGCATCACCACGGCGCCCACCAACGCGGGCGGCGGCAAGTGCATCTGGGCCTTCGCGGAGAAGGCCGGGACGGCGTACTTCGTCAAGCGGTTCCTGGAGCCGAAGCGGCCCAAGGACGACGCCCGGGACACGCCGAGCCTGCGGATCCGGCGGCAGCTGGCCCTGGAGTTCGAGGAGCGGCACCGCACGATCATGACGCGGCTGCGCCCGGACGCCCGGGGCGGCGGCAATCTCGTGCTCGCCACCGACTTCTTCCACGAGGGGAGCACGTACTACAAGGTCACCGAGCGCATCGACACCTCCAGCCTGGAGAAGCCGCAGGCGCTGGAGCCGCGCCAGAAGATGGTGCTGCTCAAAACGCTCGGGACCAGTCTGAAGCAGCTGCACGACATCGACGTGGTGCACGGCGACCTCAAGCCGCTGAACGTGCTGGTGCAGAAGCGGGACGACGCCGCGTTCCACACCGCGAAGCTGATCGACTTCGACGACAGCTACGTCGCCGGGAAGCCGCCCGCGCCCGCGGACATCTCCGGCGACTCGCTGTACGGGGCCCCGGAGTGGCGCCGCTATCTGCGGGAGGACGGCTCGGCCGCGGCCGGGGATCTGACCTGCGCAGTCGACGTGTACGCGCTCGGCCTGATGACGCACCTGTACCTGACCGGTGAACTGCCGCGCCACGACGCGCGGTTCGGCTCCCCGGCCGACGCGGTCAACGGCGGCGCCCCGCTGCGCCTCGACCCGCGCCTGTCCGACGAGATCCAGGGGCTGCTGCGGGCCATGACGCAGGGCGACCCGAAGCGGCGCCCCGGCATGGCGACGTATCTCAAGGCTCTGTCGGACCCGGACGTCTGCGCGCTGCGGCACCGCCGCCCCGGCACCGTGGCCCCGGAGCGGGACCCGGCCGCCGGCACGGAATCACCGACGCGGACCAGCCGGATCCGCGCCAACTTCAGGCCCCGGCCGGGCGGACCGGCGCCCGCGGCCGACCCCGCACCGGAGCCGGCCGCCCCGCCCGCACCCCGCTCTCCCCGCTCGTCCCGGGTCCGCATCAACCTCGGCGACCGGGGCCGGGACCGCAACGCACCGTGAACCAGGAGCCGTCCATGAACGCCAGCAACGACCAGTACCAGGGCAATCTGCAGTACGCCGTCGACATCGTGTTCTGCATCGACGCGACCGGGAGCATGTACCCGGTCCTCGACACCGTGAAGGCGAGCGCGCTGCAGTTCCACGACCGGCTGAACGACGTCATGGCGAAGAAGGGCAAGGCGATCAGCCAGCTGCGGCTGAAGACCATCGCCTTCCGCGACTTCGGTGACGACCCGGGCTCGGCGATCGAGCAGACCGAGTTCCTGCGCCTGCCGGAGCAGGCGGCGGACTTCGAGCGGTTCGTGCGGAGCATCGACGCGGGCGGCGGCGGTGACATCCCGGAGTCGGGCCTCGAAGCGCTCGCCCTCGCCATCAACTCCCGCTGGGAGACGGGCCTGGACCGCAGGCGGCACGTCATCGTGATGTTCACGGACGCGCCCGCGCACCCGCTGGGCACGGTCGGCGCGTCCGCGCAGGCGTACCCGGCGCACATCCCGCGCAGCATCGACGCCCTCTTCGAGCAGTGGGGCTACGCCCGCAGCCAGACCGCCGTCATGGAGCAGTCGGCCAAGCGGCTCGTGCTGTTCGCCCCGGACCAGGATCCGTGGAAGGACCCGATCTCCGAGGAGTGGGACCTCACCCTGCACTTCGAGTCCAAGGCGGGCGAGGGACTGGAGGAGTTCGAGATGGACGAGATCATCGAGACGATCGCGAACAGCCTGTGAAACGGGAGCTGCGCTGGCCCGGCTGTCATGTCACCCTCGACGCGGAGTGCCTGGAGTGCGCCTGGGAGGGAATCTCGTTCGCCCAGTTCCGGATCGCGCAGTGCGCCGAGGCCTCGCTGCGGCTCCGGTCGCCGGACGGCGAGGGCCAGTTGGTGTTCCGGTTCCGGACGGCGCGCTCGGAGACGGCGGACCTGGTCGTCGTACGGCTCACGGTTCCCGCCTCCGGGGTGCCGGGGGCGCGGGATCTCGTCGCGGAGCTGCACCACGACCACGGGGTGCCCGACCGGCCCGCCGACGAGGACGAGACGGTACCGCTGGAGCAGGTTCCGAACGAGCCGGACGAGTGCCTGCTCGCGCCCGTGGGCCCGGCGTCCGCCGAGTTCTTCGCCCATGTCATGGACCGGGTCGGCAACGATCCGCATTGAGGCCCGGTGGCCGGGCCAGGGAGGCTGATCAGGGGTGGCGGCAACGGAGAACTGGCGCTGCGGGGACTGCGACACCTTCAACGTCCCCGCGGAGAGGGTCTGCGCGATCTGCGGCGGCACCCGGCGCGGACCGGGCCCCGCCGCCGCCCCGCCCCGCCACGGCGCCCCGCGGCCGGCGGCGAAGCGGCCCGCGCCGGCCCGGCCGGCCGCGGACTGGCGCTGCACGAAGTGCGACACGAACAACACCAGGGACGACACGACCTGCCTGGTCTGCGGCGCGGGCTGGAAGACGGCGGCGAAACCGGCCGTGCGGAAGAAGGGCCCGGCCAAGCGGGCCACCAAGAGACCGCCGCCGAAGAAGACCACCCCAGCCGCCGCCCCTGCCGCCACTCCCGCTCCCGCTCCCGCTCCCGCGAGCACCCCGCGCCGCGAGAGCCTGTTCCACCCGCCCCCTGTGGCCACCGGCTACGTCCCCACGGCCCCGATCCCGACGCCGACCCCGCCCCCTGCCCCGGCGCCCGCCCCGCGTCCCTGGACACCGCCCCCGCCGAGGCGGAGGCCGGGCGGCTGCGGGGGCTGTCTGATCGCGCTCGTCGTCGGGGGCGCTCTGCTGTTCGGGGCGCAGGCCTACCTGAAGTCGCAGGACTCGGGCACCGGCGGCACGGACGGCTCCGGCACCGCGGCGGCCTGCCCGACGCGCATCGCCGACGAGCTGCCCTCGGGCGGCGGGGCCGAGCTGGTCGAGGCGTACCGCACGGAGAACAAGCAGATCACCCTGTGCCGCACGACGGCCGGGGAGCTGTACTACTACGGCGAGTTCAGCGACCACCGCGAGGCGGGCATCGCCATGCGGGCGACGACGACGAGCGACGGCTACGAGGCGTCCAACGACCCGTACCGCTACGTCATCCACGGGGATCTGGTGACGATCTACAAGTCGGACGCGCAGATCGGCGAGGAGACGGTGACCCCCGAGCCGTCTCCCCAGTGACCGGGTCCGGCTACTCGGCCGGCTCCAGCTTCAGCGAGATCGAGTTGATGCAGTAGCGCTGGTCCGTGGGCGTCGGATACCCCTCACCCTCGAACACGTGCCCGAGGTGGGATCCGCAGCGGGAGCAGCGCACCTCGGTCCGCACCATGCCGTGCGACCGGTCCTCGATCAGCTCCACGGCCGCCGAGTCCTTGGGGTCGTAGAAGCTCGGCCAGCCGCAGTGCGACTCGAACTTCTCGGTGGACGTGAACAGCTCCGCGCCGCACGCGCGGCAGGAGTACACGCCCTTGGTCTTCGTGTCGGTGTACTCACCGGTGAAGGCGGGCTCGGTGCCGGCCTGGCGCAGTACCGCGTACTCCGCCGGGTTCAGCTCCGCGCGCCACTCCTCGTCCGGCTTCTCGACGTCGTACGCCATGTCGCTCATCCCTTCAGACGGTCCAGGATCCGCGGGCCGAGGTCGGTGACATCGCCCGCGCCCATGGTGAGAACAAGATCCCCCGGCTTGGCCATTCCCGCGATCGCGGCGACGGCGGCGTCCCGGTCCTCAGCGGCCTGTACGTCGGCGCCCGCGGCCCGGGCCGCGTCGATGATCAGGACGCTGGTGACGCCCGGGATCGGGTCCTCGCGGGCCGGGTAGATGTCGAGGACCACCGAGGCGTCGGCGAGGGCGAGGGCGTCGCCCATCTCCTTGCCGAGCTCCTGGGTGCGGGAGAACAGGTGCGGCTGGAAGAGGACGAGCAGCCGGGCGTCGCCGGCGGCCGAGCGCATCGCCGCCAGGTCGGCCGTCATCTCGGTGGGGTGGTGGGCGTAGGAGTCGATGACCTGCACGCCGTTCACCTCGCCCTTGAGCTGGAGGCGGCGCTTGACGCCCGTGTAGGACTTCAGCGCGCCGGCCAGGTTGCGGGACGGGATGCCCATGGCGACGCCCGCCGCGAGCGCCGCGACCGCGTTGTGCGCGTAGTGGCTGCCGGGGACCGAGACGGTGAAGGTGAGCAGCTTGCCGTCGAGGAGAACCGTCACCTCGCTGGTCAGACCGCGCGGGGTGATCTTGTGGATCCGGATGTCCGCCGACTCCGACTCGCCGTACGTGACCACGTTCAGGGACGTGGTGTCGCGGATGCGGCGGGTCAGCTCCGCGGCGCCCGCCTGGTCGGCGGCGATCACCAGCGTGCCGCCGGGGACGATCTTCGTGGTGAACGTCTCGAAGGACTCGTAGATCTCGTCCATCGACGCGTAGTTGGCGTGGTGGTCGAGTTCCACGTTGAGGATGATCGCGACTTCCGGCCGGTACTTGTGGAAGCTGCGGTCCGATTCGTCGGCCTCGGCCACGAAGATGTCGCCCTCGCCGTGCAGCGCGTTCGAGCCGGGAACGTCGAGGTCGCCGCCGATCGCGTACGAGGGGTTCAGGCCGAGCGAGGTCAGCGACACGGCGAGCATCGACGTGGTGGTCGTCTTGCCGTGGGTGCCCGCGACGGCGATCGGGCGCAGGCCGTCCATGAGGGAGGCCAGGGCGTCGGAGCGGTGCACGACCGGGATGCCGAGCTCCCGGGCGCGGGCCAGCTCGGGGTTGTCCTCGCGGATCGCGGAGGAGACCACGACGGAGGTGGTGTCGGGGGACACGTGCGCGGCGTCGTGCCCGATGCGCACGGTGGCGCCGAGCTCGCGCAGGGCCTCGGCCGTGGCGGACTCGCGCGCGTCGCTGCCCGCCACGCGCGCGCCGCGCTGGGCGAGGATCTTGGCGATGCCCGACATTCCGGCGCCGCCGATGCCGATGAAGTGCGGTCGCTCCATGGCGGCGCTGGAATGCGGAAGGCCGGGTGCCATGCGTGTTACTCCCCTGAGGTTTCCGGTGCGTCGTGGTCCGGGGCGCGGACGGCCGCGGACCGGGCCCAGCCTATTGCCTCCGGCCCGGCCGCCCCGCACCCCCGCACGGCCCGCGCCAGGTCGTGTCCGCAAAGTCCCTCCGTCCGCCCGGAGGGCGGGCCTCGCGGCGTCTGGTGCGTGCTCTCAGGGGGTCCCCCCGGCCGGAGGCTGGGGGAGTGCCGGGTGCGAGGCCTCGTACTGGACGTACTCGGCCTTGTGCCCGGTGCGGCGAATGGGGTCTCCCCTGCTCGAGCGAAGTTCGAGAGCTTGGGGAAGCGTGCCAGGCGTCGCGAGGCAGGAGGGACTTTGCGGACACGACCTAGGCCTTGCTGTGCGAGAACAGCTTCAGGACCGGCACGCCGACCTTGTGGCGGGCCTGCGAGGCCCAGTCGCGGTGGAAGAACTCCTCGACGTAGTGCGGGTCGGTGAGCACGATGACCTCGTCCGCCTTCACCTCGTCGACCAGCGCCTTGAGCGCGTTCAGCGGGTGGTCCTCGATGAGCTTGCCCTCGGCGGCGCTGCCCGCCTGGTGCAGGGCGGTCAGGGAGACCTGGAGCGCCTGCTCGGCGGGGCCCTTGGCCTCGTCCCCCTCGGGGACCTCGCCCTCGCGGGCCGCGTCGTCCAGCTCGCCCAGCGCCACGTCGTCGATGGCGCGCAGCAGCCGGTCGGCCTGGTCGCCACGGGGCTGGAGCAGCACGTGGAAGGCGACATCCTCGTCACCGTGCAAGGTGGTGACAAACTCCACGTCGGCAGACGTCAGGGCCTTCTCGATCATCAATACGCTCGTGAACACGACGGGCGCCCTTCTTCTCCTACCGTGGGCCGTCCTTCGACGGGTCCCTGCGGAACTGCGGAAACCATCCTGCCCCGTGGCCGCACGGGGTCTGCGAGTTTTAGTGTGCCCAGCGAAGACTAAACGGAACAGATCATTCCGTTCAGTGTCGCCTCCGACCGTATCGGGTGAAGAGAAAACCGTCCTCCTCCAGGAGAGACACCAGCTCGAAACGTTCCGGCACCCGCAACGCCGATCCGCCGGCGATGCGCTGGGCATCGCCGGCGGTGAGCATCGGCGACACCGTGAGGCACAGCTCGTCGAGTACCCCGCCCGCGACGAATTGACCGAGCATCCTCGGCCCGCCCTCCGTGAGCAGCCGCCGGTGCCCGCGCTCGGCCAGGGCCGCGACCGCGCGGTGCGGATCCACCGCACTGTCGTCGCCCGCGAGCAGCACCTCGGCGCCGGAGCGGCGGGCGGCCTCGATCCGCTCGGCCGGGGCGCCCGAGCCGGTGATCACGTAGGTGGGCACCAGGGGCTCGGTGAACAGCGGAAGGGTGAAGTCCAGGTCCAGGCCGCCGCTGATCACCGCGATCGACGGGGCGACGCCCTGCCCGGCCGCGGCGCGGCGGGCGGCGAACGCCTCGCGCGCGCGGGCGGGCCGGTATCCCTCCTGGCGGACGGTCTGGGCGCCGACCACCACCACGTCGGCGAGGCCGCGCAGGGTGCCGAAGATCCGCATGTCGGTGTCGTTCGAGATCGGCTGGGAGCGGCCGTCGTGCTGGGCGGCGCCGTCGAGCGTGGAGACCATGTTGGCGCGCAGCCACGGCTCCCCGGCGGCCCGCGGCGGATAGGCGTAGGCGTCGGCGAGCGCGTCGAGGCTCCACTCACCGTCGCGGGGCTCCTCCCGGCCCAGGTGATCTGCTGTTTCGTACGTCACAGGGAACAGGCGTCGCATGACGTGCAGTGTGGCACGGCCATTAAGCTGATGAGCTGTGTCGTCCTCCACCCAGTCGTCCTCCGCCCACGGCGCGTCCGCCGATGGATCCGCCCCCGCCGTCCCGCAGTCGCTGTGCGCCCGCGAGCCGCACGTCCCCGCGGAGCGCCTGGTCGCGGAGATGGTGCCGCCGCCCCGCTTCGCGTCGGCCCGCTTCGACACCTACATCCCGGACCCGAACCAGCCGAGCCAGACCCAGGCCGTCGAGGTCCTGAGCTCCTTCGCCGCCGGGCTCGGCGGCGCGCACCCCTCCGGCTCCGGCAAGCGCAAGTGGTTCGCCAAGAAGCCGGCCGCCCCCACCGGTCCGCGCGGCGTCTACCTCGACGGCGGCTACGGCGTCGGCAAGACCCACCTCCTCGCCTCCCTCTGGCACGCGACGCCCGCCGAGCCCGCGCTCAAGGCGTTCGGCACCTTCGTCGAGCTGACGAACCTGGTCGGCGCCCTCGGCTTCCAGCAGACGGTGAAGACGCTCGGCGGGCACCGCCTGCTGTGCATCGACGAGTTCGAGCTCGACGACCCCGGTGACACCGTGCTCGTCTCCACCCTGCTCGGCCGCCTCGTGGAGTCGGGCGTCGCGCTCGCCGCCACCTCCAACACGCTGCCCGGCAAGCTGGGCGAGGGCCGGTTCGCCGCCGCGGACTTCCTGCGCGAGATCCAGGGCCTGTCCGCGCACTTCCGGCCGTTGCGCATCGACGGCGAGGACTACCGCCACCGGGGCCTGCCCGAGGCCCCGCCGCCGTTCTCGGACGAGCAGGTCACCAAGGCCGCGTACGCCACCGAGGGCGCCTCGCTCGACGCCTTCCCGCGGCTCCTCGACCACCTCGCGCGCGTGCACCCCAGCCGCTACGGCGCGCTGACGGACGATCTGACGGCGGTCTGCCTGACCGACGTGTCCGCCGTGCCCGACCAGTCCACGGCCCTGCGCCTGGTGGTCCTGGCCGACCGGCTCTACGACCGGGAGATCCCGGTGCTCGCGGCCGGCGAGCCGTTCGACCGGCTCTTCAGCGAGGAGATGCTGAACGGCGGCTACCGCAAGAAGTACTTCCGCGCGATATCCCGGCTCACCGCGCTGGCCCGGGACGCCAAGGGGCTGGTCGCCGCCTGAGGGGGGGGCTTGTCCTCCGGGTGCGGGCCGGTGGCCTCTTCTCGCGCAGTTCCCCGCGCCCCTGAAGGCATGCGCTCCGCGCGCAACGCGCGTGGTTCCCGGGGCGGGACGTGCGTGGTAGACACAGCCGGGTCACAGGTTCCTGTCCGCCAGCAGGAGGTTGCACCCATGTCACGCACCACCGACGCGCGCACCACTGATGCACGACGGTCCACTGATGCACGACAGTCCGCGACACGACGTCAGATCCTCGCCCGCACCGGCGCCCTGGGGGTGGGGATCGCCTTCGCCGGGGAGCTGTCCGAGCTGTTCACCGGCTCGGCCGCGGCCCAGGGGCGCGCCGGATACGGCCCCCTGATCGAGGACCCGGCCGGGCTGCTCGACCTCCCGAAGGGGTTCCGCTACAAGGTCCTCTCCCGCGAGGGCGACGACCTCCGCTCGCACGAGGGCAAGGTGCCCAGCAATCACGACGGCATGGCCGCCTTCGCGGGCGGACAGGGCCGTGTGCACCTCGTGCGCAACCACGAGAACAGGGTCACCGGCCGGATCCCGGTCCCCCTCGTCGACGGCATTACCTACGACCCGGCGGCCAAGGGCGGCTGTACGGCGCTCACGCTCGACCGGCACAACGACGTCCTCGGCGAGCGGGTCGCCATCGCGGGCACCGCCGTCAACTGCGCGGGCGGGCCCACCCCGTGGGGCACCTGGCTGACCTGCGAGGAGACCGAGGACCGGGCCGGCACCAACGGCTATACCAAGGATCACGGCTTCATCTTCGAGGTCGACCCCGTCGACCCGCGCCGCTCGGGCGCCGTACCGCTGACCGCGATGGGCCGCTTCCAGCACGAGGCGATCGCCGTCGACCCACGGCGCGGTGTCGTGTACGAGACGGAGGACGCGTTCGACAAGCCGTTCGGCCTCTTCTACCGCTTCCTGCCGGACAAGCCCCGGGGCGGCCTCGGCTCCCTGCGCGCGGGCGGCACGCTCCAGGCGATGCGGGTGCCGGGCGTGCCCGACCTGTCGGCGGTCCAGGAGACGGGGGCCACCTTCGGCGGCATCGAGTGGGTCGACGTACCCGATCCGCTGGCGGCCACCACCGCGATCCGCAACCAGGACTTCGGGCCGAAGGGCATCACCCACGCCCAGAAACTGGAGGGCTGCTACTGGGGCGGGAGCTGCGTGTACTTCGTGTCGTCGTACGCGCGCAGCCGCGAGGGCTCGGCCGCCGACCACTTCGGCCAGATCTGGCGTTACGACCCGTCGTCCCGCCGCCTGACGCTGGTCGTCGTCTTCGGGCCCGACACCGATGTGCGGCTGCCGGGCGAGGAGCCGGACAACATCTGTCTGGCGCCCAGCGGCGGGCTGATGGTGTGCGAGGACGGCGAGGGCGCACAGCACGTCTTCGGCGTGACCCGCAAGGGCGAGGTGTACGCGATGGCACGCGGACGGCAGAACATCGGGACCGCCGAGGAACCGGCGTGGGGCGAGTTCGCGGGCGTCACCTTCTCGCCCCGCGGCGACACGATGTACGTGAACGTGTACACGCCCGGCACGACGTTCGCGGTGACCGGCCCCTGGCACGAGTAGCGCGGGCGCCGGGACCGACGCAGGATCGTAGGACCTGACCGGAAGGGGCGCGCGGTGGCGAAGGGCAAGAAGAAGCAGGGCGGCGAGGGCGGTGCGAAGAAGGCCGCGCCCGCGCTGAGCGAGCTGCTGCGCGTCCCCGGGGGCGAGCGCGTCGACCTGTCGGCCCACGACCCGGCCGCGACCCCGGCCGGCCCGAAGGACAAGGCGTCGGGGGTCGCGGCGAGCGCGGAGCTCGGGGTGCGCCTGGCCGGGCTCCAGGAGCGGCTGTGGGCCGCGGGCTCGGCAGGCGACCGGCGGCGGGTCCTGCTGATCCTCCAGGGCATGGACACCAGCGGCAAGGGCGGCACGGTGAAGCACGTCATCGGCCAGTTCAACCCGTCGGGCTGCCGCATCAAGGGGTTCAAGGCCCCCACGCCGGAGGAGCTGAACCACCCCTTCCTGTGGCGCGTCGTCAAGGCGCTGCCGGAGCCGGGCGAGATCGGCATCTTCGACCGGTCCCAGTACGAGGACGTGCTGGTCGCCCGGGTGCGGGAGCTGGTGCCGCGTGCCTCGCTCGGGCGCAGGTACGGGCAGATCAACCGGTTCGAGAAGACCCTCGCCGAGGACGGCGTGACCGTCGTCAAGTGCTTCCTGCACATCTCGTACGAGCAGCAGAAGCGCCGGCTGCTCGAACGGCTCGACAACCCGGACAAGTACTGGAAGTTCAGCCCCGGCGACATCGAGGACAGGGCGCTGTGGCCCGCGTACCAGGAGGCGTACGAGATCGCGCTGGAGCGGTGCTCGACGGACGCGGCGCCCTGGTTCGTGATCCCGGCGGACCGCAAGTGGTATCGCAACTGGGCCGTCAGCAAGCTGCTTCTGGAGCATCTGGAGGCGCTCGACCCGCAGTACCCGAAGGCGGAGTTCGACGTGGCGGAGTGCCGGCGGCGGCTGCTCGCGATGGACTGAGCGCACCGGGCGGTCCGGGAGAGCCGGTGACGGACATGTCCGCCGTGCCCCGTGGGCAGGGTGGATTTATGACTCAACCTTCCGCACAGTCATGGGAGTTCACGGACGACCGGGGGCATCTGGCCGCCTCGCTCGACACACCGGCGCGGGTCGTCGCCTACATCCAGGCCGGGGCGAGCCTGTGGGACCTCGGGACCCGGCCCGTGGGCATCTTCGGTTCGTACCACGACGGGGACAGCCCCGACCGAGCCAAGTCCGGCTCGCTGCCGCTCGACGAGGTGCCGTACCTGGGGGCCGGGGCCGGGCTCGGCCTCGACGACGTGCTCGCGGTGCGGCCGGACCTGGTGGTCGCGCTCACCTACGGGGGCGGGCAGGTCTACGGGATCGAGCCCGACACGGCGAAGCATCTGGAGGAGCACGTCCCGGTCGTCGTGATCGACGTGGGACAGGGGCGGACGCTGGCCGGCGTGCGGGAACGATTCGCCGGACTCGGCCGGTCGCTCGGCACCGCGGAGAGCCCGGACGCGCTGGCCGGACTGACCCGGGCGGAGTCGGCCCTGGCGGAGCTGACGGCGTCCGCGCGCGGGGCGGCCAGAGTGCTGGCGCTGTCGCCCGGCGGCCCGGACAGCGTCCATCTCGCCCGGCCCGGCAAGTGGCCCGACCTGAGCGCCCTGACGGGTCTCGGGGTGCGCACCGTCGAGCCGCCCGAGGGCCCCGGGGCCAACTGGCACACCGGCACCTGGGCGGACGCGGCCGAACTCGCCCCGGACGTCGTCCTGTTGGACGCCCGCGCGAACGCGGCGCCGGCCGCGCAGTACGCCGGTGACGCCCACTGGGCGGCCGTGGCCGAGCGGGCCGTGGTGCTGCCGTGGAACCCGGAGACCCCGGCCAGCGCCGCCGCGCACGCCGCGTTCTTCGCGGGGCTCACCAGGGCGTTGCGCGGGGACGCCTGAGACAGGTTTCCACTCCTGGGGTTCCGGGCACCCGCGCGGCAGTTCCTCCGATGCCGTTGAGGGAGACGGAAATGGAGTGGTTGAACCGGGCCGCGTGCGTGCACGAGGACCCCGAGTTGTTCTTCCCGGTCGGTACGGCCGGGCCCGCCGTGCAGGACGCCGAGGCCGCGAAGGAGGTCTGCCGCCGGTGCCCCGTCGTCACCGAATGCCTCGACTGGGCCGTGGCCACGGAGCAGACGAGCGGCGTGTGGGGCGGCACGTCGGAGCGTGAGCGGGCCCGGCTGATCAGAGCCGCGCGCCGGATGCGCGGCGGGCGGACGGTCCTGGCCCGCTGACCGGGTGAGCAGACTCGAACGGTAACCGAATAATCCGATTTACCCAGTTATCGTCGCGGCGTGATCAGCTATCGCTCTCTCCGCCGCACCGTTCTGTCGTGCGCCATCGGCGCCCTCGCGCTCGGGGCCGCCGCCTGCTCCGGCGGTTCCGGGCACGCACCGCCGGGACAGGCGGGGCGGCCCGCCGCGAGCCCGTCGGCCCCGGCGAAGCCGACCGCGCCACCGCGGCTGGCCCCGGGCCCGTCGGGCCTCACCCCCGTCTTCAAGAGCGCCCAGCGGGGCGCCCGGGACGCGGCGGAGCGGACCGTCGCGCTCACCTTCGACGCCGACATGACCGCCGATCAGGGCCCGCGCGCCGCCGCGGGCGAGCACTTCGACAACCCGCGCCTCATCGCGACGCTGCGCCGTCTGAAGGTCCCGGCGACCGTCTTCATGACCGGCCGCTGGGCCGAGGAGTACCCGGCGCAGGCCAGGGACATCGGCGGCGACCGGCTCTTCGAGGTCGCGAACCACTCGTACAGCCACTACGCGTTCACCGGCGACTGCTACGGCCTGCCGACCGTGCCGGCGGCGGGGATGCGGGCGGACGTGGAGCGGGCGTTCACCGCTTTCCGCAGGGCCGGGGTGCGGCACGTGGTGCCGTACTTCCGCTTCCCGGGCGGCTGTTACGACAAGAGCGCGCTGCGGGCCCTCACTCCGACCGGGGTCACGGCGATCCAGTGGGACGTGGTCAGCGGCGACGCGTTCGCGACGGACGCCGGCGCGGTGACGCGGCAGGTGCTCGACGGGGTGCGGCCGGGCTCGGTGGTCGTCATGCACTGCACGCGCAGCGCGGCGCCGACGACGGAGCGCGTGGTGCGGGACGTGGTGCCGGCGCTGCGGGCGAAGGGCTACCGGTTCGTGCGGGTGTCGGAGCTGGTGGGGAGCGCGGCCCGGAAGCGGTGAGGCGCCGCCGTACGCTGGCCGGCATGACCGACACCAGCACCCCCGCCGCCGGAGCCGCTCCCGAGGGGCCGTTCGCCGAGTGCGTCCTGTGCCGGGAACCCACGGAGCACCCGGAGTCCACGAAGGGCGCGACGCTGTGCCCGGTCTGCGCATGGCAGGAGGCGCAGCGCACCGCGTGCTCCGGCTAGCGCTCCGGCGGGCGGCGCGTGGGCGGGCGGCGGGCTGGCAGACTGGTGGGCGTGACCAGCGACGACACCGCCACCGACAGCCCCTTCCGGTCCGAGCCCACCGCGCGTGACGAGGCGCCGCAGTTCGTGCTGCCGCTCGTCGTGCGGATCGAGCGGGCCGCGCCGCCGGCCCGCACGGACGCGCTGGAGACGGCGGCCCGCGCCGTGCTGACGATCCTCTCGGACGAGCGCTCGCTCGGCGACGGGGAGTGGGCGCGGGCGATGCGGGACTGGCAGGACGCCCGGATCCGCAAGGTGGTGCGGCGGGCCAGGGGCGCCGAGTGGCGGCGCGCCGAGGCGCTGGAGGGCATCACGGTGACCGGCGCCGCCGGGACCGAGGTGCGGGTCTATCCGCCGGTCCCGCTCGACGGCTGGCCCAAGGACCTGGCCCGGCTCCAGGTCTCCGGGACGGATCTCGACGATCCCGAGCCGCCGGCCGCTCCCGGCGCGGCGGGTGTGACGCTCTGGCTCAACCCGGAGCTCGACATGACCGCGGGCAAGGCCATGGCGCAGGCCGGGCACGGCGCTCAGCTCGCCTGGTGGGAGCTGCCCGAGGCACGCCGCAAGGAGTGGCGCGAGGCGGGCTTCCCGCTGGCGGTGCGGGTGTGCGAGGACCGCGACCGCTGGGCGGCGCTGACCCGCGCCGGGCTGCCGGTGGTGCGCGACGCCGGGTTCACGGAGATCGCGCCGGGCTCGTGCACCGTCGTCGCCGAGGGCCCCCGCGACGGCAGTTGGTCGCCGGACCTCGGGCACGCGTAGCAGCACACGTGGCAGCACGCGCGACGGCTCGCGGTGAGCCGCGCGGAACCCGGGAAGCACAGCGGTCACAACCTGGCGGGCGACCGAACCGGACCCTGGCGGTCCGGCCCGCGGAGGCATAGCATCGGGTCAGCAGAGTCCGTGTCGGAGCGAGATTCGCACGACATGCGGACCAGCGGGTGGCGCCGGCCGGGGAGAGCCTCGGACCGCGCGCACCGCGCCCCCGAGACCCCGGGTCCTCACCGTCCGCCGTTCCCCGAGCGGCCGGGGGCGTTCACGCCGTCGTTCGGCCCCGGCCTCTCGTCCTTGTCGGCCCCTTCGGGGCGGTCTCCCGCCCGCCCCGGCCGGCGGGGACGGTGAGCACGCGAGCCGCGCAAGGGGAGGCGCTGGTTCCCGTGCCCGTGGGCCGCCGCCGATGCCGGCTCAGCCGCCGGCGGCGGCCGCTCCCCCGTACCGCATCATGACCTCATGAAGGAAGCAGTGGACGGCAGGGTCGCGCGCGGGAACGAGACCCGGCGGCTGGTGCTGCGCAGAACCGTCGATCTCGCCTCGGTGGAGGGCCTCGAGGCCCTCTCCCTGGGGCGCATCGCCACCGAGCTCGGGATCAGCAAGAGCGGGCTCTTCGCCCTGTTCGGCTCCAAGGAGGAGTTGCAGCTGGCGACGGTGCGGGCGGCCGCCCGCGTCTACGAGGAGAAGGTGGTGCGCCCGGCCCTGGAGGGTCCGGCGGGCACGGACCGGCTGTGGCGGCTGTGCGCGAACTGGCTGGCGTACTCGGCGGACCGGGTCTTCCCCGGGGGCTGCTTCTTCTACGGGACGCTGGCCGAGTACGACGCCCGGGAGGGCGCCGTCCACGACGCGCTGGCCCGCGCCCAGCGCGCGTGGGTGGAGCTGGTCGAGCGGTGCGCCGAGGAGGCCCGGGAGCTGGGCGAACTGCGGGCCGGTACGGATGTGCCGCAGCTCGCCTTCGAGGTGATCGCCCTGATGGAGACGGCCAACGCCCACTCGGTGCTGCACGGCGAGCCGGACGCCTACCGGCGGGCCCGCGCCGGAATCGCGGCGCGGATCGCCGCGGCCGTCACCGATCGGCGCCACGCGCCGCCGACCGCCTAGGAGTTGAGGCCCACCGCCCGCCCTCTGGGTTCTGTTCGGCAAACTCTCAGCACGATCGTTCGTTTAGTTTTATCGTCGGGGCATGACACCGTCCGCGCGCCTGTTGCGCGCCCCTTGGCAGCCGGGCCCCGCCTCCGCGGGGACGGCCGGTCCGGTCCTGGTCAGCGTCACCGAGTTCACCGCCGACAGCGGCCCGCGATCCGTCGGCGTCGCCGTCAACGGACTGCGGCTGCGGCGCAGTTGGCCCGCCACGGAAGGGGCGGTGGGCATATGGCTGTGGACCGATCCGGTGCGCCGCCGCTCGGGGTCGGTCTCCGCGTGGACCGACGTCCGGCACCTCACCGCCTTCGTCCGCCGCCCCGACCACGCGCGCACCGTGCGGGCGTTCCGCGGCCACGGCACGACGCGGGCCACCGCCTGGACCGTGCCGCACTGGGACGCCGCGGCCGTCTGGCGCGCGGCCCGCGAGATCCTCGTGGGCGCCGCGCCCTGGCCCGCACCTTCCTACGGCACCGGACGGAGCGCGCGATGACCGGTCCCGCACCGGCCGGCCTCGACCGTGCCGCCGTCGAGGAGTGCCTGCGCCTCGTGGACCTCGCCCCCGCCGACGCCTGGGACCGCGCCACCCCGTGCGCCGGCTGGACACTGCGGCGGCTCGTCGCACATCTGGCCGCCCAGCACCGCGGGTTCGCCGCGGCCGCGCGCGGCGACGGCGCGGATCCGGCGCACTGGCGGGAGCCGCCGCCCGGTGCCGATGTCGCGGCGGCACACCGGGAGGCCGCCCGTGACGTGATCGCGGCGTTCGCCGTACCGGGCGTCCTGGAGCGGGAGTTCACGCTTCCGGAGATTCCGCGTCCGGGCCCGGAGCCCGCCCGCGGCTGGCCCGGACGCGTCGCCGTCGGCTTCCATCTGCTGGACCACGTCGTCCACGCCTGGGACATCGCGGCGACGGTCGGCGCCCGGGTCGACCTGCCCGAGCCGGTGGTGACGGCCGCGCTCGACGTGGCCCTGCGGGTGCCGTCGGGACCGGGATCGCGCGGCCCCGGCGCCGCTTTCGCCCCGCCGGTCGCCCTGGACGGGCAGGTGACGGCGTTCAGCCGGATGCTGGCCGCGCTGGGCCGCGACCCGCGCGCCCACCCGGACGCGGAACCTCAAATGTTCCTCTGAACGTCTCCCCCGTGGGTTCGGCCGGACGCGCCGGGGTCATGACACCTGGACAGCATTGGCGCGGAGGAGGGGGACGGACATGGGGCAGCTTCCGCGGCTGGGTACGGGGATCGGGTGGCGGCCGGAGATCGCCGAGGTGGTCGAGGCGATGCCGGGGATCGACTGGGTCGAGACGGTCGCGGAGAACGTGTGTCCGGGCCATCTGCCCGACTCGCTGGTGCGGCTGCGCGAGCGGGGCGTGACGGTCGTGCCGCACGGGGTGTCGCTGGGGCTCGGCGGTGCCGAGCGGCCCGACGAGGGGCGGCTCGCCGATCTCGCGGCGCGGGCCGAGGCGCTGGGGGCGCCGCTGGTCACCGAGCACATCGCGTTCGTCAGGGCGGGCGGCGAGCGCACCGCCTCGCCGCTCCTGGAGGCCGGGCATCTGCTGCCGGTGCCGCGCACCCGGGACGCGCTCGACGTGCTGTGCGAGAACGTCCGGATCGCGCAGGACGCCCTGCCGGTGCCGCTCGCGGTGGAGAACATCGCGGCGCTGTTCGGCTGGCCGGGCGAGGAGATGTCCGAGGGACAGTTCCTGTACGAGCTGGTGGAGCGCACCGGCGTCCGGCTGCTGATCGACGTGGCGAACCTGCACACGAACCACGTCAACCGGGGCGAGGACCCGGCCAAGGCGCTGGACGAGCTGCCCGTCGAGGCGATCGCGTACGTGCATGTGGCGGGCGGCTTCGAGCGGGACGGGGTGTGGCACGACAGCCACGCCCACCCGGTGCCCCGGCCGGTGCTGGACATCCTGGCCGACCTGGCGTCCCGGGTGACCCCGCCGGGCGTGCTGCTCGAACGGGACGAGAACTTCCCCGAGGACCCCGCCGAGCTGGGGCGCGAGGTCGAGACGATCCGGGCCACGGTGCGGGCGGCGGGCGGTCCCGCACCGGCCGCCGCCGGGGACCCGGCTCCCGCAGCCGTGGCCGGGGCCGACGACTCCGTACGGGGACGGGTGGCCCTCGCCCAGACCGCGCTGCTCTCCGCGCTGGTCGCGGACACCCCGGCGCCGGAGGGCTTCGACCGGGCCCGGCTCGCGGTGCAGAGCCGGGCGCTGGCGGGCAAGCGGGCCGACGTCGTCGCCAAGGTGGCGCCCGAACTGCCGTTGATCCTGGGCGCGTCGGCGTACCGGACGGCGTTCCTCGCCTACGCGGCGCGGCGGCCGATGACCGACGGCTACCGGCGCGACGCGCTGGACTTCGCCGAGGACCTGCTCCTGGAGCAGCGGGTCCCGCAGGCCGGCCCGCGCCGGGAGCTGACCGCCTGGTGGCTGGAGCGGTCCGGCCCCGCGCCGCTCGCGGGACGTCCGGTGGCCCGGGCGCTGCGGGCCGCGCGGTTCGCGCTGCGCAGGGGCTGACCGGCGGCCGGGTACACACCGGATCGGGGCGCGCGGACCGCACAACCCCCGCGTCCCGTACGGCGGCTGGCGTAGTCGACGCGGATGCCCCGAACCCGGTGGCGGAAGCGCACTAGCGTGCGGTGCCGCACCAGGAGGCATCATGCGACTGCTCTCGCCGATCCGCGGCACGCGTACCGGCACCCGTATCAACGGGACCGCGCTCATCGTCACCGGGCTGCTGGCCACGCTGGCCGCGCTCGCCTTTCCCATCTGGTCCTACGCGGACCGGTCGGCCACCGGCCTGGACACGCTCGACGCGCAGTCGGTGCCGACCCGGTTCGGCCCGCTGTCGGCGACCGACCGGCTCTTCATCACCAAGGTGCGGCTCGCCGGGCTGTGGGAGATGCCCGCCGGGCAGCAGGCCGAGGAGCGGGCCCCGACCAAGGCGATCGAGACGGCGGGCGAGCACCTGGTCGAGGGCCACACGTTCCTGGACGCGCGGGTGCGGGAGGTCGCGGCGCGGCTCCGTCTCGAACTGCCCAACCAGCCCAACCCGCAGCAGCAGGGCTGGCTGCGGACGCTGACCGCGGCGAAGGGCCTGGACTACGAGCGCGAGTTCGCCAACATCCTGCGCCGCGCCCACGGCCAGGTCTTCGCGCTCGTCGCCCAGGTGCGCGCCTCGACCCGCAACACGCTCGTACGGGGCCTCGCGGACGACGCCAACACCACGGTCCTCGACCACATGAAGGTCCTGGAGGCGACCGGTCTGGTCGACTTCGACGCGCTGGCGCGCGGCGCGGCCACCGCGAGCCCGCCGCCCGGCACCCGCTCCCCCGCCCCGCCGGGACCGACGGCGTCCCCGGGCTCGGCGACGCCGGTCACCCCGTCGCCGACGTTCTCGCTGCCGCCCGCGGCGTCCAGCCCCGCGGCCTGGCGCTGAGTGTCCGCATAGTGAATATGCCGTAGCGGAAACTCGAACACCTGTCATAGAAACACCTCATGTTCTGGGTCCTGTTCCTCCTCCTGGCCTGCGCGGCCGCCGCCGTCTCCTGCGGACGGCTGTGCCTCGCGGCGGTGCGCGCCGCCGAGGGCGAGCGCGCCGAGGACACCGTGCGGACCGGCGCGCACGTCCTGTCGGACCACGAACTGTCCCTGTACGAGACGGCGTTCCTGTCCGGCGGGCCGGTGCGGGTCGTGGACGTGACGCTGGTGTCGATGGCCCGCGGCCACCGGCTGCTGCTCGCGCACACCGGCTGGGCGACGGTCGTCGACCCGGTGGGCCGGGACACCATGGAGCGCTCCGTGCTCGGCGCGATCGGGCCCGCCGGGCAGTCCCGGACGGCGCCGCTGCGGGCCGCCACCGCGGCGGGCGACGCGGTGCGCGCCCTGGCCGACGGGCTCGTCACGGCGGGGCTCGCGGTCCCGGAGGCCGCCCGCTCGGCCGTCACGGCGGCGGTGCGGCAGGTGCGGGCGGCGACCGTCGCGGTGGTCGTGCTCGGCGCGGTCGCGACGCTCACCCCGGGCCAGGGCGCCGAGACCCAGGACACCCCGGTGGCGCTCTGGTTCGCGCTGCCGCTGCTGCTCACCCTGAGCTGTCTGGCCATCGCCCGGATCGAGATCCACCCGTACACGCGCTGGGCCTCGCCGGTCGGGCAGCGGCTGCTCGCCGCGCGTCCGGCGGCCGCGGGGAGTCTGTTCGCGGTCGCCCTGCGCGGGCTGCGCGCGGTGGACGATCCGCAGGTGCGGGCCGCGCTCTCCGAGTGAGCGCGGGCACCCGGCCGACGCATCGGGGTCATTGATCCGACACCGGCGAACCGGTGCTTTACATCGCCAGGCACCGCACGAAGTATCCGCGTATGAGACACGCGTTGCGAGCCACGTCCGTCCTCTGCGCCGCCGCGGGGACGCTGGTCCTGTCCGCGCCGGCCGCCTCCCCCGTGTCCCCCGCCTCCCCCGTCCCCCTCCCCGGTCCCGCCGCCGCGCCGGAGCAGGCCGGTGTCGCGGTCGCCGCCGCGCGGGCCGCCGTCGCGGGCATCACCTGGGGACCCTGCCCGGCCGTGGAGGAGCTGGACGACCCGGTGCGCTGCGGGACCGTCTCCGTCCCCCTCGACTACGCGCATCCGTCCGGCAAGCGGATCGAGCTGACGGTCAGCCGGGTGGCCGCGCGCGGCAAGAAGAGCGAGCGGCAGGGCGCGTTCGTGTTCAACCCGGGCGGCCCCGGCGGCAACGGCATGTACTTCCCGCTGGCCGGCGCGATGCCGGAGTGGAAGCGCATCGGCGCCGCCTACGACCTGATCGGGTACGCGCCGCGCGGGGTGGGCCGCTCGGCGCCGATCTCCTGCCAGGACCCGAAGCGCTTCGCGAAGGCGCCGACCCAGGCACCGACGCACCCTTCGGCCTCGTACAAGAAGGAGCGCGTCGCGCAGGCCAGGTCGTATGCGGCGGGCTGTGCGAAGAACCCGGGGATCGAGCACTACACGACGCTCGCCAACGCCCGTGACCTGGAGGTGCTGCGGGCCGCGCTGGGCGAGCCGAAACTCACGTACATGGGCGCCTCCTACGGCACGTACATCGGCGCCGTGTACGCACGCCTGTTCCCCTCGCATGTGCGCCGCATGGTCTTCGACTCGGCGGTCGACCCCGCCCCGGAGCGGATCTGGTACCGCGACAACCTGGAGCAGTCGGCGGCGTTCGAGGGCCGCTGGCTCGACTTCCGGACCTGGGTCGCCAAGCACGACGGGACGTACCACCTGGGCACGACGCCCGAGGAGGTGCTGCGCTCGTACGAGAAGGTGCGCGCGGAGCTGGCGCACGAGCCGGCCGGCGGGAAGGTCGGTCCGGGCCAGTTGCAGTCGGCGTTCCTCCAGGCCGGGTACTACGACGACTACTGGCCGATGCGGGCCGCGGCGCTGTCCGCGTATCTGAAGGGCGACCCGAAGCCGCTGATCGGCCAGGCCACACCGCCGTCGGGGGCGCGCGCCGAGCAGGAGAACGAGAACGGCACCGCCGTGTACACGGCCGTCGAGTGCAACGACGCGCCCTGGCCCACGGACTTCCGCGTCTGGGACCGCGACAACACGGCGCTGGCGAAGAAGGCGCCGTTCGAGACATGGGACAACGCGTGGATGAACCTGCCGTGCGCGTACTGGTCGACGCCCCGGCAGCGGCCGGTCGACGTGCGGACGGCACCCGGTGAGCTGCCGCCGACGCTGATCCTGGCCGCCGAGCGGGACGCGGCGACGCCGTACACGGGCGCGCGGGAGCTGAACCGGCGGATCGCCGGATCGGTGCTGGTGACCGAGCGGAACGCCGGGACGCACGGCATCGGCGGCGGCGCCAACGCCTGCGTCAACGGGTACTTCGACGCGTATGTGCTGGAGGGGCGGGTGCCGGAGCGGCGCGGGGCGTCCTGTGCGGCCCACGCGGAGCCCACGCCGCTGAAATGAAGTCCCTCCGACGCCGGGGCTGAGGTCACGGGGCTCTGCCCCGGACCCCGCTCCTCAATCGCCGGAGGGGCTTGAAGGGTGCTTACGCGAGCCCGGCCACCAGATCGGCCACACTCTTGCGGCGCCCGGTGTAGAACGGCACCTCTTCGCGGACGTGCCGACGCGCCTCGGAGGCCCGCAGGTGACGCATGAGGTCGACGATCCGGTACAGCTCGTCGGCCTCGAACGCGAGAATCCACTCGTAGTCGCCGAGCGAGAACGAGGCGACGGTGTTGGCCCGCACGTCCGGGTAGCCGCGCGCCATCTTGCCGTGGTCGGCGAGCATCTTGCGGCGCTCGTCGTCGGGCAGCAGGTACCAGTCGTAGGAGCGCACGAAGGGGTAGACGCTCACGTAGTTGCGGGGCGTCTCATCGGCGAGGAACGCCGGGATGTGCGAGCGGTTGAACTCGGCGGGGCGGTGCAGCGCCATGTTCGACCAGACCGGCTCCAGGGCGCGGCCCAGCTTCGTGCGGCGGAAGAGGTTGTACGCCTCCTGCAGCTCGTCCGCCGTCTCCGCGTGCCACCAGATCATGAGGTCGGCGTCGGCGCGCAGGCCGGACACGTCGTAGGTGCCGCGGACCGTGATGTCCTTCGCCGCGAGCTGGTCGAACAGCTCCTGGACCTCGTCGGCGTACCCGGCCCGGTCCTCGGGGAGGACGTCCTTCAGCTTGAAGACCGACCAGAGCGTGTAGCGGATGACCTCGTTCAGGTCCTTCGCCAACTTGCCCTTGTTCGGGATGCGGGCTGCCGCCGCGTCGGGGGTGGTGTTCTCGTCGCTCATGTCCCTCATTCTCCCGCGCCGCCGTGCAGGCTCTGCACCGGGTTGGCCTTCAGCTCCTCGCGGGCGGCCGGGTCCCCGCGCACCTCGTCCACGGCCGCGTACGCGCTCGCGATGCACGCCGGGATGCCGACGCCGTCGTACGCGGCGCCGCACACGGCGACACCGGGCAGCCGTCCGATGTGCTCGCGGACGCGGGCGACGCGGTCCGCGTGGCCGACCGGGTACTGGGGCAGGCCGTCCTGCCAGCGGGTGACGTGGGCGTCGACGGGGGTGGCGGTCAGGCCGACGGCCTCGCGCAGGTCGTGGCGGGCGATGCCGACGAGGTCGGCGTCGTCGCGGCCCAGGTCCTTGTCATCGCCGTACCGGCCGACGGAGGTCCGCACGATGCGCAGATCGGGGTTCTCCTTCGCGATCCAGCCCCACTTGTGGGAGGCGAAGGTGGCGGCCTTGATGGTGCGGCCGTCGACGGGCGGGACGAGGAAACCGCTGCCCGGCGGGAGACCGGCCTCGCTCGTGCGGTAGGCCAGGGTGATCAGGGCCATGCTGGCGTACTCGATCGCCCGGAGTTCCTGGGCGGCGTTCGGGGACGCGGTGCGCAGGACGCCGGCCGCCGCGGGGGCCGGGAGGGCGATGATCACCTGGGGGGCGTGGAAGGTGCGGCCCGACTCCGTGACCAGCCGCCACAGGGGTACGCGCCGGTCCGTCGAGTGCGCGTCGTCCGTGGTCGCTCGCGCGGTTCCCCGCGCCCCCAGCTGCACCGCGCGTTCGCCGAAAATGATCTCGCCGCCCTTTTCGCGCACCGATCCGGCGACCGCCTCCGGGAGGGTGCCGATGCCGCCCTCGATGCCCATGAAGACCGGGGCGGGCGGGTCCGTGGGCTGGGGGGCGCGGGCCTGGATCGCGCGGACGGCCGCCGTCAGGGACGGGTGGCGGCGGGCCTCCTCGAAGAGCTGCGGGACGGCGCTGCGCAGCGAGATGCGGTAGGCGTCGCCCGCGTACACGCCGCCGAGGAGGGGTTCGACGAGGCGGTCGACGACCTCGCGGCCGAGCCGCGCCGCGACGTATTCGCCGACGGCGATGTCGTCGCCGATCGGGGTGGGCGGGAGGTCCGCGTCCTGCGCGATGCGGGCGAGCCCTTCGTCGGAGAGGACACCGGCGAGCGCGTCGGCGGTGCCGGGGACGCCCATGACGTGGCCCTTGGGCATGGGGCGCAGGGCGTCGCGGGTCCAGATCGAGGCGGTCGCGGTCGACGGCGGCTGGAGGCGGTCCCCGAGTCCGGTCTCCTCGGCGAGGCCCACGGCCTCGGGGCGGCGGGCCAGCATCGACTCGGCGCCGAGGTCGACGCGCGCCCCGGCGATCTCTCCCGCGCGCAGTTTGCCGCCGAGCCGGTCGGAGCTCTCCAGGACGGTGACCCGGACACCGGGGTCCCGGTCGAGCAATCGGTGGGCGGCCGCCAGGCCGGTGATGCCGCCCCCGACCACCAGGACGTCCCTGACGGTCTCTGTTTCCGTACGTGTGTCCGCTTCGCGCATGTCTCCCACTCTCTCAGAACGGACGGCCGTCCAGGCCGAGTCCCGACCGTTACCGGTTCGCCGCCACCCGGCAATCACCGAATGGCTCACTCGCGCGTCGAAGGAGGCGTCAGACGTTCGGCATTTCTCTGGGGGTACGTTCATGCAGGCATCCGGCACGACCACCCTGCGGCGGGCGCCGCGTCTTCTCGCTCCGCTGCTGCTCGCCGCGGCCCTGGCGCTGACCGGCTGCTCGGGCGCGGGCTCGTCCTCCGGCGGGGACAACGCCAAGTCCGACGTGCGGGCCGACTCCGCGGACTCGAAGGGCGCGGGCGGCGGCGCGGCCGAGCCCGGCGGCGAGGGCGCCGCGAAGGCGACGAAGACGCCGAAGCTCACCGGCATCCACATCATCCGCACCGCCTCCCTCTCGGTCCGCGTCAAGGACGTGCCGGACGCGCTCGACGCGGCGCGCGCCGCCACCGAGAGCGCCGGCGGCTACGTCGGCGACGAGACGACCGACCGTGACGGCCACGGGCACGAGCGCACCCGGGTCACTCTGCGGGTTCCGCAGGAGTCGTACGAGAAGGTGGTCGGCCAACTCACCGGTACCGGGCGCCTGTTGTCCCGGGACCAGAGTGCCCAGGATGTCACCGACCAGGTGGTGGACGTGGACAGCCGGGTCGCGTCGCAGCGGGCCAGCGTGGCGCGGGTCCGCGAACTCATGGACAAGGCGACGAAGTTGAGCGACGTCGTGGCGCTGGAGGGCGAGCTGAGCAGCCGCGAGTCCGAGCTGGAGGCGCTGCTCGCGCGGCAGGCGTCCCTGAAGGACCGGACGACGATGGCGACGATCACGCTGAAGCTGTCCGAGGCACCCCCCGCGAAGGCCGTCGTGAAGGACGACGACCCCGGGTTCCTCGACGCCCTGTCGGGCGGCTGGGGCGCCTTCGTGGCGTTCCTCAGGTGGGTCGTGATCGTGCTCGCGGCCGTGCTGCCGTTCGCGGCGCTGGTGGCGCTGCTGGTGCTGGTGTGGCTGCGGCTGGTCCGGCCCCGGCTGCCGAGGCGGCCCGCGCCGCAGCCGGCGCACACGGTCCCCGGCCCGCTGCCCTCGCACCCCCGGTCCGGGCCGGGCGAGCAGGACTGACGCGTACGGTCCACGTAGCGTGGGCCCATGAATGCTGAACGACTTGTGGTGATCGGCGGCGACGCGGCGGGCATGTCCGCCGCGTCGCAGGCACGCCGTCTGCGGAGCCCGGACGAGCTGGAGATCGTGGCGTTCGAGCGGGGGCACTTCACGTCGTACTCGGCGTGCGGGATCCCGTACTGGGTGGGCGGACAGGTCGACGAGCGCGACGAGTTGATCGCCCGGTCGCCCGAGGAGCACCGGGCCCGCGGCATCGATCTGCGGATGCGGACCGAGGTGGTGGAGCTGGACGTCCGGGAGCGGCGGGTGCGCTCGCGGGACCTGGAGAGCGGGGCCGAGTCCTGGACGCCGTACGACAAGCTCGTGATCGCGACGGGCGCCCGGCCGGTCCGCCCGGAGCTGCCCGGCATCGACGCGGCCGGGGTGCACGGCGTGCAGACGCTCGACGACGGGCAGGCGCTGCTCGACACCCTCCGGGCGGCACCGGGGCGCCGGGCCGTGGTCGTCGGCGCCGGGTACATCGGGGTGGAGATGGCCGAGGCGCTGGTCAACCGGGGCTACGAGGTGACCGTGGTCAACCGGGGCGCCGAGCCGATGTCCACGCTCGACCCGGACATGGGCCGGCTGGTGCACGAGGCGATGACCGGCATGGGCATCACCATGGTCGGCGACGCCGAGGTGACGGAGATCCGCACCGGGGACGACGGGCGAGTGCGGGCCGTGGTCACGCGGGACGCCGAGTTCCCCGCCGACGTCGTGGTCCTGGGCATCGGCGTGCGCCCCGAGACGACGCTGGCGCGGGCGGCCGGGCTGCCGCTCGGTGACCACGGCGGGCTGCTCACGGACGTGGCGATGCGGGTGCGCGGGCCCGAGGCGGGTGGGGTCGTCTGGGCGGGCGGCGACTGCGTCGAGGTGTTCGACCTGGTGTCCGGGCGCGAGCGGCACATCGCGCTCGGGACGCACGCGAACAAGCACGGGCAGGTCATCGGGTCGAACGTGGGCGGCGGGTACGCCACGTTCCCGGGTGTCGTCGGCACGGCCGTCAGCAAGGTGTGCGAGCTGGAGATCGCCAGGACCGGGCTGCGCGAGAAGGACGCCGACCGGGCCGGGCTCCGGTACGTGACGGCCACCGTCGAGTCGACGAACCGGGCGGGCTACTACCCCGGGGCCGCGCCGATGACGGTCAAGATGCTGGCCGAGCGGCGCACCGGGCGGCTGCTCGGCGTGCAGATCGTGGGCCGGGAGGGCGCCGCGAAGCGGGTCGACGTGGCGGCGGTCGCGCTGACCGCCGGCATGACGGTGGAGCGGATGACGGCGCTCGACCTGGGCTACGCGCCGCCGTTCTCCCCGGTGTGGGACCCGGTCCTGGTGGCGGCGCGCAAGGCGGTCGCGGCGGTGCGCGCCACAGGTTAGGGCGTGCCGCCGCGTCCGCCTCGTGTCTGCCGCGCCCGCTCTATCGGGCGGTCTGCGTGTGGACGTAGTCGACGAGGCGGGTCAGCGCCTCCGGGTCCGTGGTCGGCAGGACGCCGTGGCCCAGGTTGAACACGTGGCCCTCCAGGCCCGATGCGGCGTCCAGGACCTCGCGCGCCTTCTCCTCGACCGCCTCGGGGGTGGAGAAGAGGATCGCCGGGTCGATGTTGCCCTGGAGCGCCTTGCCGGGGCCGACCCGGCGGGCGGCCTCGTCGAGCGGGACGCGCCAGTCGACGCCGACGACGTCCGCGCCGGCCTCGCCCATCAGGCCGAGCAGCTCACCGGTGCCGACACCGAAGTGGATGCGCGGCACGCCGTAGTGCGCCACCGAGTCGAACACCTTCGCGGAGGCGGGCATGACGGAGCGGCGGTAGTCGGCGGGCGACAGCGCGCCGACCCACGAGTCGAAGAGCTGGACGGCGCTGGCGCCGGCCTCGATCTGCACCTTCAGGAACGCGGAGGTGATCTCGGCGAGCCGGTCGAGCAGGTCGGCCCACAGCTCGGGCTCGCCGTACATGAGGGCCTTGGTGATCTCGTGGTTGCGGGACGGGCCGCCCTCCACGAGATAGCTGGCGAGGGTGAACGGCGCGCCCGCGAAGCCGATGAGCGGCGTGCCGCCGAGCTCGGCGGTGAGCAGGCCGATGGCCTCGGTGACGTAGGAGACGTCGTCCGGGGTCAGGTCGCGCAGCCGGTCCAGGTCGGCGCGGCTGCGGATCGGGTTGGCGATGACCGGGCCGACACCGGGCTTGATGTCGAGGTCGATGCCGATGGCCTTGAGCGGGACGACGATGTCGCTGAAGTAGATGGCCGCGTCGACCTTGTGCCGGCGCACCGGCTGCATCGTGATCTCGGCGACCAGCTCGGGCCGCGTGCACGACTCCAGCATCGGGATGCCCTCACGGACCTTGTGGTACTCGGGCAGCGACCGGCCCGCCTGGCGCATGAACCACACCGGGGTGTGCGGCACGGGCTCGCGCCTGCATGCCTTCAGGAAGGCTGAATCCTTGACGGCGTCGGTGGTCGCTGACGGCTGCTGGCCCGTGGCCTCGGTGTTGGCACTCACACGGGAGAGTTTCGCACGCTCGCGCGTCACCCCGGGAACGGCGTCGGCGCCGGGTGTTCTTACCCGCGCCGGGCCTCCGTTCCCCTTACCCTTCCCGGCATGGCCGCGGCCTGCGGACACCGCAGACGGCGCAGACGATGCCGACGGGATGAGTGAATCAGTGAGGGACGGGCAGAACGCTCGGGACATGAACGCTGCACAGAAGAAGGACGACACGGCGCCCGCTGCCCCTCCCGCCTTCCGCACGGCGGTCGACGCCCTGCGCGTCGCACGGCTGCGCCCGGAGATCGAGATCGACCCCACGCGCCCGCCCCAGCGCCTGGCCCCCTTCGCGTACGCGCTGGAGGCGGCGGTCGTCGAGCCGGGCCCCGATTCCGACGATGCGGAGGCGCTGGCCGACGGCCGGCTGGTGCTGCTGCACGATCCGGCGGGGCACGAGGCGTGGCACGGCACGTTCCGCCTGGTCACGCTGGTCCGCGCGGAGCTGGAACCGGAGATGGCGGCCGATCCGCTGCTGCCGGACGTGTGCTGGTCGTGGCTGACCGGCGCGCTCCGGGCGAGGGGGCTCTCCTACGGGGAGCCGTCGGGCACGGTCACCCGGGCCAGCTCGCACTACTTCGGGGGGATCGGCGACCGGCCCGCCGCCTCGCAGATCGAGATCCGCGCCTCGTGGACGCCGCGCGAGGGCCGGGGCGGGGTGCCGGACACGGCGGCGCACCTGGCCGCGTGGTGCGAGCTGCTGTGCCAGCTCGCCGGGCTGCCGCCGGCGCCGGCCGGTCCGCAGGGCGGAGAGGGCGGCGCGGTCGTCACGCTGCCGCAGCGCCGGGGTCCCCAGACACACTGATTCGAGGGGCGGTTTTCGGCCGCATAGGCCGTACCGCCCCTCTCGCATGTCCGCTGTTCGAGGGAATCGATTCGGTTCGATCTTCGGATCATCGATCACTTGTCCGAATTAGGTGAATTGTTACTCACCAAATCGTGATCTTTCTCTAAAGGCGGGCGGGTTTGCTGCCGAAGACCTCAGTGACCTTGAAAGCACGGTTCGTCCCGGCTTCTTCCCCCAGCCGGCTCCGTCCCGCACCCCAGGAGGCCTGGTGTCCGTTCTTCTCGAGCAGCCCTCAAGCCTGGTCGCCTACCGCCCGAACAAGCCGACCGCGATGGTCGTCGTGGCCGATCCGCGCGTACGCTCCACCGTCACCCGCCATCTGTGGGCGCTCGGAGTACGCGATGTGATCGAGGCCTCGTCCGTCGCCGAGGCTCGTCCCCGCATCGGCAACCCCCGTGACATCTGCGTCGCCGACGTCCACCTCCCCGACGGATCCGGACTGACGCTTCTCTCCGAAACCCGAGCCGCGGGCTGGCCCAACGGCCTCGCCCTCTCCGCCGCCGACGACATCGGCGCCGTACGCAATGCCCTGGCGGGCGGCGTGAAGGGCTATGTCGTCACCGGCACGCGTACCAACGTCGGCCTGCCGACCCGTCCCGGTGCCGCTCCGATCGGCTCGGCGGCCGCCCGGATGCACCGCCGCCCCCCGGGTGCCCCGAGCCACCCGGGCGGCTACCGCGAGCTCTCCGGCCGTGAGGTCGAGGTGCTCCGGCTCGTCGCCGAGGGTCAGTCGAACAAGGCCATCGGAGTCTCGATGGGCCTGTCCGCCCTGACCGTCAAGAGCCACCTCGCCCGGATCGCCCGCAAGCTCGGCACGGGTGACCGCGCCGGGATGGTGGCGGTCGCCCTCCGGACCGGAATCATCCACTGACCCTCTCCTTCACCGGCTGGCCGGATCTTTCCGGTTTACGCACCTTGGGCGCCCGTCGACGGAACGTTCCGTCGACGGGCGCCGTCCGTTCACAGATACCCTTGACAGGTGACCGACGCCCAAGAAACCGCAGCAGACAGCTCACTGCGCACCACCGGAGCCCCGCGGCCGCAGCCGCAGACGCCCTCGGCTCCGGACACCGACGTCACTGCTGACGGGGCACCGGTCCCCCTGCTCGAACCCCGCGAGGGCATTCCTCCGGTGATCGCCGACGCGTCCGCGCTGGCCGATGTCGTCGCGGCCTTCGCCGCGGGCACCGGTCCGGTGGCCGTCGACGCCGAGCGCGCGTCCGGTTACCGCTACGGGCAGCGCGCGTATCTGGTGCAGCTGCGCCGCGAGGGTGCGGGCACCGCGCTCATCGACCCCGTGGGCTGTCCCGACCTCTCCGCCCTCGGCGACGCGCTGGCCGACGCCGAGTGGGACCTGCACGCCGCCACCCAGGACCTGCCGTGCCTGCGCGAAATAGGCATGCGCCCCTCGCGGCTCTTCGACACCGAGCTGGCCGGCCGGCTCGCCGGGTTCCCGCGCGTGGGCCTGGGCGCCATGGTCGAGAACGTGCTCGGCTACGTACTGGAGAAAGGACACTCCGCGGTCGACTGGTCGACGCGGCCGCTGCCCGAGCCCTGGCTGCGCTACGCCGCGCTCGACGTGGAGCTCCTCGTCGACCTGCGGGACGCCCTGGAGAAGGAGCTCGACCGGCAGGGCAAGCTCGAGTGGGCCCACGAGGAGTTCGACGCGATCGCCTCGGCGCCGCCCGCGCCGCCCCGCAAGGACCCGTGGCGGCGCACCTCCGGCATGCACAAGGTGCGGCGCCGCCGTCAGATGGCCGTCGTACGGGAGCTGTGGACCGCGCGGGACAAGGTCGCACAGCGGCGCGACGTCTCGCCGGGCAAGGTGCTCGGTGACGGGGCGATCGTCGAGGCCGCGCTCGCGCTGCCGCTGAACGTGCAGGCCATGTCGGCGCTGCCCGGGTTCGGGCACCGGATGGGCCGGCGTCAGCTGGAGCAGTGGCAGGCCGCCGTCGACCGGGCCCGGGAGCTGCCCGAGTCGGAGCTGCCGCAGCCCGGGCAGCCGGTCGCCGGGCCGCCGCCGCCGCGCGCCTGGGCCGACAAGGACCCGGCCGCCGCGGCTCGGCTGTCCGCGGCGCGGGCCGGGGTGACGGCGCTCGCCGAGACGCTGAACATGCCGCAGGAGAACCTGATCACGCCGGACACCGTGCGGCGGGTGTGCTGGGAGCCGCCGTCCTCGGTGGACGCCGACTCCGTCGCGGCGGCACTGACCGGGCATGGCGCTCGGCGCTGGCAGGTGGAACAGGTGACACCGGTACTGGTGACAGCCCTGTCGACCGGCTGACGGCCGGCGGCCGCTTCTCGCGCAGTTCCCCGCACCCGAAGGACGAGCCCGGAGATGTGACGTTCGCCGCTCCGGGCGAGGGGGCTGGGCAGCATGGTTACCCGCAAGTAGCATGAAGGGGTGAGCGCGCGCTCAGTCGCGCGCCGCGGCAGTGCCGTCCCGCATCTTGGAGGAGAGCCATCGTGCCTCGTACCGTCAGGGACGTCGTCTTCGTCGACGGCGTCCGCACCCCGTTCGGCAAGGCGGGCCCGAAGGGCATCTACCACGAGACCCGCGCCGACGACCTCGTCGTGAAGTCCATCCGGGAGCTGCTGCGCCGCAACCCGAACCTGGACCCGGCCAAGATCGACGAGGTCGCCATCGCCGCGACCACGCAGATCGGCGACCAGGGCCTGACCCTGGGCCGCACGGCGGGCATCCTGGCGGGGCTGCCGCAGTCGGTCCCGGGCTACTCCATCGACCGTATGTGCGCCGGTGCGCTCACGGCGGTCACCAGCACGGCCGGCTCCATCGCGTTCGGCGCGTACGACGCCGTCATCGCCGGTGGCGTCGAGCACATGGGCCGCCACCCCATGGGCGAGGGCGTCGACCCGAACCCGCGTTTCGTCAGCGAGAAGCTCGTCGACGAGTCGGCTCTGTTCATGGGCATGACCGCGGAGAACCTGCACGACCGCTACCCGCAGATCACCAAGCAGCGCGCCGACGAGTACGCCGTGCGCTCGCAGGAGAAGGCGGCGAAGGCGTACGCGAACGGCAAGATCCAGCAGGATCTGGTGCCGATCTCGGTGCGCAACACCAACGCCGAGGTGGGCGAGACCGGCTGGGGTCTGGTCACCGCCGACGAGCCGATGCGCCCGGGCACGACCCTGGAGAACCTGGCCGGCCTCAAGACGCCGTTCCGTACGCACGGCCGCGTCACCGCCGGTAACGCCGCGGGCCTGAACGACGGCGCCACCGCGTCGCTGCTCGCCTCCGAGGACTTCGCCCGCGAGAACAACCTCCCGGTCAAGATGCGCCTCGTCAGCTACGCCTTCGTCGGCGTGGAGCCGGAGGTCATGGGCTACGGCCCGATCCCGGCGACGGAGAAGGCCCTCGCCAAGGCGGGCCTGACCATCGACGACATCGGCCTGTTCGAGATCAACGAGGCGTTCGCCGTCCAGGTGCTCGCCCTGCTCGACCACTACGGCATCGCCGACGACGACCCGCGCGTCAACCAGTACGGCGGCGCCATCGCGTTCGGCCACCCGCTGGCCTCGTCCGGCGTGCGCCTGATGACCCAGCTGGCCCGGCAGTTCGAGGAGCAGCCGAACGTCCGCTACGGCATCACCACCATGTGCGTCGGCTTCGGCATGGGCGCGACGGTCATCTGGGAAAACCCGCACTTCGAGGGGGACAAGTGAGCACCACCGCTGAGCTTTTGAAGGGTGCGGCCGAGCTGTTCCCCGGTGAGGTCGTGACCTCCGCGCACGTACGCCACCTGGAACTGCCGTACGGCGCCGGTCGGTTCGCGCTGATCACGCTGGACAACGGCTTCGACCACACCAAGCCGACCACCTTCGGCCCCGGCTCGCTGGCGAACCTGAACGTCGCCATCGACCAGGTCGAGAAGGAGGCGGCCGACGGTGACATCGTCGGTGTCGGCATCACCGGCAAGCCGTTCATCTTCGCCGTCGGCGCCGACCTCAAGGGCGTCGAGCTGCTGAAGAACCACGACGACGCGCTCGCCATCGGCAAGGGCGGCCACGAGGTCTTCAAGCGCCTCTCCGGCCTCGCCGTGCCGACGTTCGCGTACTACAACGGTGCCGCCATGGGCGGTGGCGTCGAGGTCGGTCTGCACTGCTCGTACCGCACCGTCTCCAAGGCGCTCCCCGCGTTCTCGCTGCCCGAGGTCTTCCTCGGCCTGGTGCCCGGCTGGGGCGGCTGCGCGCTGCTGCCGAACCTGATCGGCGCCGACAAGGCCGTCTCGGTGATCATCGAGAACAGCCTGAACCAGAACAAGCAGCTCAACGGCAAGAAGGTGCACGAGCTGGGGATCGCCGACGCGATCTTCGAGGGCGCCGACTTCCTGGAGCAGTCGCTGATCTGGACGGCGAACGTCCTGAAGGGCGACGTCAAGGTCGAGCGTCCGGACGTCGACCGCGGTGAGGCCTGGGACCAGGCCGTCGCGCGCGGCAGGTTCATCGCCGACTCCAAGGTGCACGGCGCGGCCCCGGCCGCGTACCGCGCGCTGGAGATCATCGCCGCCGCCAAGAGCGGGGACCTCCAGGCCGGGTTCGACGCCGAGGACAAGGCGCTCGCCGACCTCATCATGGGCGGCGAACTGCGCGCCGGCATCTACTCGTTCAACCTGGTGCAGAAGCGCGCCAAGCGTCCCGCCGGTGCCCCGGACAAGTCGCTCGCGCGTCCCGTCACCAAGGTCGGCGTCGTCGGCGCCGGTCTGATGGCCTCGCAGCTCGCCCTGCTGTTCCTGCGCCGCCTCGAGGTGCCGGTCGTGCTGACCGACATCGACCAGGAGCGCGTCGACAAGGGTGTGGGCTACGTCCACGCCGAGATCGACAAGCTGCTCGGCAAGGGCCGCGTCAACCAGGACAAGGCCAACCGCCTCAAGGCCCTGGTCTCCGGTGTCCTCGACAAGGCGGAGGGCTTCTCCGACGCCGACTTCGTCATCGAGGCCGTCTTCGAGGAGATCGGCGTCAAGCAGCAGGTGTTCGCCGAGGTCGAGGCCGTCGTCCCGGCGCACGCGATCCTCGCGACGAACACCTCGTCGCTGTCGATCACCGAGATGGCCTCGAAGCTCAAGCACCCCGAGCGGGTCGTGGGCTTCCACTTCTTCAACCCGGTCGCGATCCTCCCGCTCCTGGAGATCGTGCGCGGCGAGAAGACCGACGACGCGGCGCTGGCCACGGCGTTCGGTGTCGCCAAGAAGCTGAAGAAGACCGCGGTGCTCGTGAAGGACGCCCCGGCGTTCGTCGTGAACCGCATCCTGACCCGCTTCATGGGCGAGATCCAGAACGTCATCGACGAGGGCACGCCGGTCGAGGTCGCCGAGAAGGCCGTCGAGCCGCTCGGCCTGCCGATGTCGCCGCTGGTCCTCCTGGAGCTGGTCGGCCCGGCCATCGGTCTGCACGTCTCGGAGACCCTGAACCGCGCCTTCCCGGAGCGCTTCACGGTGTCGCCGAACCTCGCCGCCGTGGTCAAGGCGGGCAAGCGCGGCTTCTACGTGTACGACTCCGGCAAGCCGGAGCTGGACCCCGAGGTCGCCGCGCTCCTCAAGCAGGGCGATGTCGTCCTCACCGAGGAGCAGGTCCGCGACCGGGTGCTCGACGCCGTCGCCCAGGAAATCGGGCTCATGCTCGACGAGGGTGTCGTCGCCGAGGCGCAGGACATCGACCTGTGCCTGATCACCGGTGCCGGGTGGCCCTTCCACCTGGGCGGGATCACGCCGTACCTGGACCGTGAGGGTGTCTCTCAGCGGGTCAACGGCAAGCCGTTCCTGGAGGCCGGGGTCGCGTCCGTCCCCGCGTAGTCCGGCTCGCTGTCCGACGGTGGCCGTTCCCGCACTCCGGTGCGGGGGCGGCCATCGCCGTTCTCGTCCGCGACTCTCGTCGTGGCTGGTCGCAGACGCGGCCGAGTCGTCAGAACGCTCGGTGCCAGGCCTCCAGCGCCAGACCGGGCTCGTCCTTGCGGCGGGTGAGGAGCACGCGGTCCTCGGTACCGGGAACGCAGACGGCGGCGACCACTCGCCCGGCGGCGTCCTCGGTCAGGGCGAGCCGCGCGTCGGACGGCAGCGGCTCCCCCGACTCAGCCCACCACGCCCCCGCCCCCTCGACCTCGGTCGGATACGCGGCGAACGCGACCCGCCCGCTCCGCGCCCGCTGGGCCAGCAGGGTGCAGTCCACGTCGTCGAGGCGGCACCGGACCGCGACGGGGGCGCCGTCACCCGCCGCGTCCAGCAGGCGTACGGGCTTCTCGTCGCCGCGCCAGGCGTCCAGGCCGCCGTCCTCGGTGACGTAGAAGAGCGTGGTGTGCTCGGCCGAGGTCGCCAGGGCGCACAAGGTGTCCGGGCGGACGGCGGCGGGCTGCGCCTTGTCGTCGAGGACGGGCACGACGCCCGGCTCGGGCTGCCGCCAGCGCAGGATGCCGTCGGCGGTCGCGGCGTACAGCGTGATCAGCCCCGACTCACCGGCGACGGCGGCCGGCAGGCCGCGCACTCCGCTGCCCTTGAGGTCGCGCCACGGCTCCCAGCCGCCCTTCTCGGCCTGCGCGCGCATGCTGATCCCGCCGCCCTTGTTGCGGACGGAGACATGGGCGCGGCCCTGCGCGTCGACGGCCACGGCGGGCGGGCCGGTGCGGTCGCCCTTCTTGTTCGGGTGGCCGATCGAGGACCAGTCGAGGGCCGCGAGACGCGACTGGAAGTGGGTCGTGTGCACCAGGCCCGACTCGCCGGGGACGGTGGGGCACCAGGAGACCAGATGTGCATAACCGTTTCCGCTGCGGGCGACGGCGAGCGCGGGGTGGACGGGCTGGTCGCCGCCGACCGTGCGCGGGGGCGACCAGGGGCCACCGGGGCGGGACTCCGCGCGGGAGACGACGGCGTCGCCGCCGGGGGCGTATGCGTAAGCACAGAGTCCGCCGTCGCGGCCACGGATCAGCCAGGTGCCATTCACATGGTCAGCTTATGCGGCCGCGTCCGGGAGGCCCTGTCCGCTCAGACGGGCAGAATCCCCTGCTCCCGGACGAACTCTCCGAGCCAGGTCCGGAACTCCGGGCCGAGATCCTCGCGCTCGCAGGCCAGCCGGACGACGGCGCGCAGGTAGTCGCCGCGGTCCCCGGTGTCGTAGCGCCTGCCCCGGAAGACCACGGCGTGGACCGGGCCGCCCAGCTCCGGGTCGAGGGCCAGCTGCCGCAGGGCGTCCGTCAGCTGGATCTCGCCGCCGCGGCCCGGCGGGGTCTCGCGCAGGATGCCGAAGATCTGCGGGGCGAGGACGTAGCGGCCGATCACCGCGAGGTTGCTGGGCGCGGTGCCCGGCTCGGGCTTCTCGACGAGGTCGGTGACGGCCAGCTCGTCGTCGGCCCCGCCTTCGACCGGGGCCACCGCCGCGCACCCGTACAGGTGGGTCCGGTCGTCCTCCACCTCCATGAGGGCGACCACGCTGCCTCCGCGCTGTTCCTGGATCTCCAGCATCCGGGCGAGCAGCGGGTCGCGCTCGTCGATGAGGTCATCGCCGAGCAGGACGGCGAACGGGGCGTCGCCGACGTGCGGTTCCGCGGCGAGCACGGCGTGGCCGAGGCCGAGCGGGTCGCCCTGGCGGACGTAGTGCACGTCGGCCAGTTCGCTCGACGCCCGCACGTGCGCGAGCTTGGCGGCGTCGCCCTTCAGCTCCAGCAGGTGCTCCAGCTCGTAGGCGCGGTCGAAGTGGTCCTCCAGCGCCCGCTTGTTGCGTCCGGTGACCATGAGCACGTCGTCGAGCCCACTGCGCACGGCCTCCTCGACCACGTACTGGATGGCCGGCCGGTCCACGACCGGCAGCATCTCCTTGGGGGTCGCCTTGGTGGCGGGGAGGAAGCGGGTACCGAGCCCTGCGGCGGGGATGACGGCCTTGCGGGCGCGGGTGTTCTTGACTGGCACGGTTGTCTCCTGGCGCGGCGGTGACGCGGCGCCCTCTCATGATCGTCGGACGTCTTCACAGTAGCCACACAGACGATCACCGTTTTATGACCTACCGGACATCACGGGTGTCCGGGGGAAGTGATTCGCAACCGGCCCTCGATCTATGCCAAAGCGCAACTGCCGCGCGTACAACCTTTTGCGATCCTGTCCCCATGGACGAAATCTTGCTGGTCGACGGGGCGAATGTCGTCGGCTCGGTGCCGGACGGCTGGTGGCGCGACCGGCGCGGGGCCGCCGAGCGCCTGCGGGACCACCTCGCCGGGCACGCCGAGCGCACCGGGGCCACGGTGGTCCTGGTCGTCGAGGGCGCGGCGCGGGGCGTGGAGTCGGTGCCCGGCGTGCGGGTCGAGTCGGCCTCCGGCAGCGGTGACGACCACATCGTGGGCTTCGTCGAGCATGCCGAGCGGCCTGTGGCGGTGGTCACCGCTGATCGTGAACTCAGGCGCCGGGTGGAGGAGTTGGGCGCCAGGTGCGCCGGGCCGCGGACCGTGTGGCCGGAACGGTAGCCACCGCGGCGCCGACGCACGACAGCCTCACCCACGGCAGCCGTCCACGTCCGTCGCCTCCGGCACCGCCGGAGCCTCGCGCCCATCCCCTCCGCCCGCGCATACTCCGCTGGTGAAGAGAACATTCATTCGTGTGGCGGTAGCCGCGCTGCTCCTGTGCGCCTCGTTCCTGGCCGGGAGCGGCACGGCCGAGGCCAGAACCACAGGACCTCAGCTCAAGGTCATCCACTACAACCTGTGCGGCGCTGCCTACGCCTGCCCCAACAACCTCGGCGGAACCGGCGAGGGCACGTCCGTCGCCCGCCTCGTGACGGAGGCTTCGTCCTATCAGCCCGACATCATCACCGTCGACGAGATCTGCCTGTCCCAATACGCGGCGCTAAAGCTGCAGCTGACGCGGGCGGGGTGGACCATGGACGGCACCTACGCCTCGTCACAGGACAATGTCGTCAACTGCGGATCGGACAAGCGCTTCGGCTCGGCGGTGCTCAGCCGCCAGGACGTCCCGGACGACGTCCAGGAATACCACGCCTTCGTCCACACCGGAGACGAGACGTACACCAATGACGGGCGGACTGTGGAGGTCAAGCGAGGGCTGCTGTGCGCCAACACCAGCTACGACGGCCGCCCCCTGAAGGCGTGCACGGCACACACCTACGCCGCAGCGCCCGAACAGCTCCAGGAGATAGCCGACTGGACGGCCGACCCGTCACTCTTCCCCGTCAACACGCCGGTGGTACTCGGCGCCGATCTGAACCTGCAGCCCAACGAGGGCGGGCTCGCCCACCTCTACGACCACACGCACAGCTCGAAGGACGCGACGGCGCAGCCCATCGGCCGCTTCCTGGAGGCGGACGAGACGAACCCCGCCTGGTTCGCCGAGACCAGCACCGGTGGGGTCACCTGTCCCGCGACCGGCACAGTGCGCTGCCGCAACGGAGCCCCCACCGCATCGGCACGGAAGATCGACTACGTCTTCGCCGATCGCCGCCACTTCACCGCACCGTCCTTGGCAGCCACCGCGTTCGCCGAGTCCGATCACGCCCTCCTGAAGGCGTCGTTCACCCTTGTTCCGTCCCAGTACGTCGACATCTTCGCGGGGGATCTCAACGCCGACACACACGACGATCTGCTCGCGCGGACAGCTCAGGGCGGCACCCTCAACTTCTGGGCCGGGTCCGGCACCACCTCCGCGGCGGCCTCGGGCCTGGGCACGCCCGCCGTGCTGGGCAACGCCTGGGACAACTACACCGACTTCGCCACTGGCGACTTCGACGCGGACGGCCGGACTGACGTGATCGGTCGCGCCGTCGGCCTGAGAACACTGGAGTTCTGGGCCGGTGAAGGAACGGCCGGCGCGCCCGGCACCGGGGACGGCCTGGCCGCGCACACCCCGGTCACCGCCGACTGGTCCCGCTATCGAGACACCGTCGCAGGCGACTTCGACGGGGACGGTCACGACGACCTGATCGCCCGGGAAGCAGCGACAGGCTCACTCCGCTTCTGGGCGGGCACGGGCAGGACGGCGCCGGGCACGTCAGGGTTCACCGCCCCCGTGGACGTGACGGGCGACTGGAGCGGCCTCACCGACCTGGCCGCGGGTGACTTCGACGGTAACGGCACCACCGATCTGGTCGGACGGAACACCGCTACGGACCGACTGCAGTACTGGGCCGGGCTGGGAGGCGGCGCCCCCGACCTGTTCAGCACCGTGAAAATCGTCGGCTCGGGATGGGGCAACTTCACCGATCTCGCAGCGGCCGATTTGAACGGCGACGGCCGTGACGACCTCGTGGGTCGCGCCAGGACGACCGACGAACTGTGGTTCTGGGCAGCGGACGGCACTATCGCGGCCACCGACGGATTCGCTCCACGGATCTTGCTGCCCGGGAGCTGGTGACCGTCGGGGCGGCCGCGCGCCCGGAGCCCAGGCGACGCTCACGCTCTCGCTCCGGGGCTGGATGACCTCGTAAGGCTGGGCGTCGGCCGTCCCTACGCCCCTGCCGGCGTCCAACTCACCCACCGGGAGGGCGAGATCGTCCGCGCACATCCCTCGAAACAGCGTGGCCTGTGCATAGGGCCCACATGTTCCAGGTGTCGCGCACACGGTGGTCAGCAGGAGGGCGCAGTGTCTCATGTCGTGTTCCATCACTTCACGTGATGGCAAGTCAGGCCTTCGGCACAACCACCACCGCCGTACTCACCTTCCGTTCGGACGGCTGGGCACCCCAGTCGTCCATCGGGGAGTTGGCCAGTTCTCCGGCGACCACCATCGTCGCGTCACCGCCACTGCCCAGCCCGACGGCATCGGTCGCCCCCAGCCACTTCATGACCTCGGCGGCCTCCGGCCAGCTGACACCCACGCTGACAGCGGGGTCGCGGCCGTCCACGGTGACGAGAAGCAGTTCGCCGGAGGCGGTGGCACCGGCCATGCTGCGCGGATGGCGCTGCACCAGCGTGCTGTTGGGGCCGTACGCAAAGTTGGTCATGCCGTTGGCCTTGGTGTTGAGGAAGACTTCGCCTCCCCGTACCAGGGCCGGTCCACCGCCGGCCACCGCCGAGAGGGTGGGGCTGGTGACGGAAGCGCCCGACATGTCCTTGATGGAGGCACCCGGCTTGAACGTCGCGCCCACCGTGGCGTGTCGGGTGAGCCAGTCGGCCCCCTCGCCGATGCCCTGGAGGACCCGGCCTCCGGCCGGAATGGCGCCACCGGCAGGGGAGCGGATCTGCTGGACGACCCAATTGCCGTTCATCACGACGTCGACGCTGATCGTCACCTCTTTGCGAGGCCCAGGAGTCTTGGCGCCCCATTCCGGGCGGAAGACGACGATCTCGCTGTCGTCGGTGCAGAGCTGATTGCGCCAGGGGCGATCCGTCTGCGTCAGTACACCGTTCATGGAGAGTTGGTCGCCGCCCACTCCCCCGCAGCCGAGCACGCCGCCCGGCACGCGGTTGACCCCGTCGAGGACGCGCACATCACCGTTGGGTGCCGTCACCTGCACGCTGGACGTGACCTCGGCGATCCGGGCGCGGGCGCCCGCGCCCTCCAGAAGCAGGGCGGTGCGGCCGTTGTTGGCGGCGCTCAGCAGGACGTTGTCCTGGACGTAGAGCCCCTGCGGCACGCCCTCGTAATTCGAGAATCCGGAGAGTGTGTGGATGTCGAACTCAGTGCCGTTGACCGCTGCGAGCGCTCCGCTTGCCGTGGCCATGCTCCGTACCGTCTCGGCGGACGAGACATCGGTGCCGTGAACCGCCTTGAAGGTCACCGCGGCGCTCGGAGCGACCCGCACCACGTGCACCTTCCAGGGGCCGGTGCCGGCATCGCCGTCCATGGCGGAGTAGATCACGCGGGCGTCGAAGTCCGCCTCCGCCGTGTCCGCCGTCCGCAGCCAACCCGCCAGCCGGTCGGCCGACGCCTTGCGGTCCGTGGGGAACACCCCCACCCGCACCCCGTAGCCGAACAGGCCGCCTGCCCCGTCCGCCGCGGCCGGAGCCGTGAAGGCATCGACGACCCCGCTGAACCCCTCGTCGGCGAGCTGTGCCGCGAAGGCCTCGGCCGCGGCCTTGCTGCCGAACGTCTCGGTCTTGTTCCTCTGGGCCCAGACGGTCCAGTGGCCGTCCGAGGTGCCCTGAGTCATCGTTTGGTACGTCACCCCGGGTGCCAGGGTGCGCGTCTCTCCGTACTGCGTCACCAGGTCGTCGGGACCGAGGGGCATCCGGCCCCCGTCAGCGGCACCGGTCGGAGTCCGCGGCAGCAGCACGGCCGCTGCGAGCAGCGAGCCGACGGCCACCATGCGGGCGACACGGCGCCGACCACCAGAACGTGCAGTCAAGGGGAGGTCCTCACAGCTCGTACTGGACGGTGGCGGATCCCACCACGATGCGGTGGTCGGAGCACGCGGCGACGCCCGTGCACGCGGTGGAGATGCCGAGCGAGTCGGCGGAGTAGGCGCCGACGATCCGGTCCTCCCGGACGAACATCAGGTCGATCTTGGCGTACTCCTGGCCACAGGGCGGGGTGGCTCCCGGGGTGCCTGCGGCGGTCCATTCGCCGTATCCGAGGCAGTGGTCGGCGTCGTTGTCGTCCAGCTCGCGATAGCTGCCCGTGTTCGACGCGTTGCTGGGCGTCGACAAGGTCCGGGAGTAGTAGGGGTCGAGGCGGGAGTAGTGGGGCTGGGCGTTGAAGTCTCCCGCGATCAGCACGGTGTCACCCGCCGCATGAAAGCCCTCGATGGTGTCGAGCACCGCGTTCAGCTGATTCACGTTGTTCGCGAGGCCGTTGGCGGAGACTTCGTTGCTGGTGGTGATGTGCGTGGTGCAGAACCGCAGGTGCGGGGTGTCACGCAAGGGGGCACACAGAAGCTTGCGCTGCTCGGCGTTGCCGTCGTCGGGCAGTGTGACGCGGTCGGCCGAGCCCAACGGCGCCCTGCTGAAGACGGCCGAGCCGTACTCCTGGCCCCGGCAGGCCGCGGTACCCGCGGGCAGGGAGGGCTCGAACCGGGCGAAGTTGGCGCTGTCCTGGGGCCAGCCGGCCGCACGCAGGGCGTCGACGAGGGCCGTGTACTGGCCCTTGCACAGCTCGTTCAGGGCTACGAGGTCGGCGTCACGGCTGGCGATGGAGGCGACCGCCTGCCCGATCAGGCCGTCCGTGGTCGAGGCATGGTGCAGGGTGTTGCCCGCGACATTCCACTGCCACAGCGTGTGGGCGGCGACGGCGGTGGTCGTCGTCGCGGCCCGGGCAGGCGCCCCGAGTCCGAGGAGGAGCAGGAGTGCGGCGAGAACCGTGCCGCAAATGCCGCGTAGGTGCATGATATTGGCCGTCCTGGGTCACGGAAGGTGCGCTGGCGAGGGTTTGACCAGCGACGACCGACGGGCGTTGCCCTCCGCGTCGTTTCAAATGGATCACGAAGACCACACCGCACACGCATACCGTCTCCCGATTTTGGTCACATGTAGGCGACTCCATGCCAGAGACCGGCACACTCCCGCCATATAATTCGACAATCTTGGTCACCGTATGAGGAGGCCGTTCCGGGACAGGGAAGGGTGGGCGGCAGCAGATGCGGCGCAGAGGGAGAGGTCCGCAGAGCACAGTGGACGTGCGGCACTACGATGCGCCCCTCTCTTCGCACCGGGCCGACGGCCCGGTGGGCGGCAAGTGGCTCACCCGTGGTTCCGACGGCCGTCTCACCCTCTTCGCTCTGAACGCCGACGGCCTGTTGCGCTGGACGGAGACGCGCCCCGGCGGGCCGGAGTGGGTGGGCCCCGAGCTCTTTCCCGTCCCTCCGGGGCTGAGCCACCTCTCCATCGCGCAGGGGGCCGACGGCTATCTGCACTTCCTCGCGTACCGGGTGCGCAAGCACGGCGACGGACGCCGTTCCGTCGACCTCATGTACACCATGCAGTACCAGTCGAGCCGTCCCCTCAACGACTGGCGCGCGCTGGCCAACCCGCACAAGGAGACCGACGACCGCCATCCCCGCCTCGGCCGTCCGGTCGGCGCCGTGGACAACGCAGGCATCCTGCACGTCTTCGCCCGTAACGCGGGCCGCGGTCTGCACCTGCGCCACGAGGACAAGGACGGCAAGTGGAAGGCGTGGCAGGACCTGCGGGGCAGCGCCCTGCACGACGGGGTGACGGTGGGCGTCACGTCCCGGGGACGCATCGGTGTCCTGGCCCCCTCCGACAAGCCGGTGCATCACTGGCAGCAGAAGTCCCAGGGCGGTTCGTTCGAGCGGCTCACCGACGTCCACATCACGATGGTGCCGGGGACGGGTACGGCCCTGGAGACTTCGGACGACCAGCTCACGTTCTATGTCGGTGACGCCTACTCCCCCGGCCTGCTCGCGGTCCGCCCGGACGGCAGCATCGTGCCGATCGGGGGCGTTCCGGGGGGCGGCGCGGTGAGTGCGCTGCGCACTCTCGTCGACGGACAGGACTGCACGGTCCTCGTGCACCGGGGGTTGAACGACAACCCCGTCTTCGGCGCGTTCATCACCAACGCCGAGGAGTGGGGCGTCCAGTGGGCCGAGGTGAGCCGTCCCTGCCTCGGTGATCCGACGGTCGCCCTGGACGCGTACGGCAGGATCGTGCTGGCTGTCATCGACCCCGAGGGGATGCCTCAGGTCACCCGGCAGGTGTCGCCCGACGGGCTCCAACTCGGCCAGTGGCAGCGGATCTGATCCTCGCGGGTCGACTTCGGGTCAGTACCCGATGACGGCCCGCATGCTGGCCAGCCCGTGCCGTTGTTTCGCCGAGTCCGCCATGGCCCGCAGGAACCCGACGGCGTGCGGGCTGATCGTCGGCGTGAACCACTCTTCGTCGATCTCGCACAGTTCCAGACGGACATCGTGGCCACGCAGCACGATGGGCAGCGTGTGGGCAACGGTGGACGGAAACGTCAGCACCGTGCGCCCGATCGGGCCCTGTGCCGCCAGCAGTTCCAGCGGAAGGTCGGGCCGCACCACCTCCACGCCGGTGGCACCGGCGATCCGCCGCAGCTTGTCCCGGTCCTCCCGCCGGTGGGCCAGATACCTCTCCACCCCGCGGGCGTGCACGATGCGGCCGACCGCCTGCACGTAGTGCTTCTCCTCCACGATGCCGGTCTCGACCAGAGAGGTGCCCAGCAGGTCCGCGCCACCTCGGGCGGTCGGCCGGGCGAAGCGGGAGCGGGTCCAGGCGTACGTGTTGGGCACGACCCGGATCCCCGGCGGAGCGGCGACCTCCATGCAGGTGAACAGCGTCCGCTCCCGGGAGGGATCGGACAGCCAGTCCATCGCCTTGCTGTCCCGCCGCGCGCCGTTGGACTGCTGGTGCCAGCGCGTCAGGCGCAGGCCTTCGGTGACGACACGGACGAACTCGGTGGTGGCGGTGCCGTCGTCCACGATGACCAGCTCGTGTGCGGTCGCGGACGGTACGAGCGTCTGCACCATGCCGGAGAAGAGATCGCCCACCACCAGCCGGTCCGCCTGCGCCACCAGTTGGCGCACGGCGTTGAACTGGCGCATTCGGCTGACCACGCCGGAGCGCACCTCGAAAGGGAGGATCTCCAGACCGGACGCGGACGCCAGGTCGGTGACCCGGGTCAGCTGCACCCGGGACCAGGGATCCATGGGCAGCAGGACCGCCACCTGAACGCGAGAGCCCTCGCCCTGGTGACCCACATGCGCCCATTCCGCCACGTTCAGCAGTTGGGCGGGGCTTTCCACCAGGGCGAGGGTTCTCGTCATGCGATCGGAGCCACCGATTCCGCGACGACGCCGGCGACGCGGCGCAGCTTCTTCATCGGGCCGAGCTCGGACTCGTAGACCTTCTTGACGCCGTCACCGAGGGAGGCCTCAATGGTCCGGATGTCACGGACGAGACGGGTGAGGCCCTGCGGCTCCACCGAGGCGGCCTGGTCGGAGCCCCACATGGCACGATCGAGAGTGATGTGGCGCTCGACCATGCAGGCACCGATGGCGACCGCGGCGACAGTGGTCTGGAGGCCGATCTCGTGGCCGGAGTAGCCGATCGGGACGTTCGGGTACGCCGCCTGCAGCGTGTTGATGACGCGGAGGTTGAGCTCCTCCGCCTTCGCCGGGTACGTCGACGTGGCGTGCAGCAGCACGATGTTCTCGCTGCCGAGGACCTCGACCGCGTGCCGGATCTGGGTCGGCGTGGACATGCCGGTGGAGAGGATGATCGTCTTGCCGGTGGCGCGGAGCGCGCGGAGCAGCTCGTCGTCGGTCAGGGACGCGGAGGCGACCTTGTGGGTGGGGACGTCGAACTTCTCCAGGAAGGCGACAGCCTCGGTGTCCCACGGCGACGCGAACCAGTCGATGCCCTTCTGGCGGCAGTACTCGTCGATGGCGCGGTACTCGTCCTCGCCGAACTCGACGCGGTGCCGGTAGTCGATGTACGTCATCCGGCCCCAGGGGGTGTCGCGCTCGATGTCCCACTGGTCGCGCGGAGTGCAGATCTCCGGGGTGCGCTTCTGGAACTTGACGGCGTCGCAGCCGGCCTCGACGGCGGCGTCGATGAGAGCGAGGGCGTTCTCCAGCTCACCGTTGTGGTTGATACCGATCTCGCCGATCACGTACGCCGGGGCGCCGTGGCCGACCACGCGGGAGCCGATGTTACGGGCAGGGCGGTTCTGCATGATGTTCAAAGTGCCTTTCCAAGAAGGTGTGCTGCTATTTCGCGGACAACGCCGTGGCCCCCGCGTGACGTGGTCACGGCGCGTGCTCGTTCACGGACGATGTCGTGGGCATCGGCCACGGCCACAGGCCAGCCGACGAGTTCGAAGCAGGGCAGGTCGTTGACGTCGTTGCCGGCGTAGAGGATCCGTTCGGGGGCTATCCCCTCGGCCTCGCACCACTTGCGCAGTTCGACGTCCTTGCTCTCGACGCCGTGGATCACGGGGATGTCGAGCTTGCGTGCCCTGGCGGCGACCACGGGATTGGTCTCGCTGGAGAGGATGAGGACGGGCACTCCGGCCTTGCGCAGGCGGGAGATCCCCATGCCGTCACCCCGGTTGACGGCGACCGTCTCGTGGCCGTCCGCGTCGATCCAGACGCGGTCATCGGTCTGGGTGCCGTCGAAGTCGAGGACGACCGCGTCGATGTCGGCGCGGGTCGGGAAAACCGGCTCGTCCATGAGCGGAGCGAGGACGCGGGCCCGCTCCAGGTCGGCCGGCTCGTCGATCTCAAGAGTGCGGTCCGGCCCCACGGGGACGAGGGCGACATTGCCGAAGAAGCGGTGGTTCTTGTCGCGAAAGCCCTGGGCGCGCATCGCGTAGGCCGCGCCCGTCTCGAGGAACTCCTCGGGGCGGTCCTGCCGGCGCAGCCGCTCGGCGCTGTCGTGATTGACGCCCTGGGCGGCCTGCACCGCACTCCTGTCCGCCTCGCGCACCCCCTGCCAGACGAACCCGTGGAAGGGCGAGGCGGTGAAGGCCGAGTCGGCGCCCTCGTCCAGCACGGCGGAGACGACACCCTCGATGTCACGGGTCGTCAGGAACGGGCTGGTCGCCTGGACGAACAGCAGCACGTCGGTGAGGTCGCCGTGCCGCTCCTCGACGGTGTCGAGAGCGTGCAGCAGCGCGGCCTCGCTGGATGCCGTGTCCGAGGCGAGTTCGGCCGGACGGTCCACGATCTCGGCGCCGTACCGTCGCGCTTCGGCCGCGATGTCCTCGGCGTCCGTGCTCACCACGACCCGCGTCACCCGCTCCGCGGCACGGCAGGCCCTGACGGCGCGGCCGATGAGGGACACCCCGCCGACCGGTGCGACGTTCTTGCCCGGGATGCCCTTGGAGCCGCCGCGCGCCGGTATGACGGCGACGACGACGGGGGCTGCATCTGCTGACATGACATACCTCGTGGTGGGAAAAGACGGGAGCATCCGGGGACGCGCAGCGTGCTGCTGTGCCCGGACAGGCTGAGGTGAGGGGGGAAGGCGAGGGAGGAGAGGGTCGGGCCCGGTCTCAGAGCCCGCCCCACCGCTGAATCTTCGGCGCCACGTTCTGCACCCCGAACCGGTAGGCGCGGCGAAGCGCCTTCCGTGACGTTCGGGCCATCAGGCCGGGGCGTCGGCCGTCGGCACCCGCTGAGTGGGGCAGCGGAATACCGTCGGGGGCCAGGCCTCGCCTGGCCAGGAGCCGGGGCAGATAGCCCGCGGCGTTCTGCATGGTGTAGTACGGCCGGATCGGCGGCAGCTGCCGCCGCGTCAACTGCTCGACGCGCTCGCGCAGTTGAGCGTACGGATCCCGGGCCAGGATGCCCTGCTCCTCCAGCCAGCCGGGATGGGCGAAGGGCTGTGCGCCTTCGTCGATCTCGTTCCAGGAGGCGACGCAGCCCGACCCGGTGAAGTAGTGGTTGCCGTGCGGCTCGCGGACTCCGAGGTCGCTGAGGATCACCGTGGGAATGCCGCGGTGCATCGATTCGAGCGCCGCCGTGGAACTGACCGTCACCAGCAGGTCGGTGCGGTCGAGCACCTCGGCCATGTTGCCGTAGACGAACTGCAGGTTGGGGGGCAGCGGCTCACCCAGCTGCTCGGCGAGCGTCTGGTAGTGGTAGGGCTCGATGTGAGTGGTCTGTTCGCCCGGCTTGGAGCGCAGCTTGATCAGCACTTCGCGGCCGGGCCGCAGCCGGGCGTGCTGAATGGCCCGACGCAGGACGTAGATCCGTCCGTCGCGGTCCTCGGGCACGGAAGGCTGCACGGCAAAGGTGACCGTGAACGGATGGGTCGCTCCGGTGCGCAGCGGGTCGTACTGCTGGTCGGCGAAGAAGGGCAGCGCCGTCTGGACCACGCAGCTGTCGTCGATGTCCAGGCCCCGGTAGATCTCCCGGAACCTGCGGGCGTCGAAGGGGCTGTTGGCCAGCACCACGTCAGCGCCCGCGCGCAACAGCAGACCGTCCGTCAGATTCTCGTAGACGACGCCCACGTAACCGGTCACCAGGACCGGGCGGTGCTGGGCGCCTTCGAAGGCGCGGGCCAGACCGTGGAGCACCGCCTGTGTGGTGCCGCCGACGGAGCCCACGATCAGCACGTCGGCCTGGGCGAGTTCAGGGCTGTTCACGAACTCGCTCACGGACGACTGGGTCACCGCGGCGGGCTCGATGCCCACTTCGGCCATCTGCCGCGCGGTGGGCGTGGCCCTGCCGTTGAGCATGTGTGCGTGCACCCAGGGACGGGGGTGGAGCCGTTGTGCCAACTCCCCACCCCACTTCCATCGGGTGTCGGAGTCGGCGAGTACGTGGATACGCATCGCCTGTGTCATTCCTTCTCAGCTCGGTGTCGTCCCGCCGGTTTGACGGGCGACCCTGCACGAACGGTTCTGCGACCGGGCATCGGTAGCGCCAGGCACAGCCACGCGGGTCAGCCCGGGGCCATCGACTTCGCCATCCTGCGTGCCCCCCGCGCGGTGACGAGCCGGGCCGCCGCCGCGGACTCGGGGTTGATACGCAGAGCCTCCTGCGCCGCGAAAATGCGCAGTTGCTTGCCCTCGCGCCCCATCAGGGCGGCGACCTCAGCGATCTTGATCCACGTCATCGCCCGTTCGTCGCCGGTCATCGCGGCACGCGAGAGCATTCCCTTCGCCTTCTCGAAGTCGTCTTCCCAGATGTGGATGCGGGCCATGCCGACCAGCACGTCCATGGGCTTGCGTTCCTTGAGGATCTGTTCGCCGATACGGCGCGCCACCTCGAACTCACCCGCTTCGAGGAATTCGACGAACGAGTCGATCGTGAGCGACTCCTGGGACGGCTTGACCATCGGCCCGCCCCGGCGCTTCTTGCCCTCGCGGGCCCGCTCCGCCTCCATCTCCTGCCATTCGGCGTCGGAAGGCGCTCCGGGCAGCGACAGCTTGTAGAGCAGATCGGGCTTGAAGTGCATGTGCAGCACCGGCCGTACGTCCATGTGGGGCAGGACCCGGCCGACGTAGGCGACGGCGCGGTCCCGCAGGTGCGGGTTGCGCTCGGGCTGCATGCAGTACCCCACCGCGGCGATGTACTCGGCCAGTTCCTGCTGGACCCAGCGCGGATCGCCGAGCAGGTCCTGGGCCTCGAAGCCACTGCCCTCGACGTCGGGCAGCGCGACCTCGCAGATGGTCACGGGGATGCGGTTGCTGTTCGGGTAGGGCCGCATCTTGCGCAGGACCTCGGCGGCACCGACCGCGGCGGCGGGAATCCCATAGACGGCGCGGGCGGTGAACAGAGCCGTGGAGAAGCAACCGATCACCACACCCGGCCGCAGGTATCCGAAGACCGCCTCGGCGAGCAGTGGCGTCTCCAGGACCACGATCTGGATGTTCAGTTCGCGGGCCCTGACGACCAGGGAGTCGCTGAAGCTCTGCGGCGCGCTGGGGTGGGGCTTGAACAGGACCGAGGTGAAGCCGAGGTTGGCGGCGGCCTCGAACATCCGCAGATGCAGCTGCTCCTCCTCTTCCTCCGTCAGCAGGCCGATGCTCGACAGGTACTGGCCGAGCAGCATGGCGGCGCCACTGCGTCCCTCCGGGAAGCCGGCGGGAATGAGCGACGCGAGGGCCGGACCGCACGACTGGCCGAACTGGGCGAAGACACGCTGCACGGCCCCGGGGTCGACCGGCTCACCCGGTACGCCGTATTCGCTGAGGAGCAGCGGGCGCAGACCGGGGATCAGGTCGAGGTAGAGGGTCCGGCGGATCCGCGTGTGGACGTCGCGTGCGAGCGCATTGCGCGTCGGACCGTAGGTCATGAGGCCATCGGCGTAGACGGTGATGCGCGCGTTGCGGAAGATCTTGCAGAAGGTGAGCGCGGGTTTGACCTGGATCGACTCGACGACCAGCTCGATCGGTCCCGAGGGCAACTGCCAGCGGATACCGAGGAGCTCACGCCACATGGGCACGTCCTCGGTGCGCGGGTCCCAGAGGCTGGGGTGGTACGGGAAGATCACGTCGTTCCAGGAGACCACGAGGTCGAAGCGGGGGCGCAGCGACTCGAATCCCTGCATCGCGTCGAGCGGCGTCGTGACCTCGGGTATCTCCGTGTTGGTGCACACCACGAGCACCCGCCTGGTGCCGGCGGCGGGGCCGAACTGGCCGGCGTCGATGGCAGCCGAGAGCGTGAGGGCGCCGTAGAGCGTGGAGGCGACGAATATCTGAGTCGACATCAGGCGGTGACACCGTAGGCCTGGGACGCGGGCCGTCGGGCCGGCTCGGCGTTCCGGGCACGCCGGGACGGCGGTCGGTCGGCGTCGTGCAGGTACTGCACGTCGGCGTCCTCACCGCCCAGGTCGCGCACGGCGTTGATCAGCTTCGCCCGGCGCTCGCCCATCTCGTCCAGGGTCTGTTCCAGCAGGGGCTGCGGCAGACGGTCGAGCGCCCGGGCCGTCCGGCTCTTGAGCAGCGCCCGGACGTCGTCCTCGTACGTGTCGGCCCGGTCCAGATGGATCGCCATCATGGCGCAGTAGGTGCGGATCACCTTGGGCATGATCTGGCGGCCGTACTGATGGCCCGCCACTTCCTGGACCACCTGGTCGAAGCAGGGGATGAAGTCGAGCTGGCGCTCGTCCGGGATGCGGGTGAGCGACGTGCTGACATCACGCCGGTAGAACAGCCCCGCCAGGTCGACGGCGACGTAGGAGTCCGTGTTGAGGTGCAGCCGCCAGGTCCACATACGGTCCTCGGCGGTGCGCAGCTTCTCGTCGAAGAACAGCAGGTTGCGGCGGGCGAGCACCTCGCGGTTGAAGATACCGGCCCACACCAACGGATAGTCGATCATGGTCGAGGCGTCCGCCGGCATGATCGACTCGATCGGCCGCAGCGGGGTGTTGCGCACCGCCTGAGGAGAGCGCACGACCTCCCGCTTCTTGCCGACCACCCGTATGTGGTCGGTGCGCACGAAGTCGACGCCGAAGTGGTCGATCGCCGCCACCAGACGGCTCAGGTAGCCGGGTGCGAACCAGTCGTCACCGTCCAGGAAGGCCACGTACTGGCCCCTGGCCATCCGCAGGCCCGCGTTACGAGTGGCGGAGATCCCGGAGTTCTTCGGCGTCCGGTAGAGCGAACCGCCGGGGACCTTGCGGATCTCACGCTGCAGGAGTTCGAAGGTGCCGTCGGTGGAGCTGTCGTCCATCACGATGAACTCGAAGTCCTGACGAGCGTTGAACGCAAGGGACTTGAGGGTGGTCACGCAGTAGTCCCGTACGTTGTACATCGGCACGACAACGGAGAGCTTCATCTGTGTGCCTCAAATCAGTGTCTCCGAGCCGACCGGAACACTCCTGGTCGGCAGACCTACAACGTGAGCAGCGAAGCCATACGTGACGACACTGTCCTTGTTGTCCAACACCGCCCCCCCAGGCGTAACCGGCACAACAACTTGCATGTAGAACGGCTGCACCGAATATTCACACCTGATTCATTACTTTGTCCAGACAGTGGTCGACCAAATATCCGATTTGACGCACTTTGGGATGCAGTTGCCGAGGTCACATCACACGTCGTGAATACTCCTGGGCGTTCTGTTGCCTCTTGTGAACGTCTCTTGACGACGCGTCTATAGTTTTCAGGCACCAGTCCGGTCGATCACGACCGCGCCATGGAAGCGCCCCACCGCTCACGGCATCAGCACACTGTTCATCCCTGCCCGGTCCTCGACCACCGCCGGGCACTCAGGTACAGAGGATTGAGCGAGATGAGCTCCGACACCGACGCTTCCCCTTCCCGTCGTTCCGGGCACCGGCGAAAGGAACGTGCGCGCCGGCCGCGCCGTCGCATGCTGCGCTGGGTCGTCTTCGGGCTGCTGGCCCTGGTGCTCATCGCGGGTGGCACGGGCTACTGGCTCTACAGCAACCTCAACGGCAACATCGACGGCGTCGACCTCGACAAGGCGATCGGCACCGACCGCCCCGAGAAGCTGCCGACCAGCGGAACGAACGTGCTGGTCCTCGGCTCCGACTCGCGGGCCGGCGCCAACGCGAAGCTGAAGACCGGCAACGTCTCGGGCGCCCGCTCGGACACCGCCCTGGTGATGCACATACCCGAGGGCCGCAAGCAGGCCACCGCCGTCAGCATCCCGCGCGACACCCTGGTCACCCGCCCCGAGTGCACCAAGACCGACGGCACGACCGTGCCGTCGGCGAAGCGCGTGATGTTCAACTCCGTGTACTCCCTGGCAGGTCCGGCCTGCGTGGTCAAGACCGTCGAGAAGATGTCCGGGGTACGCCTCGACCACTTCATGGAGATCGACTTCGCGGGCTTCAAGGGCCTCGTCGACGCCATCGGCGGCGTGAACGTCACCGTCGACCAGGCGATCCACGACAAGTCCAGCGGGCTCGAACTGACCAAGGGCACCCACAAGCTGGACGGCACCGAGTCCCTCGCCTTCGTCCGCACTCGGCACGGCATCGGTGACGGCAGCGACCTCGGCCGCATCGGCCTCCAGCAGCAGTTCATGATCGCCCTGCTGAGCGAGATCAAGAAGCAGGACCTGCTGGGCAGCCCCACCAAGACGTACAAGATCGCGGACAGCCTCACCTCGTCGCTGACCACCGACTCCAAGCTGGCCAACCTCAAGGCGCTCGCCGAGTTCGGCCGCAGCCTCCAGGGCGTCGACCCGGAGACGATGGAGACGATCATGCTGCCGGTCGCCTACGACAAGATCGATCCCAACCGAGTGGTCGCCGCCGAACCGCAGGCGAGCACCCTGTGGAAGGCGATCCGCACCGACTCCCCGATCCCCGAGTCGGCGAAGAAGTCACCCGCGACCGGCGGCTGACGCCTGAGGGCTGCCGGTCGGGGCGTACACCACCGCTCCGTCCACCCGCGCGATCACTTCGTACGAACCCAGCATCCGCCGCAGCGACGCCACCCGCCCCACCCCGTACGGATCCCCCCGCGAGTCGTCCACCACCAGCGCCGGGGGCCGGGTCGTGAATTCGGTGTGGAAGGTGTGCCAGGTGCCCGGTACCGCCCAGCGCTCGCCCACCTGTGGGCCGTCCCGGCCGCCGCTGTAGTTGGTGAGCAGGCCGGCCGTCAGGAAGCGGGTGGCCGGGGTGCGGTCGGCCAGCCAGTACGTCTCCGGGTGCATGCCCCACACCAGGACCGGGTCGTGCGGTGCGGTGCGGGCCCGCACCGCGTCGGCGACCCGCTGGGCGTGGGCGAGGTCGGGGCGTACGGCGAGCAGGCCCCAGCCGACGAAGACGCCGCAGCAGCAGACGGAGACGAGGAGGGCGTGCACGAGCCGGTCGCGCGGCAGGATCTGGAGCGCCGCCGTGCCCAACAGCGCCAGCGGCGGCGTGAGTTGGAGGTAGTAGTGGCCGAAGAAGTGGAAGCCGGCCAGGACGGCCACGGCCGACGAGGCGAGCCAGAGCCACAGCTCGCCGTGGCCCGTGCGGGCGATGCGCAGCACGCGGACGACCGGCGGCAGGATTCCGGCGCAGGCCGCGCCGAGGATCGCCGCGTTCACCAACCCCCGTACGAGTACGTGGAGTTCGGAGCCGGTGAAGGAGGCGTACGCGCCCGAACCGGTCACCGTCCAGAACAGGAAACCGGCCGGGTCGGTCGCGCAGGCCGCCCCGAGGATCGGCACCGTCACGCCCACCGCGCACCGCACCACGTCCGCCCGCGGCGCCCCGCACCGCCACAGCGTCCAGGCCACCGGGACCAGGACGGCCGCGCCGGTCTGTTTGGTGAGGAAGGCGCCCGCGACCGCCGCGCCGCACCAGCCCCAGCGGCGCCGGTCGGCGCACCACACGGCCGCCGCGGTCCACGGCAGCATGAACACCTCGAAGGTCGCGGCCTGCGCGTCCTCCGGGTTGAGCCCGACGGAGACCAGGAGGTACAGCACGCCCGCCGTGCGCCCGGCGCCGTCGCCCCAGCGGCGCCGCGCGGTCGACGCGAGCAGCACCGCCGTCAGCAACTGCGCCGCCACGGCGCACCACTTGACCGGGGTGAGCGACTGCGATCCGAAGACGGCGAACACCGCCTCGTACAGCCAGGGCAGGAGCGGTGGTTTGCGGTCGACGACCGTCTCGTAGAGCGTGCCGCCGTGCGCCAGCATCCGTGCCTGGACGGCGAGATAGCCCTCGTCGGGGTTCCACAGGGGCTGCGCGAAGGAGGGCACGCGGGTGGCGCAGGCGAGCAGGGCGAGCAGCGGGAGCAGGCGTCTCCAGTAGCCGGGGCGGCTCGTGGCGGGGCCGGGGTGCGGGGCGGCTCGGCGGGCGTCGGACACGTACGGTAGCGAATGCGGCGCCTGGGTGAGCATGCACGCCAAACTATCCGGCCCCGCAGTCCCTGCCGAAGCGGGACATACGGGGCCGGGTCAAGGGATTGCCGGTTACCGGGAGTTGCCGCCCCCTGAGGCTCCCGCGGTCTCCGCGCCCTCCGCGGCGCGGCTGTGGCGTCGCCCGTAGGCGAAGTAGATGATCACGCCGACGACCATCCAGACCGCGAACCGCAGCCAGGTCTCCACCGACAGGTTCAGCATCAGCCACACCGAGCACGCCACCGACGCGATCGGCAGCACGGGCACCCACGGGGCCCGGAAGGCGCGCGGCAGATCGGGCCGGGTGCGGCGCAGGATGAGCACGCCGACGGCGACGATCACGAAGGCGAACAGGGTGCCGATGTTGACCAGCTTCGACAGCTCGGTCAGGGAGACGAAACCGGCGACGAGCGCGGTGAGCAGCCCGAGGATGATCGTCGAGCGGTACGGCGTACGGAACTTGGGGTGGACGGCGCTGAAGACCGGCGGCAGCAGACCGTCCCGGCTCATCGCGAAGAAGACCCGGCTCTGGCCGAGCAGCAGGATCATGCAGACGACCGTGAGGCCGACGACCGCGCCGAAGGAGATGACGCCCGCCCAGAACGGGTGGCCGACCGCCTTGAACGCCTCGGCGAGCGGCGCCTCCGGGTCGAGCTTCTTGTAGTTCTGCATGCCGGTGACGACGAAGGCGACGGCGCAGTACAGGACGGTGCAGATGGCGAGCGAGCCGAGGATGCCGAGCGGCACGTCCTTCTTCGGGTTGCGGGTCTCCTCGGCGGCCGTGGCGACGACGTCGAAGCCGATGAAGGCGAAGAAGACGACGGCCGCCGCGGTGAAGATGCCCATGATGCCGAAGTTCGACGGGGTGAACCCGGCGATTCCTTCGAGGAGCGTCTGCGACAGGCCCGAGCCGCCCTCGGTGGGCTTGCTCGGCGGGATGTACGGGTCGTAGTTGGAGCCGGTGATGAAGAAGGCGCCGACCGCGATCACGATCAGGACGACGGTGACCTTGACGGCGACGACCGCCGAGGTGACCCAGGCGGACAGCTTCATGCCGAGGACGACGACCGTCATGACGGCGAGGACGAGCAGGAACGCGGCGAGGTTGAAGGTGAAGCCGTGGCCCTCGCCGGGGCCGCGCAGCGCCTCGGGGAGCGGGATGCCCCAGCTGTCGAGGAGCGACTGGACGTAGCCGGACCAGCCGACGGCGACGGTGGCGCAGCCCAGCGCCAGCTCCAGGATCAGGTCCCAGCCGATGATCCAGGCCGGGAACTCGCCGAGCGAGGCGAAGGCGAAGGTGTACGCGGATCCGGCGACCGGGACGGTCGAGGCGAACTCGGCGTAGCAGAGCGCGGCCAGGGCGCAGACGACGGCGGCGACGGCGAAGGAGATGGTCACCGCCGGGCCCGCGTAGTCGGTGGCGGCGGTGCCGGTGATGACGAAGATGCCGGAGCCGATGACGACCCCGACGCCGAAGACGGTGAGGTCGAGCGCGGAGAGGGACTTCTTGAGCCGGTGCTCGGGCTCTTCGGTGTCCTTGATGGACTGCTCGATGGACTTGGTGCGCAACAGGCCGGTCGTGCGGCGCGTGCCCTGTCCTGGGCCTGTGTCTGGTTGCGTGGTCACCGGCATACCTCCATGCGGCTCGCTCCTCCGTCTCGACATGATCGGGACGAGTAGGCACCGGATACCCGGTCAGTCACGGGTATTCACGCGAATGGGCCGGTCGAACCACCCGAAGGTGGCTCGACCGGCCCATCGGGTCGGTACGACGATCAGTCGCGCGCCGGCTCCATCTCCTCGGCGACGGAGTGCTCCCGGCGGCCGTCCAGCTTCGACACCAGGCCGGTGACCTGGCGGGCGATGTCCGGGGCCGTGAGGCCGATCTCCGCCATGACCTCCTTGCGGGAGGCGTGGTCGAGGAAGCGCGGCGGGATGCCGAAGTCGCGCAGCGGCACGTCGACGCCCGCGTCGCGCAGGGCCTGCGCGATCGAGGAGCCGACACCGCCGACGCGGGAGTTGTCCTCGACGGTGACGACGACGCGGTGGCGCTCGGCGAGCGGGGCCATCGCCTCGTCGACCGGCTTGACCCAGCGCGGGTCGACGACGGTCGTGGTGATGCCCTGCTTGTCGAGCAGGTCGGCGATCTCCAGGCACATGGGCGCGAGGGCGCCGACCGAGACCAGGAGCACGTCGGGCCGGTCGGAACCCGGCTCGCGGAGCACGTCCATGCCGCCGACCGTGCCGACCGCCTCGACGGCCGGGCCGACCGCGCCCTTGGAGTAGCGCACGACCGTGGGCGCGTCCTCGACCTGGACGGCCTCGCGCAGCTGGGCGCGGACCTGGTCGGCGTCGCGCGGCGCGGCGATCCGGATGCCGGGGACGACCTGGAGCAGCGACATGTCCCACATGCCGTTGTGCGAGGCGCCGTCGGTGCCGGTGACGCCGGCCCGGTCGAGCACGAACGTCACGCCGCACTTGTGCAGGGCGACGTCCATGAGGACCTGGTCGAAGGCGCGGTTGAGGAACGTCGCGTAGACGGCGAAGACCGGGTGCAGGCCGCCGGTGGCGAGGCCCGCCGCGCTGACCGCGCCGTGCTGCTCCGCGATGCCGACGTCGTAGACGCGGTCGGGGAAGGCCTTGGCGAACTTCTCCAGGCCGACCGGCTGGAGCATGGCCGCGGTGATCGCGACGATGTCCTCGCGCTCCTGGCCCAGCTTGAGCATCTCGTCGCCGAAGACCGAGGTCCAGTCGGCGCCCGCGGCCTTGATCGGCAGGCCGGTGTCGGGGTGGATCGGGCCGATGCCGTGGAAGCGGTCGGCCTCGTCCTCCAGGGCCGGGCGGTAGCCGCGGCCCTTCTCGGTGAGGCAGTGCACGATGACCGGGCCGCCGAACCGCTTGGCGCGGATGAGGGCCGACTCCAGGGCCTCGATGTCGTGGCCGTCGATGGGGCCGACGTACTTCAGGCCGAGGTCCTCGAACATGCCCTGCGGGGCGATGAAGTCCTTCAGGCCCTTCTTGGCGCCGTGCAGCGTCTCGTAGAGGGGCTTGCCGACGACCGGGGTGCGCTCCAGGAGGTCCTTGCCGCGGGCCAGGAAGCGCTCGTAGCCGTCCGTGGTGCGCAGGGTCGCCAGGTGGTTGGCGAGGCCGCCGATGGTGGGCGCGTAGGAGCGCTCGTTGTCGTTGACGACGATCACCAGCGGGCGGTCCTTGGCGGCCGCGATGTTGTTCAGCGCCTCCCAGGCCATGCCGCCGGTGAGCGCGCCGTCGCCGATGACCGCGACGACGTGGTCGTCGGTGCGGCGCAGCTCGTTCGCCTTGGCGATGCCGTCGGCCCAGCCGAGGACCGTGGAGGCGTGGCTGTTCTCGATGACGTCGTGCTCGGACTCGGCCTGCGAGGGGTAGCCGGACAGGCCGCCCTTCATCTTCAGCCGGGAGAAGTCCTGGCGGCCGGTGAGCAGCTTGTGCACGTAGGACTGGTGACCGGTGTCGAAGAGGATCTTGTCCTGCGGCGACTCGAAGACCCGGTGCAGGGCGATGGTGAGCTCGACCACGCCGAGGTTCGGCCCGAGGTGGCCGCCGGTCTTGGAAACCGCGTCGACGAGGAAGGTCCGGATCTCTCCTGCCAGCTGGTCCAGCTGCTCCAGGCTGAGCCGGTCCAGATCGCGCGGTCCCGTGATGCGGGTCAGCAGCGGCACCCGTGCCTCCTTGCAGTAGAGCTGTAGTAGCTGGTTGAGCTGTTCGAGCTTGCCGGGTCTGTCGAGTCTAATGTTCCGCCGTTGCGAGCGGCGTCCGGGCCGTGCGTTCGGGGCATGACTGTGCCCGGCGTCACCGTTGACACCGGGCACAGTCAGTCCGGGAATCCCAGCTCAGAAGGGGTCAGGCGCGGCCGGCCGACTTCTGGGTCTTGCGGGTGACGGAGTCGATGACGACCGTGATGAGAAGCACGGCGCCCGTGATCATCTGCTGGATCGCGGTCGCGATGCCCTCCAGCGCCAGGCCGGACTGGATCGAGGTGATCACCAGCACACCGATCAGCGCGTTCCAGGTGCGGCCCCGGCCACCGAAGAGGCTGGTGCCACCGATCACGGCCGCGGCGATGACGTTCATCAGCAGGTCGCCGGCGCCCGCGCTCTGGTTCGCCGCCGCGATCTTGGAGGCCCAGAAGAGGCCGCCGATCGAGGCGAAGAGGCCGGAGATGGCGAAGACGGAGATGCGGACGGCGATCACGTTGATACCGGCACGGCGGGACGCCTCGACGCTGCCGCCGAGCGCGAAGACCTTGCGGCCGTACGAGGTGCGGCGCAGCACGAAGTCGGTGACGACGAGCGCGACGGCGAACAGCAGGACCGCGAGCGGCAGACCCTTGTACTGGTTGAAGACCGCCGCGGCGCCGAACGCCGCGATCGCGAGAAGCACGGTCCGCAGCAGGATGTCGCTCAGCGGACGGGACGGGATCCCGGCGGCGGCACGGCGGCGCGCGCCGAAGAACGCCGACAGGAAGTAGGCCGCGACGACGATGACCGCGAGCCCGTACGCGGCGGCCACGTCCGAGAAGTAGTAGCCCGTGAGGTGGCCCACCACGCCGTCGCCGTCGATGTTGATCGTGCCGTTGTCGCCGAGGACCTGGAGCATGAAGCCGTTCCAGAACAGCAGACCCGCCAGCGTCACCGCGAAGGCCGGTGCGCCCAGCCGGGCGAAGAACCAGCCGTGCACGGCTCCGATCACGGCACCGCCCGCGAGCGACACCAGGATGGCGAGCCACTCGTTCACTCCGTGCGTGACGCTCATGACGGCGAGAACCGCCGAGGAGACGCCGGAGACGGAGCCGACCGACAGGTCGATCTCACCGAGCAGCAGCACGAAGATGATGCCGATGGACATCATGCCGGTGGCGACCATCTGGACGCCGAGGTTGCTCAGGTTCTCGGCCCCCAGGAAGGCCGAGTCGAGGCTCTGGAAGACCGCGCAGATGACGATCAGGCCGATGACGACGGGTATCGCACCCAGGTCGCCGCCCTTGATCTTGCGCTTGAACTCGCTGATGTATCCCGCGAAGCCCTGCTCGCGCACCAGAAGGCGGGGGTCGACGGCGGTGACGGACGCGCCGGCGGCCGCGGGGGCGGCCTCCACCGTGGCCGGGGACGCGTCGGTCTTGTCCGTGCTCACGTTGGAGCCCTTGTCGATGCTCACTTCTGAGCCTCCGCGTTGCTGCGCGCCGCACGACGGGTCACGGCGTTGTCCGTGGCGCCGGTGATGGCGGAGATGATCTCTTCCTGCGAGGTCGTCTTGACCTCGAACACGCCGTTGTTGCGGCCGAGCCGGAGCACGGCGACCTTGTCGGCGACGGCCTTCACATCGGCCATGTTGTGGCTGATGAGGACGACCGCGTGCCCGCGCTCGCGAAGACGCTCCACGAGGTCGAGGACCTGGGCGGTCTGCTCGACACCGAGGGCCGCCGTCGGCTCGTCGAGGATGACGAGCTTGGGCTCACCGAGCATGGAGCGGGCGATGGCCACGACCTGGCGCTGACCGCCGGAGAGCGAGGCGATCGGGATCCGCACGCTGGGGATGCGGATCGACAGGGTCTTGAGCAGCTCCATGGAGCGGCGCTCCATCTCGACCTCGTCGAGGACGCCACGGCGCTTGATCTCACGGCCCAGGAACAGATTGCCGACGACATCGATGTTGTCGCACAGCGCGAGGTCCTGGTAGACGGTCGCGATGCCCAGGTTCTGGGCGTCGTGCGGCTTGTTGACCGCGACGGCCTTGCCGTCCCACTCGATGACGCCGTCATCGATGGGGTGCACGCCGGCGATCGTCTTGACAAGGGTGGACTTTCCGGCGCCGTTGTCGCCGACGAGGGCGACCACCTCTCCGGCGTGGACCTCGAGCTCGACGTCGGTGAGCGCCTGAACGGCACCGAATCGCTTCGAGACCCCGCGCAACGCCAGCACAGGCGTAGCGGACACGTGAACCATCTCCTTCGCCGCCAAAGGCCTGACCCGGCGGGAGGTTGAACCAAGAAGAATGAGGGGGGTTGTTCCGTCCGGCGCCGCGCCGTTGAGCTGCGGGGCTGTCGGCGGCGGGGCGCCGGACGTGTCTTCTGCGGGAGCGCCACTGGGAAGAGGGCGCACGTCCCGTGCAGAACCGGGGAGTTGCCGGGTCGGCGGGTCGGTGGACGCGCCGGACCCGGTGGCCCCGATCGGCTTACTTGAGGCCGAGCTTGTCGCAGGCCGACTTGTACTTCGGCGTGCAGATCTCGTCCAGGGTGTAGTAACCCTGGTCGATGACGGTCTCCTTGATGTTCTTCTGGGTCAGGGAGACGACCGGCACGATGACCGAGGCGATGCCCTTGTCGGTGCCGCTGTCGACCGTGCTGGTGGTCAGACCGGCCGAGTCGATCTTGCCCGTCTTGGCGACCGCGACGGCCATCTTGGCGACGGTCTCGGCCTCCTGCGGGTACGACTTGAAGACCGACATGTTCTGGTCACCGGTGATGATGCGCTGCACACCGGCGAGCTCGGCGTCCTGGCCCGTGACCGGGGGAAGCTTGCTCAGGCCCGCGCCCTTGAGCGCGGTGATGATGCCGCCGGCCATGCCGTCGTTGGCGGAGTAGACGCCCTTGATCTTGTCCTTGCCGAGCGCGGAGATGGCGCCTTCCATGTTGGAGTTGGCGTTCTCCGGCTTCCACTCCTTGGTGTCGTAGGACTTGGCGATGTCCACCTTGCCCTTGAGCACCGAGAGCGCGCCGTCCTTGAACTGCTTGGCGTTCGGGTCGGTGACCGCGCCGTTCATCATGACGATCTTGGTGCTGGGCTTGGCGTCCGAGCCCATGGCGTCCAGCAGGGCCTTGCCCTGGGTCTTGCCGACCTCGGTGTTGTCGAACGAGGTGTAGGCGGCGATCGGGCCCTCGGCCAGGCGGTCGTAGGCGACGACGGGGATACCGGCGTCCTTGGCCTTCTTCACGCCCGAGGCGACGGCCTTGTAGTCGACCGCGTCCAGGATCAGGACGTCGACCTTCTTGGTGATCATCGTGTCGATCTGCTGCGACTGCAGGTTGACGTCCTGCTTCGCGTTGAGGTACTCGACCTTGCCCTTGCCCTTGGTGAGCTGGGATATCTGCTTCTCGATGATCGGCTTGTCGAACTTCTCGTAACGAGCCGTCTGGTTCTCCGGGAGCAGCAGGCCGACGGTGATGGCGTCGCCCTTCTTGGAGTCGCCGCTGGACTTGCCGCTGTCACCCTTGGACTCCTTGGCGGAGCCACAGGCGGCGAGAGAGACAGCCATGGCGGTGGCGCAGAAAGCAAAGGCCGCACGACGCATACGCGTGTTCACTTCAGAAACCTCCCTGACGAGGCCGCGTCGTTGCGGCCGAGGTAGCTGGGAGTCAACTCGGCCGCAACACAAGCGTCAAGGAGTAAATACTTAACGAGATGGCAACGGTGTCATGCGTTCTCTAAGTGAAGGCAGGTGTAGCAGCGGGAACAGAGCCCCCGCCAATCCCTTCCAAAAGGGTCGAATCGCCCATTTCGCTGAGCGCCAGGGCGAGCGCCCCGAGCACCTCCGCACGGCCGCCCAACGCCCCAGGAAGGACGGAGAGTTGGCGGGCGGCGCTGGGGATCGCGTAGCGGCTCACGGACTCCCTGATGGGCCCCAGGACCAGCTCTCCGGCCTCCGCCAGATCGCCCCCGAGGACGACCCTGCTGGGGTTGAGCAGATTGCAGAGATTGGCCACTCCGGAGCCGATGTGCCGGCCCACGTCCGCGATGACGCGGCGGCACCCGGGATCGCCGTCGCGCGCGAGCCGCACGACGCCCTCCATGGTCAGATCGGTGCCGTGGCTGGACTGGAGCAGCGGCAGGACGTAGCGCGCCGCGGTGAAGGTCTCCAGGCAGCCGCGGTTGCCGCAGCGGCAGACCGGGCCCGACTCGTCGAGCGTGATGTGCCCGATCTCGCCCGCGGTGCCCCCGGGGCCGCGGTAGATCTTCCCCTCGATGACCAGGCCGGAGCCGACACCGCTGGCGACCTTGATGTAGGCGAGGTCCTTGACCCCGCGACCGCTCCCCCAGACCAGCTCGCCGAGCGCGCCGAGGTTGGCGTCGTTGTCGACGTGCACGGGGACGCCGAGCCGCCTGCTCAGCTCCTCGGCGGGCCGGGTTCCGGTCCAGCCCGGCAGGATCGAGGTGGAGCCGAGCGTGCCGCTCTCCACGTCGATGGGGCCGGGCACGCCGAGACCGACGCCGGCCACCTTGGTGCGGTCCACGCCGGTCGCCGCGATCAGCCGCTCGACCAGCTCCTCCGCACGGTCGAAGCCCTGCGCGGCGGACGCGTCCACGTCCAGCGGCTCGGACTCCTCGGCGAGCACCTGGTGCGCCAGATTGCCGATCGCGACCCGCAGGTGCGTGTGGCCGAAGTCGACACCGATCACGATGCCCGCGTCCCCGCTGAGCGAGACGCTGCGGGCCCTGCGGCCCCCGGCCGAGGTGGGGGTCACCTCGACCGTTCCCCCGTCCTTGAGCTCCCGGACGATGTTGGAGACGGTCGCCGCGGACAGGCCCGTCGTCCTCGCGATCTCCGCCTGCGTGAGCGAACCGGCGAGTCGTACGGCGCGCACGACCCGCTCCAGATTGGCCCGGTGCAGCGACGACTGCGACCCCGGAGTCTCCATTGACCCACCCTTATCCGTGGCTCGCGTCACCCTGGGTGACCGAACCTTGTACAAGTTATGAACTCCAAGCTCTGCTGAACCGGCCAGTGGCGTCAAGCCCTTGACGGAAATCGGTTCCAGGCCGTGTCCGCCGGGGGCTACCGCCGGTATCCCCTCCACACGCAGGGCTCCGGCCCCGGAGAGGCGTCTCTCCGGGGCCGGAGCCCGGTCGCGCAAGAGGTGGAGAGCGTTACTTGAGCGCCCCCGCGGTGAGCCCCTGCACCACCTGCCGCTGGAAGATGATGTACGCGGCCAGGATGGGCAGCATCGCCATCACCAGACCCGCGAAGAGCCCGGAGTAGTCACCCTTGTAGCCCTGGCTGGTGGCCAGCTCGACCAGGCCCTGGGCGAGGACCTTCTTGTCTCCGTTGAAGAGCACCGTCGGAAGCATGTACTGGTTCCACTGCCCGAGGAAGTTGAAGATGCCCACGCTGATCAGGCCGGGCTTGGCCATGGGCAGCATGATCTGGAAGAACGTACGGGTGTGGGAGGCGCCGTCGACGAAGGCGGCCTCGGCGATCGAGGACGGCAGGGTCCGGAAGAACGACGTCAGGAAGAACACCGTGAACGGCAGCGAGTACGCGATGTAGGCCAGGATCAGGCCGGGGATCGTGTTCAGCAGCTGCATGTTGTTCATGACGTAGAACAACGGCACCAGGGCCAGCATGATCGGGAAGCTCATGCCGCCGACGAACAGGAAGTAGATGAACCGGTTGCCGGGGAACTCGAAGCGCGCCAGCACATAGGCCGCCATCGAGCCGAGCACGAGCGTGCCGACCAGCGAGAAGCCCACGACGATGATCGTGTTGAGGAAGTACTCGCTCATGTGCGCCGACGACCAGGCGCGCGACCAGTTCTCGAAGTGCAGCTTGTCGGGGAGCGCCCACGGGGTGCTCAGGATGGAGTTGTCGTCCTTGAAGGACGTCATGACCGCCCAGAGGAGCGGCAGCACCACCATGATCGCCCAGATGATCAGGACGCCGTGCGAGAAGACGTTGAGGGTGCTGCCCGAGATGCTCTTCCCCGAGTCGGGAGCGTCCTGCTCGCCCACCCGCTGACCGGGGATCCGCCCGGCGGCGTCCGTCTTCGGGTCGGCGGGGGGCGGGGTGTCAGTGGTCTTCATCAGTACTCCAGCCGATCGCGCCGGCCAAGACGCATCACGATCGCCGCGAACAGCAGCGTGACGATGAGGAGCGCGACGCCGATGGTGGTCGCGTAAGCGGCGTTCGCGTCACGGAACGCCGACTGGTACACGTACAGCGGCAGCACGGTGGTCGAGTAGTCGGGGCCGCCGGGACCGACGGTCATGATGTTCACCGCCGAGAACGCCTCCGCGCCGAGCGCGAGGATGCCCATGTACACCCAGCCGGACTGGATGGTGTCCCACAGCAGCGGCAGGGTGATCTTGAAGAAGGTCGTGATGCGGCTGGCGCCGTCGAGCAGCGCCGCCTCGTAGAAGTCCTTGGGGATGGACGCCATGCCCGCGGAGAAGAGGACGACGAAGAAGCCGACGGTGCTCCAGACCAGGACGGCCATGACCGCCCAGAGCGCCCAGGTCGGGTCGCCCAGCCACTGGGGCTGGAAGCTGCCGAGGCCGATGGCGTCGAGCGCCGAGTTCAGCAGGCCGCCGCTGGGGTTGTAGATGAAGCGGAACAGCAGGGCCACGATCGTGACCGAGAGGACCTGCGGGAAGAAGTACGCGATCTTGTAGAAGCCGGAGCCGCGGACGCCGGCGACGGCGGCGCCCTTACGGCGCCGCCCCCCGACGTTCAGCATGAAGGCGAAGAACAGCGCGAGGCTCAGTGTCACCAGGGGCAACAGCACCACGAAGATCACACTGTGCTGCAGCGACTTCCAGAAGATGTCGTCGTGCAGCAGGCGTGTGTAGTTGTCGAAGCCCACCATCTTGAAGTCGGGGCTCAGGCCGGTCCAGTCGGTGAACGAGTAGTAGATCGACTGGATGAACGGCCAGATGACGAAGATGGCGTACAACGCCAGGGGGGCCACCAAGAACCCCACAATGAAGCGGTACTTGCCGTGTTGCATGGTTACCGACCCCGATCGCTGTGCGGGTGCCGCACCAGTGGACTTGTGCGCACGTGCTGTTCTTCCGCCTGTCGCTTACTGGTGCTTGTAGTGCTTGACCGACTGGTCCTTGGCCGCCGCGTCCGCGTAGCCCTGGATCTTCTTGATGGCCTCGGCCGGGGTGAGGCGGCCCGCCATCATCTCGCCGAGCCCGGCGACGCCGATCTGCTCCTTCTGGAGCTTCACGTACCAGTCCTGGAGGCGCGGGTTGACGACGTTGTCGCCGGCCTTCTCCAGGGCCGCGACACCGGACTTGAGGCCCGGGGTCAGCTCGATGCCGTCGGTGCCGCCGTTGAAGGCCGACAGCGACTTCACCTGGCTGGTGAAGTTCTTCGACGAGGCCTCGCTGAGCATGATGCGCAGCTGCTCCATGCCGCCCTCGACGTTGGCCGCCTTGGCCGGGACGATGAACGGCTCGCCGCCGGACGCCCAGATGGTGCCGAACGGCATCTTGTCGCTGGAGTCGAGGCTGGAAGGCGCGCCGACGGCCAGGTTGAAGTCCTTCGGGATGACCTTCGCCGACTCGTTCTCCACCCAGGAGCCGTTCGGGATGAACAGCGCCTTGCCCTTGGCCCACTCGGTCTGCGACTGGATGTGGTCGATACCGGGCGTGCCCTTGAGGATGTAGCCCTTCTTGTACAGCTCGTAGTAGGCCTCGAAGGCGGCCTTGACGGCCGGGTCCTTCCAGGCGTTCGGCTCCAGGTTGTCGATCTTGTCGAGGACCTCGCGGCCACCGATCTTGGCGATGAACGGGTACAGCGAGAAGGGGAGGTAGTACGGGTACTTGCCCGCGTACGTCCAGCCGGCGATGCCCTTCTTCTTCGCCTTGGCGCACAGGGCCAGCATCGCGTCCCAGTCCTCGGGGTACTGCGAGTCCAGCTTGTCCAGGGCCGTCTGCGAGTACCAGACGCCGTAGACCGTGTACGCGTAGTACATGATCCACACCGGGTCGCCGTCGAACTGGCCCATCTCGACGATGCCCGGCCGCAGGGTGTCGCGAACCTTCTTGCTCGGGTCGTCGACGGACGGCGCGTCCAGGAGCGGGGTCAGGTCGGCGAGCTGCTTCTTGCCGACGAGGACACCCATGTCCATCTGCTCGGCGCCCGAGTTGTCGATCAGGTCCGGCGGGGTGCCGCCGTTGAACTTCGGCTGAAGCTCGGACTGGATCTTCTGGGTGGCGTGGAAGTTGACCTTCGCCTTGGGGAACGCCTTCTTGTACTGGGCGTTGGCGTCGGTGGCGTACTTGGTGCCGAAACCGCCGTCGAAGATGACCACGGACAGCGCCGCGCTCTCATTGACCGCCAGCGGGTTGTTCTTGGACTTCGTACCCTTCTTGACCTTGTCGTCACTGCCGCTGTCACCGCTCGCGCACGCGGACAGCAGGCTCACGGCCGGCACCGAGACGATGCCGAGGGCCGCGGAGCGCTTGATCAGGGTGCGACGGCCGACGCCACCGTTACCGTGCTGGTCGGAAGTGGATCCCATGCTCAAGTCCTCGCCTTCTCCAGGACTCAGGCGGTGAACCGGATCCTCCCCGGCACCGCGGTGATGTGCTGTGTTGTACCCCTGCTGAGGGGGAACGCAGATGGAGCTGGGTGGTGCGGAACAAGCCGGTTGGAGGGGCGATGCACGGATACCGGGACGCTGCGCGCGCCCCGCCGTTTCCCCCTGTCCCCCCGGTCCCGCCACGGCCTGAACGCGGGCCTGGCCGGACGCCGACAGGTATAGTCCACTCCCTGTGAGCTGGGCAAGATCGAATGCAGGTTTGGACGCCGGTCTTTTCCGAGTTGAGACCTCCCGGAAATAAGCCGCACGGCGGGCTTTGTCGAGCGTCCCAACTTCCTTGCCTACAAAGGGTGTACGCGGAACCGTAAATTCACCCCGCGCGTCGAACCCGTGCACTGGCTTTCAACACCCTTGACACCAAGCGTCACTTGACGCCCTACTGGACCTTGCGCAGCGAACTGACAACGTTGTCTACGGTCGCCGGAGGGTGCACGTCTCATGCAGGGCCCCACGCAGAACAAAAGAACCCGACACAGATTCGCGTCCACGGCCGCACTGGGCGCGGCCGCACTGGTACTCACGGCGGCCGGGCAGGGTGCCGCCGTCGCGGCATCGCCCCACAAGCCGCACACCGACACGGAGTTCAGCTCCTCCTTCGAAGCGGGGCAACCCGTCCCCGACTGGCTGAACACGGTCGACACCGGCCCGGACGGCAGCAAACGGGCGTCCGGGGTCGACGGCGCCTACACCGGCGGAGTTCCGGGCAATGTGAACGGCCATGTGACCGAGGTCCGGGCGAGCGGCGAGAACAGCGGCGGCGGTGAGGTCGCGGCGAATCTCACCGACGGCGAGTCGAGCACGAAGTGGCTGGCGTTCACGCCGACCGCCTGGGTCGAGTACGACCTCGACACCCCGCTCAAGATCACCAATTACGTGCTGACGTCGGCCAACGACCACGACGAGCGCGACCCGAAGGACTGGGTCCTCAAGGGTTCGGCGGACGGAAAGGACTGGACCACTCTCGATTCCCGCACCGGCGAGAGCTTCGACAAGCGGTTCCAGACGAAGAAGTACGAGCTGGAGAAGCCGGCCGAATACGCGCATTTCCGCGTCGAGTTCACCAAGAACAACGGCGCGGGCGACGCGACCCAGCTGGCCGATCTCCAGCTGTCCACGGGTGACGAGCAGGCGCCGGTGCCCGAGGACATGCTGTCGCTCGTCGACAAGGGTCCCAGCGGCTCGCCGACGGCCAAGGCGGGCGCGGGCTTCACGGGCAAGTACGCGCTGCGCTACGCGGGCACGCACAAGACGGACGGCCGCGCGTACTCGTACAACAAGGTCTTCGACGTCGACGTGAAGGTCGCGCGGAACACCGAGCTGTCGTACAAGATCTTCCCGCAGATGGCGGACGGCGACCGCGACTACGACGCCACGAACGTCTCGGTCGACCTCGCCTTCACCGACGGCACGTACCTGAGCGACCTGAAGGCGGTCGACTCCAACGGCGGTCTGCTGACCCCGCGCGGCCAGGGCGACGCCAAGCGGCTGTACGTGAACCAGTGGAACGCCGTGAAGTCGTCGATCGGCTCGGTCGCGGCCGGGAAGACGATCGACCGGATCCTCGTCGGGTACGACTCGGCGAAGGGCCCGGCGAAGTTCCGCGGCTGGCTCGACGACATCTCGGTGAAGCAGGCACGGCCGGCGGCCCCGAAGGCGCACTTGAGCGACTACGCGTCGACGACCCGCGGGACGAACTCCAGCGGCGGGTTCTCGCGCGGCAACACGTTCCCGGCGACGGCCGTCCCGAACGGGTTCAACTTCTGGACCCCGGTGACGAACGCGGGCTCGGACAGCTGGCTGTACGACTACGCGCGCGACAACAACGCGGACAACCTGCCCACGATGGAGGCGCTGGCGGCGAGCCACGAGCCGAGCCCGTGGATGGGTGACCGCCAGACGTTCCAGATCATGCCGTCGGCGAAGTCCGGTGACGCGCTGGACACGTCACGGTCCGGCCGGGCGCTGCCGTTCCGCCACGACAACGAGACGGCCCGCCCGTACTACTACGGCGTGACGTTCGAGAACGGTGTGCGGGCGGAGATGGCTCCGACCGACCACGCGGCCGCGCTGCGCTTCAGCTACCCGGGCGCGGACGCGAGCGTCGTCTTCGACAACGTCTCCGAGCAGGGCGGCCTGACGCTCGACAAGGACAACGGCGTCGTCACCGGCTACTCGGACGTGAAGTCGGGTCTGTCGACGGGCGCGACCCGCCTGTTCGTGTACGGCACCTTCGACAAGCCGGTCAAGGACGCCGACGCCTCCGGGGTGAAGGGGCACTTCACCTTCGACGCGGGCAAGGACCGGACGGTCACGCTGCGCCTGGCGACCTCGCTGATCTCCATAGACCAGGCGAAGGACAACCTGGCGCAGGAGATCCCCGGGAACCGGTCCTTCACCTCGGTGAAGAACGCGGCGCGCGCCCAGTGGGACCGGATCATGAACAAGGTGGAGGTCGAGGGCGCTACGCAGGACCAGCTCACGACGCTGTACTCCTCGCTCTACCGGCTGTACCTGTACCCCAACTCGGCGTTCGAGAAGGTCCGTTCGGACGGCAAGTCGACGTACAAGTACGCGTCGCCGTTCTCCGCGATGCCGGGTCCCGACACCCCGACGCACACCGGCGCGAAGATCGTCGAGGGCAAGCCGTACGTCAACAACGGCTTCTGGGACACCTACCGGACGACCTGGCCGGCCTACTCGCTGCTCACGCCGGACAAGGCGGGCGAGATGGTCGACGGGTTCGTGCAGCAGTACAAGGACGGCGGCTGGATCTCGCGCTGGTCCTCGCCGGGTTACGCGGACCTGATGACCGGTACGTCCTCGGACGTGGCGTTCGCCGACGCGTACGTCAAGGGCGTGGACTTCGACGCGGAGGACGCCTACAAGGCGGCCGTGAAGAACGCGACCGTGGTGCCGCCGCAGTCGGGCGTGGGCCGCAAGGGCATGGACACCTCGCCGTTCCTCGGCTACACGTCGACGGACACGCACGAGGGCATGTCGTGGGCCCTGGAGGGTTACCTCAACGACTACGGCATCGCGCAGATGGGCCAGGCCCTCTACAAGAAGACCGGCAAGAAGCAGTACCAGGAGGAGTCGGAGTACTTCCTCAACCGGGCCCGCGACTACGTCAACATGTTCGACGACAAGGCCGCCGGTACGGGCTTCTTCCAGGGCAAGAGCGCCAAGGGCGACTGGCGGGTGAAGTCGGAGGACTTCAACCCGGCGATCTGGGGCTACGACTACACCGAGACGAACGGCTGGGGCTACGCCTTCACCGCGGTGCAGGACACCAAGGGTCTCGCGAACCTGTACGGCGGCCAGGCCGGTCTGGCGAAGAAGCTGGACACGTACTTCTCGACGCCGGAGACCGGTTCGGCGGACGTCGCCGGGTCGTACGGCGGGGTCATCCACGAGATGACCGAGGCGCGTGACGTGCGGATGGGCCAGTACGGCCACTCCAACCAGGTCGCGCACCACGTCACGTACATGTACGACGCGGCCGGCCAGCCGTGGAAGACGCAGAAGAACGTGCGCGAGGTGCTGTCCCGTCTCTACACCGGCTCGGAGATCGGGCAGGGCTACCACGGCGACGAGGACAACGGCGAGCAGTCGGCCTGGTACCTCTTCTCGTCCATGGGCTTCTACCCGCTCGTCATGGGCAGCGGCGAATTCGCCATCGGCTCCCCGCAGTTCACCAAGATGACCCTGCACCTGGAGAACGGCCGCGACCTGGTCGTCAAGGCGCCGAGGAACAGCGCCAAGAACGTCTACGTGCAGGGCGTGAAGGTCAACGGCAAGACCTGGTCGAAGACCTCGCTGCCGAACTCGGTCGTCTCCAAGGGCGGTGTCATCGAGTTCGCCATGGGCGACAAGCCGTCGTCGTGGGGCACGGGCAAGGACGCCGGACCGACGTCCATCACCAAGGACGACAAGGTGGCCGTGCCCCGCAAGGACGCGATCACGGGCTCGGGTCCGCTCTTCGACAACACCTCGGCCACGTCGGCGAGCGTCGAGTCGGCCGACCTGCCGGTCCCGGCGGACGGCACGAAGGCCGTGCAGTACACGCTGACGTCCGCCGACAAGGCGAAGGCCCCGACGGGCTGGAAGCTGGAGGCGTCGGCCGACGGCACGACCTGGAAGACGCTCGACGAGCGGTCCGGTGAGTCCTTCGCCTGGGACAAGCAGACCCGGGCGTTCTCGGTGCCGAAGCCGGGTTCGTACGCGCACTACCGCCTCGTGTTCACGGGTGGCGCGGCGACCGTCGCGGAGGTGGAGCTGCTGTCGTAGTCGACCTTGTGAACGGTGCGGGCCCCGTCGGGATCTTCCGGCGGGGCCTGCGCCGTTCCCGGCCCGAACTCGCACCACACCTCCTTGCCGGGGTCCCGCTCCCCCACGCCCCACTTGTCGGCCAGCGCCTCGACGAGAAGCAGGCCCCGGCCGTTCTCGGCGGTGGCGCTCCGCTGGGGGACGGTGGGGGTTCCGGGGCCGCTGTCGTGGACTTCTACGCGGACCGTGTCGTCGGCGTGCGTGATCCTGAGCAGGAAGCCCCGGCCGGGCGGGACGCCGTGGAGGAGGGCGTTGGTCGTCAACTCGCTGACGCAGAGCAGGATGTCGTCCGCGCGGCTCGTCTTTTGCCAGGCTGCGAGGGCGGCCTGGGTGAAGTCGCGGGCGGCGGGCACCGATTGGCGTTCCCGGCGGTAGAAGCGTTCGCGGAATTCCTGGTTCATGGGCGGCAATGTCGCGGAGGGTGATTCACTCGGGACAGTCCGTGGACCCCGACAGATTTTTTGTCGGGGTTGGAGTGGGGTCGAGGGAGAGCGGGGGCGGGGAGATTGACCGTCATGAGCCCTGGGAAGCGTCCGCCGAAGAATCCGTCGGCGTTGAGGATGGTCGGTGAACTGCTCGCCCTGTTCCGCAAGGCGGCCGGGTACACCCAGGCGACGCTCGGCGCCAGGCTGGTGATCGCAGAGTCGACCATTGCGGCGTATGAGCAGGGCAGGCGGCCTCTGCTCGTGGACACCGCCCGGCAGATGGATCAACTCCTGGACACCAAGGGTGCGTTGGAGACCGCGGTGATGGCGATGCCGGAGATCGACCAGTTCCCGCTGTACGCGGAGCAGTACATGGCGCATGAGCGGGAGGCCATCGCGTTGTCGTGGTACGACGTCTTGGCCGTGCCCGGCATTCTTCAGACCGAGGACTGTGCCCGCACGGTGCTGCGCAACCGTGTGCCTGCGTATGACGAGGACGAGATCGCGACGAAGACGGCCGCCCGCGTCGAGCGCCAAGAGATCTTGCAGCGCAAGTGTCCGCCGACTCTGAGCTTCGTCGTCTGGGAGGCCGCACTGAAGCTGGCCTATCTCGAACCTCTGGCACGCGCGGAGCAGTTGCGACACCTGCGAGAGTGTGCGGAACTACCCGGATTGGCCTTGCAGTTCCTACCGCTGGACGCCCCGGCACACGCTGGGCTCGACGGTGCTTTCATTCTCCTGGAAACCCCCGAGCATCAGCAGCTCGCGTACACCGAGTCGCAGCGCGGCAGCCAGTGGGTTTCCACCCCGGACGAAGTGTCCATCCTGGCGCGCAAGTATGCGATGCTGCGATCACAGGCCCTCACGCCCGAGCAGTCCAAGGGCCTGCTGGACCGGCTGCTAGGAGACCGATGAACACCGCACGGAACTGGTTCAAGTCGAGCTACAGCGGCAGCGAAGGTGGCCAGTGCCTCGAAGTCGCTCACGACTGGCGGAAGTCGAGCTACAGCGGCAGCGAAGGCGGCGCCTGCGTAGAGGTGGCCGCCCACCCCACAGCCATCCACATCCGCGACTCCAAGAACACCGAAGGCCCCCACTTCACGGTCGCGCCCAGCGCTTGGGCGGCCTTCCTCGAACTGCCCCGCGCTTAATTACGTGGACGGGACGGCATCGCGGCGCTTACAGTCTGGCCCGAACCGTGATGCAGCCCGAGGAGGTGGGACCCATGACAGCAGTACGCACGTGGGTGCTCTCCTCTTCCTCACGGGCCGGCAGCTGACATAGGTCGCCGGGAGCGCCTGTACTGGGCGATTCCGAGAGGCAGAGACCTATGGACACAACAGAGATCGCGCGCGTCGCCGACGGGCACTGGCACGCGCTGGAGGACGATCAGGTGGTCGGCCGGGGCGAGACCTGGCGCAGGCACGACGGCCGGATCTTCCTGAGCATCGACTCCTGGCAGGACACGGCGTTCGATCGCCTCGCCGCCACCATGCTGGCGGAGCTGCCGAGGCCGCTGTACACGATGGTCGACGCGGCCGACCTGGCGCTGGCGTCCCGCTGGGAGCGGGCGGGATTCGGACCCGCGCGCAGCGAGCACGTGTACCGCGTGCCCACCGACCCGGAGCTGACGAACCTCGGCGCGGCACGCCCGCCCGAGGGCGTGACGATCCTCCCTCTCGGCGCGGCGGAGAAGGACCCCCTGCGCGACCTGGACCGTACGGTCCGGGCCGAGGTCGAGGCCACGCTCGGCTGGCGGGAGATGCCGGCCGAGGTGCTGCCGCGCCTGGACGACGCCACCGTGGTCGACCCGACGAAGTACGCGGTGGCCGCCGAGGGCGACCGGTACGTGGGCCTGATCCGGGTGGCGCCGGTGCCCCGGCAGCCCAGGATCGGCCTGCTCGCCGTACGGGAGGACCGGCAGCGGCGCGGAATCGCGCGGGCGCTCCTGGCCGACGTACTGGGCAACCTGCACCGGTCGGGGGTCCGGGCGGCCACGGCCGAGATCGGCGCGGCCAACACGGCCGCCGCCGCACTGTTCGACGACATCGGCGCGGAACGCGTCGGAACCAACCTGGAGGTAGTACTTCACTGATGCCGAAGACAAACCCTGGAATCGAGATCGAGGGCACCGTCACCGAGTGCCTGCGCAACGCCAGCTTCCAAGTGGAGCTGACCAACGGGCACAAGGTGCTCGCGCACATCAGCGGCAAGATCCGGAAGAACTACATCAAGATCCTGCCGTTCGACCGGGTGCTCGTGGAGCTGAGCCCCTACGACCTGACGCGCGGCCGGATCCTCTACCGGTACCGCAACTGACGTGCCCCGGCGCTCACTTGCGCCAGAACAGGTGATGGACGACGCTGCCGCCCGGACTCGGCACCACGTCGAGGTGGAACCGGTCGCGCAGCTCGTCCGGCGACTCCCACAGCCGCGATCCCGAGCCGAGCTTCACGCCCGGTGAGACCGCCACGTGCAGGGTGTCGACGAGGTCGGCGTCGAGGAACTCGCGGATGACCGTGGCGCCGCCGCCGAGCCGGACGTCCTTGCCCTGGGCCGCCTCGCGCGCCTGGGCGAGGACGGTCGCCGGGTCGGCGTCGACGAAGTGGAACGTGGTGTCGGAGAGCGTGATCGAGGGCCGGGCGTGGTGGGTCATCACAAAGACGGGCGTCCGGAAGGGCGGCTCGTCCTCCCACCATCCCTGCCACTCGTGGTCCTCCCAAGGGCCCTTCTGCGGGCCGAACTTGCCGCGGCCCATGATCTCGGCGCCGATGTTGCGCGGGTAGTCCCGGGTCAGGTAGTCGTCGAGGCCGCGGCTGCCGCCCGGGTCGGTCCGCATCGGCCAGCTCGCGGTGGCCCCGCACCAGGCGAACATGGCCCCCGGATCGGCATGCCCGAAGGGCCGCTCCAGGCTCTGCCCCTCCCCCGCGCCGAAGCCGTCACCGGACACATTGAAGTTCTGCACGCGCAGCAATTGCTCGGCCATGAGTGATGCTCCTGTCGTCGGGAGTGATGGCTGCCCCGTTCAGACTCTGCCGGACCCGACAACTCATCGCACCTCCCCGCGCCGCACGTCCGTGCGATGCTGCCCGCATGATCGAGACGAACGGGCAGCCCGAACGCTGGACACAGGCCACCGTCCACCCCGACATGTGGACCGACCCGGCCGACGACCCGCGCGACAACGACAACGCGCCCGAGGGCGAACGGGCCACGCTGCACGACTTCCTGACGAGCTACCGGATCACCCTGCTCATGAAGTGCGAGGGCCTGGACCCCGAGCAGCTGGCCACCCGGTCGGTCCCGCCGTCGACGATGTCCCTGCTCGGCCTGATCCGGCACCTGGCAGAGGTGGAGCGGGACTGGCGCACCTGGCTGACCCTCGACGAGCCGCTGCCGAAGCTCTACGGCCCCAAGGACGCCGACTTCCACGGAGCCGTCCCCGAGCAGGCCGTGGTCGACGCCGCGTACGCCGACCTGGAGCGCGAGCAGGCGGAGACGGACGCGGCGCTGGCCAGGTTCACCGACCTGGGCGAGCGCGTCGGCAGGGACAACGTCGCGATCCGCGAGCTGCTGATCCACCGCATCGACGAGTACGCGAGGCACAGCGGCCACGCGGACCTGCTGCGCGAACGGATCGACGGCCGGGTGGGCCAGTAGCGGCGGAGAGCTGCAGGGGGAATGGGGGACGTTCATGCGCGTAGAAGGATTCTGGAAGGGCCTCGGTGAGTTCCTGGCCGACACCTTGGGGGAAGCCGTGGCCGAGCTGGTGCTCACCGCGCTCGCCTGCGCGCTACTTGCAGTCCTGGCGGGAATCGCCTACCTGAGCTGGTCGTTCAGCCCGCGCGGCACACTCGCCGGAGCCGGCGTGTTCTGCCTGCTCCTCGCGCACGGCGCGTGGCGCCGATACCGGAAGCCGGCGAGAAAACGCGGCCCCCGCATCCTCGCCGCCCTCACCACGACCCTCTTCATGGCGACCACCTGCACGGCCGCCTTCCTGCTGCTCTATGCGTCGGGCTGCGACTGCGTCTGACCACTTCTCCCGGTAGCGGGCGACGGCCCAGGCCGCCGCCGCGACCGGGACGGCGCACCAGAGAACCGTCCAGAGCACCGGCCACCAAGCGGGCAGGTGCGCGGAGAGGGTCAGATCGAGCGCCGAGGCCGTCATGGCCGCACCCAGACTCGCGCAGAGCAACCGGCCACTGACGCGCGTCGCGCGACCGCTGCTGAGCGTGGTGATATCGGCGTGCACAGGTACTCCTGCGTTCAGCGCCGCGACAAGGGCGGCAGGGGCGAGGGCCTGGCGAGGTGGGGCACGCACGGCTGGGACCTGCGTGGGGGCAGGTGAACAGGTGGTGGGGCGGAGTCAGTGTGCGCGTCGGGGCGCGATCCGGCCAGCACGTTCTACGCGCGTACCCGATCAGGGAGTCAACTTTCCCCATCACCCTAAGTAGGGCACTTCAAGACACAGCAGGACACCATTACGGACAAAGCGCCTATAACCCCGGTCTGGACCTGACGCGATCTGAACGCCACCTCGGCTCTTTTCGCCCATCCAGTCGATGAGTTGAGTATTTCCAGCCACATTTTGCAGCCACTTTTCCAGGTTGCCCTATGGAAACTGTTGCTCAACGCGATCAAAAGGGGACATCAATGGCGATTGCCCCCTGATGCGGAGGGGCTTGTTCTCGTCCGTGTGTGTCCTGTATTCGGGGGCATGGCGGCCAGCCTGTGTGGTTTCCGTGTCAGCTTGTGTGCTCCTCGTGACCATTGGGGTCTGCGAGGCTTGTCTTCCTGTGGGGGAACCTTTATGCAACGCACCCGGAGTGCGCGCCGTCGGCGTACCCAGAAGAAGCTGAGATCGGCGGCGTTCGGGGTCCTCACGACCGGTGCCGTCACCCTGTCCCTGCTTCCGGCGACCACCTCGGTGGCGGCGGCCGACAGCCCGGTGTCGGCGTGGGGCAGGGACACGCACTACGCGGTCCCTCCCGTCAAGGTCGGTACGACCACGCCGCCGCAGAACCGGGAACCGCAGGCGCCCGGCGGCGCCGACGCGAAGCTCCTGGCCGCATTCAAGGCGAAGGCCGAGTCCCCGGCCGACGCGGCGGCGGCCCGGCAGGTCGCCGCCGCGACGACGACCACGACGATCCCTCAGGGCCAGGGCGCGATCCCCTGGCACCGGATCTCCGATTTCCGGATCACGGACGCGCTGGTGGCGCGGGTCAACTACTCGACCGGCAATCTGATGCTGGCCTCGACCAGCTTCGACATGGCCGCCGTGGGAAACCAGCTCCAGCTCACGCAGACGTACAACTCGATGGACTCCTCGTACGGCCGCATGGCGCGGCGCTGGTGGCTCAACTACGAGCGCTGGCTGGTCGATTCAGGAGACAAAGCCACCGTCTACGACACCTCCGGCGCGAGCGTCACCTTCACCAAGCCCTCGTCCGGGTCCGCCTGGACGACGCCGGCCGGGTACTCCAAGGACCTCACCAAGAACAGCGACGGCACCTGGACGCTGACCGACCGCAAGTCCGGATCCAAGGACACCTACAACAGCAACGGCACGCTGACGAAGGTCACCGACAAGAATCACGGTGTCTTCACCGTCGACCAGAACGCCTCCGGCGGATTCAAGGTCACCGACACCCGTTCCGGCCGCTGGATCGAGATCAAGAAAACGGTCGACAAACTGCGCTGGGACGCCACCGACAACACCGGGCGCACCGTCCGCTACGACCTCGACGGCTACGACAACCTGCGGGCCATCACCGACACCACGGGCAAGAAGACCCAGTTCTTCTACGACGGCTCCAACCGCGTCACGAAGATCATCACCCCGGAGAACCGCGTCACCAAGTTCACCTACGACGTCGCTCACCGGGTCACGAGCATGCTCCGCGCCACCAGCGCCGACGCCACCACCGGCCCCACGTACACGTACGCGTACTCCAACACGGACGCGAACGGAGCCGGGACGACGACGGTCACCGACCCGCTCGGAGACGCGACGAAGTACGAGCACGACAGCGACGGCGAGGTCTCCAAGGTGACCGACCCGCTCGGCCACCACCGCTCGGACACCTACGACGACAACCACAACGTGAAGACCGCCACCGACGCCATGGGCACCGGCAGCGACGGCAGCGGCGGCAACGAGACCACGTACGGCTGGGACGGCCGCAACAACCCCACCAGCGCCAAGCTGCCCACCGGCGCCACCGCGTCGATGAGCGGATACCAGACCATCGCCGGATCGGACCTGCCAGGGACGATGACGACACCCGACAATGTGAAGTCGACCTACAAGTACGACACGGTCGGCAACACCACCTCAGTCGCCGTGTCCGGCGACGGCGGCGGCACCCGCGACTACGTGTACAACAAGGCGACCCCGACCTGCGGCGGCTTCGAGGGCCAGACGTGCTCGGTCGAGGACGAGCGGGACAAGAAGACCAGCTTCACCTACGACGACAAGGGCAATCTGACCAAGGTCACCCCGCCCTCGCCGCAGGGCGCCACGACGTACACGTACGACGACAAGGGCCGCCCGGACACCGTCACCGACGGCCGCGGCGTGAAGCTGACCTACACCTACGACGACCGCGACCGCACCACCAAGGTCACCGGCCCCACCGCCACGGTCACGTACACCTACGACGGCGACGGCAATCTGACCCAGCGGGTCGACGGCACCGGAACGCAGACCTATCAGTTCGACCCGCTGTCCCGCGAGACCATCCGCACCCTCCAGGACGGCTCGCAGACCGAGTTGACCTACACCGCCGACGGCAACGTCGAGACCTACCGCGATCCCCAGGGCACCACCGCCTACCAGTACGACGACGCCAACCGGATGACGACGCTGACCGCGCCGGACGGCAAGGACACCACGTACACGTACACGAACAACGACGTACTGAAGACCACCACCTACCCGGGCGGGACGGTTCGCACGGTCACGCCGGACAACTCCGACCGGCCCAAGCAGATCAAGGTCACCTCCCCCAAGGGCACTCTGATCGACCTCTCCTACACCTACAGCTACGGCGCCTCGAACACCGACGGCACCAAGATCCGCACCACGACGGACACGGTCGCGGGCACGAAGCGCAGCTTCGAGTACAACGACGCCGGGCGCTTCTCCTACGCCGCCGAGACCAAGGGCTCGACGTCGGTGGAGACCTGGCAGTACTGCTACGACGCCGCCGGCAACCTCACCTCCCAGGGCACCACCAAGGGCTGCCCCCGCGGCACGACCTACACGTACAACGACGCGAGTCAGCTGATCACGAAGAACGGCTCGGCGACCGGCTGGTCGTACGACAAGGCCGGGAACGAGACGGCCGGTGCCAGTGAGACCGCCCGCACCGCCGAGACGTACACCGACTTCTCGCAACTGTCCTCGATCACCACGAACGGCACCGCGCGGGCCGGTCAGTACGCGTCCACGGACAGCAGCGAGCGCGTCAAGCTCGGCGAGACCGTCTTCCACAACGGGCCGGTAGGCCTGTCGGCGTCGACGACCGCCGGTGTGGACACGGGATTCATCCGCAGCCCGCAGGGCACCTTGAACTCCATGACCCGCAGCGGGAAGAGCTACTACTACCTCACCGACGCCCTCGGCTCCACCGTCGCTCTCGCCGACGGATCGGGCACGAAGGTGGCCTCGTACCGCTACAGCCCCCGTGGCGTCACGACCCCGACCGAGAACACGGGCGTCAGCCAGCCCTACCGCTTCGCGGGTACGTACCAGGACCCGACGGACCTGTACCACATGGGCGCCCGCTACTACGACACCCGCACCGGCCGCTTCACCCAGAACGACCCGTCCGGGCAGGAGAAGAACCCCTACCTCTACGCAGAGGGCGACCCCGTCAACCGCATCGACCCCACGGGCCTTTACGGGATCGACGACTTCGCCAAGGATATAGGGACGATCGCCGCGGGCGGCGGCTCCACCGCGGCCGTGGGCTCGGGAATCGGCTGCGGCGTCGGATTCTTCGTCGCCACGCTTCCCGGCTGTGGAGCGGGCGCCGCCGTCGGTTCCGCCATCGGAGGAGCCGTGGGCGTCATCGGCACCACCATCACCGTCATCACCCTGAGGAACTGAGCAAGGAGACACATGGCCGGCGAGTGGAATCCGAGTCAGGGACTGAGGCTGTTCTTCCTGCTGTACGTGCTGCTCATGGCACTCCTCATCGTCACCGCCCTCGTGCTCGGTCAATGGAGGACGGGGCTCTTCAGCGCCCTGGCCGCGCTCCCGGGCATCGTGCTGTGCCTGCGGTACTCGATCAGGAGCAGTAAGCGGCATCCGTGATCGCGTCGAGCATGCGAGGGGCCGCGCCCCGGGCAACCCCGGGACGCGGCCCCACCTACTGCTGCCTGCCGCTTAGTTGCGGATCAGGTTGCGCAGCACGTACTGCATGATGCCGCCGTTGCGGTAGTAGTCCGCCTCGCCGGGGGTGTCGATGCGGACGACCGCGTCGAACTCCACGCCGGTGTCGGTCGTGACCTTCACCGTGCTCGGGGTGGTGCCGTTGTTCAGCTCCTCGACGCCGGTGAAGGAGAAGGTCTCCTCGCCGGTCAGACCGAGGGACTCGGCGTTCTGGCCCTCCGGGAACTGGAGCGGCAGGACGCCCATGCCGATGAGGTTCGAGCGGTGGATGCGCTCGTACGACTCGGTGATGACGGCCTTGACGCCGAGGAGCGCGGTGCCCTTGGCGGCCCAGTCGCGGGACGAGCCGGAGCCGTACTCCTTGCCGCCCAGGATGACGAGCGGGGTGCCCTGCTCGATGTAGTTGCGCGACGCGTCGTAGATGAAGGAGACGGGGCCGTCCTCCTTCGTGAAGTCGCGGGTGTAGCCGCCCTCGGTGCCCGGCGCGAGCTGGTTGCGCAGGCGGATGTTGGCGAACGTGCCGCGGATCATGACCTCGTGGTTGCCTCGGCGCGAGCCGTAGGAGTTGAAGTCACGACGCTCCACACCGTGCTCGGTGAGGTACTTGCCGGCCGGGGTGTCGGCCTTGATGGCACCGGCCGGGGAGATGTGGTCGGTGGTGACCGAGTCGCCCAGCTTGGCCAGGACGCGGGCGCCCGTGATGTCCGAGACCGGGGTGGTCTCCATCGTCATGCCCTCGAAGTACGGGGGCTTGCGGACGTAGGTGGACTCGGTGTCCCACTCGAAGGTGTTGCCGGTCGGGATCGGCAGCGCCTGCCACTGGGCGTCGCCCGCGAAGACGTCGGAGTAGGACTTGTTGAACATGTCCTCGCCGATCGAGTTGGCGACGACGTCGTTGACCTCGGCCTCGGTCGGCCAGATGTCGGCCAGGTGGACGGGCTTGCCGTCCTGGTCGACGCCGAGCGCGTCCTTGGTGATGTCGACCTTCATCGAACCGGCGATGGCGTACGCGACGACCAGCGGCGGGGACGCCAGGTAGTTCATCTTGACGTCGGGGTTGATGCGGCCCTCGAAGTTCCGGTTGCCGGAGAGGACCGAGGTGACGGCCAGGTCGTGGTCGTTGACGGCCTTCGAGACCTCCTCGGGCAGCGGGCCCGAGTTGCCGATGCAGGTGGTGCAGCCGTAGCCGACGAGGTTGAAGCCGACCTTGTCCAGGTACGGGGTGAGACCCGACTTGTCGAAGTAGTCGGTGACGACCTTCGAGCCCGGGGCGAGGGTGGTCTTGACCCACGGCTTGCGGGTCAGGCCCTTCTCCACGGCCTTCTTCGCGACGAGGGCGGCGGCCACCATCACGTAGGGGTTCGAGGTGTTGGTGCAGGAGGTGATCGCGGCGACGGTGACGGCGCCGTGGTCCAGCTCGTAGGTGGTGCCGTCGGGGGCGGTCACGGTGACCGGGTTCGACGGAACGCCGTTGGAGACGGCCGGGGCGTCGGAGGCCGGGAAGGACTCCTTGCCCGCCTCGGAGTCGTCCGAGACGTAGTTGCGCACGTCCTGGGCGAACTGCTGCGAGGCGTTCGCGAGGACGATGCGGTCCTGCGGGCGCTTCGGACCGGCGATCGACGGGACGACCGTGGAGAGGTCCAGCTCCAGCTTCTCGGAGAAGTCGGGCTCGGCGGCCGGGTCCAGCCAGAGGCCCTGCTCCTTGGCGTACGCCTCGACGAGCGCGACCTGCTGGGCGTCACGGCCGGTCAGACGCAGGTAGTTCAGGGTCTCGTCGTCGATCGGGAAGATCGCGGCGGTGGAGCCGAACTCCGGCGACATGTTGCCGATGGTGGCGCGGTTCGCCAGCGAGGTGGCGGCGACGCCCTCGCCGTAGAACTCGACGAACTTGCCGACGACGCCGTGCTTGCGCAGCATCTCGGTGATCGTCAGCACGAGGTCGGTGGCGGTGGTGCCGGCCGGGAGCTCGCCGGTCAGCTTGAAGCCGACGACGCGCGGGATCAGCATGGAGACCGGCTGGCCGAGCATGGCGGCCTCGGCCTCGATGCCGCCGACGCCCCAGCCGAGCACGCCCAGGCCGTTGACCATCGTGGTGTGCGAGTCGGTGCCGACCAGGGTGTCCGGGTAGGCCTGGCCGCCCCGGACCATGACCGTGCGGGCCAGCTTCTCGATGTTCACCTGGTGCACGATGCCGGTGCCCGGCGGGACGACCTTGAAGTCGTCGAAGGCCGTCTGGCCCCAGCGCAGGAACTGGTAGCGCTCGCGGTTGCGGCCGTACTCCAGCTCGACGTTCTGGCCGAAGGCGTCCTTCGTGCCGAACTTGTCGGCGATGACGGAGTGGTCGATGACCAGCTCGGCCGGGGAGAGCGGGTTGACCTTCGCGGGGTCGCCGCCCAGCTCCTTCACGGCCTCACGCATGGTGGCCAGGTCCACGACGCAGGGCACGCCGGTGAAGTCCTGCATGATCACGCGGGCCGGCGTGAACTGGATCTCCTGCGAGGGCTGCGCCTGGGAGTCCCAGTTGCCGAGCGCACGGATGTGGTCGGCGGTGATGTTCGCGCCGTCCTCGGTGCGGAGCAGGTTCTCCAGAAGGACCTTGAGGCTGTAGGGAAGGCGAGCAGAGCCCTCGACCTTGTCCAGCCTGAAGATCTCGTACGACTCGTCGCCCACGCTCAGCGTGCTGCGGGCGTCGAAGCTGTTCGCCGACACGACAGTCTCCTTCATATATGTGCGCGTTCCACCGCATCCTGCCGCCACGACGCGTCGCCAATCCGCTAAGGTAAGACTAAGTTAGGTAACCCTTACCGTCGGACTCGACAGCGGCGCGGGGCTGCGTGCGCCTCGGCAGATATCTCGATGTCGAGATAACTCTAATACATCACCCGCCGGTGCCTTCAAGCGGTGCCGCGCGGTGCTCACCGCTGCGCGTACCCACCCAGGACACTTCCATCGTCGTACGGGCTCCAGAGGTCCACCAGTGCTGGACGTCCCGACCTCTGCGGATTTACTAAGGCAGCCTTATCAACTAGCCTTAGTGTATGAACCAAGAGCCGGACCCCGAGGCGGTCGCCGCAGCCCTGCTCGCCAGCTTCAGCACGCTGGTGCGGCGCGTGCGGCAGACGCCCGTGGAGAGCGGGCTGACCATGCCGCAGCGCACCGCGCTGTCCCGGCTGGAGCGGCTGGGCCCCACCACCTCGTCGGCGCTCGCCCGCGAGGTGCAGATCACGGCGCAGGCCATGGGCGCGACGCTCGGCGTGCTGCGCGAGCGCGGCCTCGTCGAGCGCAGCCCGGACCCGGACGACGGGCGCCGGATGGTGCTCGCCGTGACGGAGGCCGGGCGCCGGGCCCTGCGGGACAAGCGCAACGAGCGGGTGGAGCTGCTCTCCCGGGTGCTGGCCTCCGACGCGTTCACCCCCGCCGAGCTGGCGCAGCTCGAAGCGGTCGCGCCGCTGGTCGAGCGGCTGGCCCAGCGGCTCTGAGGCCCTTGACCAGCGACTCTGAGGCCCTTGAGAGGAAGCAGGCTGATGGCGGATTCCGGCGAGACGCTCATAGCGGACGGCGTCGTCGACGAGCGCTACAAATGGACGGCACTGACCAATACGACGGCCGCGGTCTTCATGTCCGCGCTGGACGGCTCCATCGTGCTGATCGCCCTGCCGGCGATCTTCCGCGGCATCCACCTGGACCCGCTGGCGCCGGGCAACATCGCCTATCTGCTGTGGATGATCATGGGCTACCGGCTGGTCCAGGCCGTCCTGGTGGTCACGGTCGGGCGGCTCGGCGACATGTACGGGCGGGTGCGGATCTACAACAGCGGGTTCGCGGTCTTCACCTTCGCCTCGATCCTGCTCTCCTTCGACCCCTTCGACGGCGGCCGGGGCGCGGTCTGGCTGATCGGCTGGCGGGTGCTCCAGGCCGTCGGCGGCTCCATGCTGACCGCGAACTCGGCGGCGATCCTGACCGACGCCTTCCCCAAGGAGCGGCGCGGCTTCGCGCTCGGCATCAACCAGGTGGCCGCCCTCGCGGGCATGTTCATCGGCCTGGTCCTCGGCGGGCTCCTCTCGGCCTGGGACTGGCGCGCGGTGTTCTGGGTGAACGTGCCGGTCGGGATCTTCTTCACCGTGTGGGCGTACCGCACCCTGCGCGAGACCGGGCGGCGCAGCGGCGGCGGCATCGACTGGTGGGGCAACATCACCTTCGCGGTCGGGCTGAGCGCCGCCCTGATCGCGGTCACCTTCGGCCTCCAGCCCTACGGCGGTCACACCATGGGCTGGACGAACCCGCTGGTCCAGGCGCTGCTGGTGGGCGGGGTGGCGCTGCTCGTGGCGTTCGTCGTCATCGAGCGGCGGGTCCCGGCGCCGATGATCCAGCCGGGCCTGTTCCGCAACCGCGCCTTCACCTTCGGCAATCTCGCCGGCCTCGCCATCTCGATCGGGCGGGGCGGGCTCCAGTTCGTACTGATCATCTGGCTCCAGGGCATCTGGCTGCCGCTGCACGGCTACGCCTACGACGCGACACCGCTGTGGGCGGGCATCTTCATGCTGCCGATGATCGCGGGCTTCCTCGCGGCGGGCCCGGTGTCCGGCTATCTGTCGGACCGGTTCGGCTCGCGGGGCCTGGCCACGAGCGGCGCGCTGCTCTTCGGCGCCACCTTCCTCGGCCTGATGGCGCTGCCGATCGACTTCAGTTACTGGGCCTTCGCGCTGCTCATCGCGGTGAACGGGATAGCGAGCGGCATGTTCGCCTCCCCCAACTCCTCCTCGATCATGGGCAGCGTCCCGGCCCGGCTGCGCGGGGTCGCCTCCGGCATGCGCGCCACCTTCCAGAACTCCGGCACCGCCGTGTCGATCGGCGTGTTCTTCTCGCTGATGATCGCGGGCCTGGCCGGCAGCCTTCCGCAGGCCCTCACCGCGGGTCTGCGCCAGCAGGGGGTGTCGGCGCAGGTCGCGGCGCAGGTCGGCGATCTGCCGCCCGTCGCCTCGCTGTTCGCCGCCCAGCTGGGCGTCAACCCGGTGGAGAACCTGCTGAAGCCCAGTGGGGCCCTGCACCACCTCTCACCGGCCCAGCAGCAGACCCTGACCGGCGGCGAGTTCTTCCCGCACCTGCTCTCCGGGCCCTTCCACTCGGGCCTGGTCGTCGTGTTCGCGTTCGGCGCGGTCCTCGCCTTCCTCGCCGCGCTGGCGTCGCTGCTGCGCGGCCCCGGGCGGGCACGGCCGCGTACGGCGTCCGAGCCTTCCCCCTCGTCCACGGCGCGGGCCTCCGCGTCGTCCAGTTCCCAGGAGTAATCAGCACCATGGCACTCAGCACCATCGACCCCGTCTGCGCGCTGGTCGTGATCGACCTTCAGAAGGGCATCGCCCCGGCCGGATCCCCGTTCGACGCCGTCGTGGAGCGGTCGGCCGAGCTGGCCGACGCGTTCCGGCGGCACGGTCTGCCGGTGATCCTCGTCAACGTCGACGGCGTCGCGCCCGGCCGCACCGAGACCGCGCGGATCCGGCCCGGCACAGCCCTGCCCGACGGCTTCGCCGACCTGGTCGACGAACTCGGCGCGCGGCCGGGCGACCTGCGGGTCACCAAGCGGCGGCGCAGCGCCTTCCACGACACCGGGCTCGACACCCTGCTGCGGGACCACAAGGTCACCCAGGTCGTGCTCACCGGCGTCGCGACCGGCTCGGGCGTGGAGTCGACCGCGCGCTCGGCCGTCGACCACGGCTACCACGTCGTGCTCGCCACCGACGCGATGGACGACCCGGACGCCGTCATCCACGAGCACAGTGTGCGGCGCGTCTTCCCCAAGCTGGGCGAGACCGCGACCACGAAGGAGATCATCGACATGGTGGAGGCGACCCGATGACGCTGCTCGGACGGCTTCTGAAGAACCACAAGGCCGACGAGGCGTACTCCGCGTGGCACCTGCCCGGTCTGCAGGCCCCGGAGAACCTGACCCTCACCAGCCGGGACTTCGCCGACGGCGCCCACATGCCGGTCCGGCAGGCGGCGAAGAACATCGGCGGTGAGGACGTCTCCCCGCATCTGGCCTGGACGGCCCCGCCCGCCGGGACGGCCCAGCTCCTCCTCGTCATGGAGGACCTGGACATCCCGCTGATGCGCCGGCCCCTCACGCACTGCGTCGCCCTGATCGACCCGTCGTGCGGCGAGCTGGAGCCCGGGGCGCTCGATGCGGGGCGGCCGGGGGCCGGGGTGCGGCCGCTGCGCGCGAGCATCGGGCGGGGCTATCACGGGCCCGGGCCGATCAAGGGGCACGGGCCGCATCGGTACGTGTTCCTGCTGTACGCGCTGGGAGTGCCGGTGGGCGACGCGGCGGAGGGGGCACGCCCGAAGGCCCTGCTGTCCTCCCTCACCCAGCCTCCCCTCGGCCGAGCCCGCCTCACAGGCACCTACGAACGCAACTAGCCGTCGCGGGCTCACGTCGGCCCCGCCGGGGCCGCAGGTGGGGCGCACGCCCAAGGCGGGGCGAGGCGCGGCCGGGGTCGAGTGATTGAAGAGGGAGCGGGTATCCGGACGGCATCAGCCAGAAGGAGACGACACCATGCCCCTCACGTTCCGAAAGAGCTTCCGCATCCTCCCCGGCGTGCGGCTCAACATCAACCGCAAGTCCTGGTCGATCACGACCGGCGGCGGCAAGCACGGCCCCCGCCACACCCACAGCAGCACCGGCCGCCGCACGACCTCCATGGACCTGCCCGGCCCGTTCGGCTGGCGCAGGACGACCACGAAGCGCCGCCAGGGCCACTGACGTCCCGTCACTCCGATGGACCCCCCGGAATGCGTCATCTCATATCTGAGATACCGTTCCCCTCATGGCAGACGACTACCTCGTACGCATCGGCAAGCTCATCCGCGACGCCCGTCAGCACCGGGGCTGGACGCAGGCGCAGCTCGCCGAGGCGCTCGGCACCAGCCAGAGCGCCGTCAACCGGATCGAGCGCGGCAACCAGAACATCAGTCTTGAGATGATCGCCCGCATCGGCGAAGCCCTCGACAGCGAGATCGTGTCCCTCGGCTACGCGGGCCCGATGCATCTGCGCGTCGTCGGCGGACGCCGCCTGTCGGGCTCGATCGACGTCAAGACGAGCAAGAACGCGTGCGTGGCGCTGTTGTGCGCGTCGCTGCTGAACGACGGGCGCACGGTGCTGCGCCGCGTGGCCCGGATCGAGGAGGTCTACCGGCTCCTCGAGGTCCTCAACTCCATCGGCGTGCGCACCCGTTGGATCAACGACGGCGTCGACCTGGAGATCGCGCCGCCGGCCGACCTGGACATGGCCGCCATCGACGCGACGGCGGCCCGCCGCACGCGCTCGATCATCATGTTCCTCGGCCCGCTGCTGCACCGCATGGACCGCTTCAAGCTGCCGTACGCGGGCGGTTGCGACCTCGGCACCCGCACGATCGAGCCGCACATGATCGCGCTGCGCCGGTTCGGCCTGGACATCGCGGCGACCGAGGGGCTGTACCACGCGCAGGTGGAGCGGGACGTCTCCCCCGACCGCCCGATCGTGCTGACCGAGCGCGGCGACACGGTGACGGAGAACGCGCTGCTGGCGGCGGCCCGCCACGACGGCCGGACCGTCATCCGCAACGCGTCGTCGAACTACATGGTCCAGGACCTGTGCTTCTTCCTGGAGGCCCTGGGCGTCAAGGTGGAGGGCATCGGCACCACGACGCTGACGGTGCACGGCGTGCCGCACATCGACGTGGACGTCGACTACTCGCCGTCCGAGGACCCGGTCGAGGCGATGAGCCTGGTGGCGGCGGCGGTCGTCACGGAGTCCGAACTGACCGTCAAGCGCGTCCCCATCGAGTTCCTGGAGATCGAGCTCGCGGTCCTGGAGGAGATGGGCCTCGACCACGACCGCTCGGCGGAGTACGTCGCGGACAACGGCCGCACCCGCCTGGTCGACCTCACGGTCCGCCCCTCCAAACTGGAGGCGCCGATCGACAAGATCCACCCGATGCCGTTCCCGGGCCTGAACATCGACAACGTGCCGTTCTTCGCGGCGATCGCGGCCTCGGCCCAGGGCAAGACCCTCATCCACGACTGGGTCTACGACAACCGCGCGATCTACCTGACGGACCTCAACCGCCTGGGCGGCCGCCTCCAGCTCCTCGACCCGCACCGGGTCCTGGTGGAGGGCCCGACGCGCTGGCGCGCGGCGGAGATGATGTGCCCGCCGGCCCTGCGCCCCGCCGTGGTCGTCCTCCTGGCGATGATGGCGGCCGAGGGCACCTCGGTCCTGCGCAACGTGTATGTGATCAACCGCGGTTACGAGGACCTGGCGGAGCGCCTCAACTCGGTGGGCGCCCAGATCGAGACGTTCCGGGACATCTGAGGTGAGGAAGCCGCCGCACCCCGGCCGACCCGCGACGTGACGGGAAGGGAGGGTGCGGCGGCATCTCTGTGACTTCTCCGGGATCGCTCTGGCGGCGCGGAAGCCGCGCCACGCGGGTCAGCCGGTCACTTTCGGCCAGATGCTCCGGTACCGGATTCGGTCGCGCCGCGCCCAGCACCTCCAGCGGTCCTGGTCGTCCGCTTCCACGGTGACCGGCATATGCCCCTTCTTGCAGAGGCAATATCGTTTCCCTCCGGTTGATCACCGCATCCCGACTGCGGGCCACATCAGGAACCAGATCCAACCGGACAAAGACACAGCGTCGCCATCGAGCCACGACCACAAATCGAGCGGCGCCCCGGGAACCTCCGTGCGATCGTTGCGCCGCTAGGACGACGCCCGACAGCCGCGGCAGCGGCACGATGGCGCGCCGACCAGGCTTTCCCGCAAGACGGAAGTCAACGGAGGGGAACAACAGAATGACGATGAAGAGAACCAAGCTCGTGGCCGCGGCGGTTCTTGCCCTTGGTCTCGCGCTTCCCACTACCACCGCGGTGGCCAAGACGCTGACGGGTGGCGGCGTTACCGCCACGACGCCCTACAGCAGCGACTCGGGCCTCATCTCGGTGTACGACGGCAGCAACGACGACGATCCGGGCAAGGCGGAGTACTACCGCCACGACAGCGCCGGCACCAAGCGCACCTTGTGGAACAAGAGTGGCTACAAGACGCGCGTCACCTCCGGTGACGGCTCGGCCATCATCAAGTTCCAGGCCTGCGACGAGAACAACGCCTCCCCGGACGACTGCTCCGGCTGGGGCGCTCCCTGAGCCAGGGAACTAGCGTGAGTCTCCGCCGGGGTCGGCCTGTCACGGTCGCCCCGGCGGCTCTGTCGTGTCATCGCGAGCACATCCCGGCACGGAACGGGATCGAAGGAGAGTGCACAGCATGGCTACAGCCGGGAACACCACCGGTCTGCGGGTGAAGGGGCTGAGCTACCGGCTGGGCGAGCGGCTGCTGCTGGACGACGTCGACCTGGAGATCGCCTCCGGCGAGTCGGTGGCGGTCACCGGTCCGAGCGGATCCGGCAAGTCCACGCTGCTGACCTGCATCATGGGCCTGATCAAACCGGACGCCGGATCGGTGCACATCCAGGGCCAGGACCTCACCGCGCTGTCCTCCGCCCAGTTGGCGAAGGCGCGCCGCCAACACATCGGCGTGGTCTTCCAGTTCGGCGAGCTCCTGCCCGAACTGACTCCGGTGGAGAACGTGGCTCTGCCCGTCCTGCTGAGCGGTGGTGACCACCGCCGCGCCTATCGGCAGGCGCAAGACCTCCTCTCCGAGCTGGGCGTGCCCCACGAAGGGACGCCGACCGGGATGCTGTCCGGCGGAGAACGCCAACGGACCGCGGTCGCGCGCGCCCTGATCACCGACCCTCATGTCCTGCTGGCCGACGAACCCACCGGCGCCCTGGATCCCCAAGCCCGGGAGACCGTCGCCGACGTGCTGTTCGACATGTCCCGCCGGCGGGGCTGCGCACTCCTCGTCGTCACCCACGACCCGGCGGTCGCCGCCCGCGCCGACCGGGCGCTGCACCTCGCGGCCGGAACACTGCGGGACGGGGCGCACGTATGAGCGTCGCCGCCGAGACCCGGCGCCCGGAATCCGGCGTTCGTCGTCAACGGCCCGGCGGACGGCTGGTGTGGCAGCTGTTCCGCATCGGCTGTGCCGCAGGCCGTGGCACACCCGGAGACCGCCTTCGCTTCTGGGCACTCCTGCTCGCCTCCCTGTGCGTCGCCTCGGTCGCCCTGGGCGCCGCGGTGGCGGTCGCCACCTACGACGGGCGTGCGCTGAGGGAACAGGCCCGGGGGCCGATCCTCACCGACCACCGGCACGCCGAGGCACTGTGGCGGGAGTCCTTCGACGCCGTCGGCGAGGTACAGCACAGCGTCGTCTACATCGACCCGCTCACCCCCGGGGCCGCGCTGCCGCCCGGCCTCGACCGCTGGCCCGCTCCCGGCCAGGCCGTGCTCTCCCCGGAACTGGTCCGCCAGGGAGCGGCGGATCAGATCACCCGTCGCTACGGCCACTTCGCCGGCACCATCGGCAAGGACGGCCTGGTCTCCCCCTCCGAACGCCTCGCCTACGTCAGGCCCGTACACGAGCCCAGCGCCCGCGACCGCAAGGAGCTGTGGTTCGAGATCCAGGGCTTCGGCCAGAGTTTCCCGATGGGTGAGACGCTCAACTCCCGCCCGCTCAGCCAGGTACTCCTCACCCTCGGAGCACTGACCGGGCTCCCGGCGCTCGCCCTGCTCGTCGTGGCCGCGCGCGTCGGCTCGCGCACCCGCGACCGCCGGAGCGGCCTCCTCCAGGCGCTCGGCGGGACCTGGCGGCACCGTGCGATCGTCAACACCGGCGAAGCGCTCCTGCCCGCGGCGATCGGCACGACCGCCGCGGTGCTTCCGCTGACCGCCGTACTCGCGACGGATGTGCGGATCCCTCCCACCGGGTACCTGCTGGACAGCGACGACGTTCGCACCGCGTGGCCCGCCCTGCTCCTCGCTCTTGTGCTGTCCCTCGTCGTCGTCCTGAGCGTGGTGGTGTGCCTCCACCGGGTCGGCCGCAGCGGGACCAGCACACGTCCTCGGTCCTTCTCCTCGGAGATCCCCCGTTGGCGCCTGCTCGGGTGCGGCACGGCCGTCGCCGTCATCGCCCTCAGCCAGTATCTGAGCGGCACACCGGGACTCGCCGCGTTCGTGGTCGGCACCGTCGTCATGTGGGCCCTGCTGCCCTCGGTGGCGGCCGCCGCCGGACGCAGGCTGGGCCGGGCGATCGCCTCCTGGGGTTTCCGGAAGGGCCGCCCGGGCCGGCTGATCGGTGGACGCTGGACCGTCGAACACCCCGGCGTCGTGGTGCGCCTGGCCATCGCGATGGTCATCGGCCTCGGGCTCGTCTGCCAGATCCAGGTCTGGAACAGCCGGCTCGGGGAGAAGGCCGCCGCGGCGCGCGCTTCCGAGGAGCGCATCGGAGACCGCGTCGTGAGCGTCAGAAGCCGGTCTCTCACCCCTGCCGACATCACCACCCTGTCCCGCACCGTTCCTGACGGATCCCGGATCCTCGTCCTCGACACGGACCCGTCCGCCGGCGCACCGCTGATGCGGGGCTCGTGCGAAACGCTGCGTTCGTTGGGCATGAACTGCCCGTCCGCACCCCGTCCCGCCGTCAGCGGCGACCCACGGGTCGCCGAGCTGCGCGACTGGTACGGACAGAATCTGCGCATCCAGAAAGCTCCCGCCGAGCCGCGGGTGAACAGGCTCTACGGCGAGCTGATCGTCGTGGCGCCGCGGGAAGGGCAGAGGGTCCAGGTGGAAAAGGCGGCGTACGCCGTCGTCCCTGCCGTGAACGCGGAAACCCTCGGAGAGAACTGGCTGGTGGGCGCGTCGAACAAGGAGCGACTCAACAACTGGGTCCTGCTGTTCGGCTCACTGGGCCTGGCACTGTTGCTGCTGACCGGCGCGCTCAGTGCCGCGGCGGAATTCATGCGCGTCAGCCGCGTACTGGCGCCCCTCGCCGTCCTGACGGGCAGCCGTCGGATCTACCGGCGGGTGACGGTGTGGCACCTGACCGTCCCGCTGCTGCTCTCGACCGTTCTGGCCGGCATCGTCACCGCGTGGCACTCCGTCTTCTTCATCGCCATGGTGCAGGAGGGCACCTTCAGTTGGGGCGTCCTCGGCGCGGCGTTGGCCGGCTGCGCCGTGCTCGCGGTGCTGGTGGGTGTCCTCGGCGGTCAGGCTGCCGCGCGCGCTGCCGAACGATGGCGCCCGTCGGCCGATTAGGCACGGTCCGCCGGATCCCGGCCCGACAGGACCGCGGCGGCTCCCCCACCCCTCCGGGAGGAGCCGCCGCGGCGCGTTCGGCTACTTGCGGACCGGGCACACCCCCGGGGTGGCGACCGTGTTGTAGAGCGGTGCGGCCTGCGCCGTCACGTTGTTGCTGCCGAGCTGCTTGAGGATCTCGTCGGAGAGCAGGTCCTGCTGGCCCTTGAGGGCGTCGGCGACCACGGTGTCCTTGGGGAAGACCATCTCCGCGGCGATGTTGTCCTGCACGATGCGGGCGAGGTTGTCGAGCGCGGTGAAGATCGGGTCCGCCGGCGGCTCCAGGCCGGGCAGGTCGATCAGGTGGGTGGCGACCTTCGCCGCGTTCATGCAGTCCTTGATGATGATGGTGTTCTGGTTGAGGACGCTGGTGGTCCACTGCGAGATCACCACGCAGTACAGGTCCGCCCACGCCGTCTCGCCGACCTTGGCGCGCCAGGTCTTCATGATGTCCTGCACGCCCTTGATCTGGGCCTGCGAGGCGTGCTCCATGTTGGTGCGGATGGCCGGGTAGACGCTGCCGGAGAACTGCTCGAACGACGCCATGTCGAAGTGCTTGGCGGCGACGGAGGTCTTGATGAAGGCGAGGGCGCCGTCGAGGATCGTCGCGCAGGACGTCTGGAGCGCGGCCGGGAGTCCGGCGGCGGGCAGGTTCGTCCGGGCGGTGGAGAGCTTGGCCGCGTAGGCCTTCAGGGGCTCGATCCACGCCGTGGACGCGTCGTCGTTGTAGGCGACCATCACGAGGTCGTGCGGGTCGATGCGATCGGCGTTCGGCAGGTTGGGGATCTTGTCGGCGAGGTAGGAGGCGATGACCGAGAAGATGCCGAGCGGGGTGTGGGCGATGGACTTCGCCAGCTCGAAGGTCTGCGAGACGGGGTTGACGGACTCCTGCCCGTCCTGGGTCACGAGGGTGAACCGGCCGCCCTTGGCGTCGTTCTGGACGACGACCACCGGGGAGAGGTGCTTGATCAACTCGGCTTTTAGGGTGGCGTAGTTGGCGCGCATGCCCGCGTTCACCGCGAACATCGACTCGCGCGCCTGCGTCTGGGTGACCGCCGTCGCGGTCACGGTGTCCGCGGCGCTCGGGGTCGCCGAGTAGCCGAGCAGGGCCGCCGTACCGACACCGGTGGCGCCACCTATAAAGCCTCTGCGCGTAGCCATCTTCGTTTTCTCCATAGGGATGTCGAGAGCTGTCGATCGGTCATGGGGGGAACCTTCGGTTGGGGGGATGGGGGGATTGGGGGGATGGGGGGGTGAGGGGGGTTGGGGGGCGCAGAGATGAGCAGGGAAAGGGCCGCGGCCCCTTCCCTGCCGAACGTGCTTGAGCCGTGGGCTACTTGAGGTCGCGCTGCTTGGGCACGACGACGCCGAAGCGGTCCTGGATCGTGGCGAGTGCCGCCTCGTGGACCTGCTGGGCGGGGATGCCCCGCGGATTGCCGTTGACGGGCAGCGGGCGCGTCGCGGAGGCGTCGCCGATCACGGTCGGGCGGTAGCCGTTGTAGACGGCGCCCTCGGTGGTGAACAGGGTGCACATGTGGGTCATGAAGCCGGCGATGATGACGTTCTTGCGGCCGGTCCTCTTGAGCACCGCGTCGAGGTTCGTGTCGTGGAAGCCGTTGGGGACGGCCTTCTCGACGACGGTCTCGCCCTTGGCCGGCTTGAGCGCCGGGATGATCTGGCCCGCCTTCGACTTCAGGTCGTAGCCCTTCTCCACGATGTGGACGACGGGCGTGTGCGCCTTGCGGGCCCGCTCCAGGAGGGTCTTGGTGTTCTTGACCGCCTCGCGCCAGCCGGTGAGCTCCATCGTGCCGCCGGTGTACACGTTCTGGTAGTCGACGAGGACGAGCGTGGCGTCGGACAGCTTCGCCGGCGTCTCGTCCAGCTTCATCAGCTGCCGCAGCGTCGTCGTGTCCTTCGCGTAGTTCTTCTCGTGCCCCTTCTCGCGGCTCGCGGCGGCGTCGGTGCGGGTGGCGGCCTCGGAGCTGCCGCCGCAGGCCGTCAGGGTGGCCGCGAGCACGGCGGCGGCGCCCAGCGCGGCGGCCGAACGGACCAGCTTCATCAGACGATCTCCTTCTGCGTGGGAACCACGACCCCGTACAGGTCGGCGATGGTGGCGAGGGCGCTGTAGTGCACCTGGCAGGCGTCGAGGTCGGTGCCCGCGACCGGGAGCGAGCGGGTCGCGGTGGCCTCGGCGACGACGGTGGGGCGGTTGCCGTTGAGGAACGCGCCCTGGGCGGTGAACGCCACGCACATGTGGGTCATCCAGCCCGCGATGACGACGTCCTGGCCCTCCTTGAGGTGCGTGTCGAGGTCGGTGCCGACGAACGCGTTCGGGGCCTGCTTCACGACGACCGCCTCGCCGTCGACGGGCGCGACCTTGGGGTGGATCTGGCCGATCTCCGCCCGGATGTCGTACGGGGTGCCCTCGCCGCCGTCGTTGATGACGTGCACGACCTTGGTGCCTGCCTCGCGGGCCCGGGCCAGCAGCTGCGCGGCGGCGTCGAGGGACTTCTCCCAGCCGTCGAGTTCCATGACGCCCTGGGTGTAGGTGTTCTGGAAGTCGATCAGGATCAGCGTCGAGTCGGCCAGCTTCGCGGGCGCCTGGTCGAGGCCGTTCAGCTCGCGCAGCGTGGTTCGGGACATGGGTGTACCGCCTTCGGAAGAACGTGGGAGAGACCGGCCCGCGGTGTTCGTCCGGGCCGTGTCCACCACGCTATGACCCGGCTGTGACGTCGGCAATGACGTCTAACATGCAGATACCGACATGCGGCGTACGGGAGGAACTGTGGCGGACACGGCCGGGCGACTGATCGTCATCGTGCTCTTCGAGGGGGCCGACCTGCTCGATGTCACGGGCCCTCCGGAGGTGTTCTCGCTCGCCCTGCGCGAGACGGACGCGGCCGCGGGGTACGAGGTGGTGCTCGCCGCCGAGACCCTGGATCCGGTCAGGACCGGCGCGGGCGTGCGCGTCCTGCCGGACCGCACCTTCGCCGACGTCGCGGCCGGGGCGATCGACACGCTGATCGTGCCCGGTGCGGTGGAGCTCGACGCGGAGCACCGGGCGCGGCCGCTCGTCGATCCCGCCCTGGTCGAGTGGGTGAAGGTGCTCGCCGCGCGGACGCACCGGATCACCTCGGTGTGCGTGGGCGCGCACCTGCTCGCGGCGGCGGGTCTGCTCGACGGCAAGCGGGCCACCACCCACTGGTCGACGGCGGCCCAACTGGCCGCCGATCACCCGGAGGTGGAGGTCGACGCCGACCCGATCTTCATCCGCGAGGACAATGTGTGGACGGGCGCCGGGATCAGCGCCTGCCTCGACCTCTCCCTCGCGCTGATCGCCGACGACCTCGGCGAGGCGGTCGCCCTGCGCGTCGCCCGCCAGCTCGTCATGTACCTCAAACGCCCCAGCGGGCAGAGCCAGTTCAGCGTGCCGCTGGAGCAGGTCTCCACGACACGGCGCATCGAGGATCTGCGCCACCACATCCTGCGCCGTGTCGCCGAGCCGCTGACGGTCTCCGACCTGGCCGCGTACGCGCATGTCAGCGACCGGCATCTGACCCGGCTCTTCAAGACGGAGCTGGGCACGACCCCGCACGCGTACATCGAGTCGGTGCGGGTGGAGAAGGCCCGGCACGAGCTGGAGTCGTCGGACGCCACGCTCGAACGGGTCGCGGCCGTCTGCGGGTTCGGGACGGTGGACACGCTCGTACGGGCGTTCAGACGGCGGCTGAGCACGACACCGACCGAGTACCGGCGGCGATTCCGGGTGCCGCAGGCTCCCTGACGCGCCCGCGCGGCGACGGGTCAGGGCAGGACCGCGGTGCCGTCCAGTTCGACCAGGGCCTCCTCGTCCCAGAGCCGGGTCACCCCGATCACCGCCATCGCGGGATAGTCGCGGCCCGCCAACCGCTGCCAGATGGCGCCGAGTTCACGGGCGTGCGCCCGGTAGTCGGCCACGTCCGTCGCGTACACGGTGACGCGGGCCAGGTCGGACGGGGCGCCGCCCGCGTGGCGCAGCGCGGTGAGGAGGTTGGTGAGGGCGCGGGTGAACTGGGCGGGCAGGTCCTCCCCCACGATCTTGCCGTCGGTGTCCAGGGCCGTCTGCCCGGCGAGCAGCACGAGGCGGCGGCCCGAGGCGACGACGGCGTGCGAGAAGCCGGTGGGCGGGGAGAGCTCGGGCGGGTTCACCCGGTTCGGCTCGCGGCTCATCAGGGGGCCTCCTTGTACAGCTCGCGGGCGATGACGGCACGCTGGACCTCCGAGGCGCCCTCGTAGATCCGGGGCGCGCGCACCTCCCGGTACAGGTGTTCCAGGAGGTGGCCGCGGCGCAGGGCCCGCGCCCCGTGGAGCTGGACCGCCGTGTCGACGACGTGCTGGGCCGTCTCGGTGGCGAGGAGTTTGGCCATCGCGGCCCGGCGCGGCACGCCGTCGGCGCCCTCGTCGTACGCGGATGCCGCCGCGTACACCATCAGGCGGGCGGACTCGACGCGCAGCGCCATGTCGGCGACCTGGTGGGCCACGGTCTGGAGGTCCTTCAGCGGGCCGCCGAACGCCTCGCGGCGGGCCGTGTGCGCGAGCGTCGCGTCGAGCGCGGCCTGCGCCATGCCGACGGCGAACGCGCCGACGCTGGGCCGGAAGAGGTTGAGGGTGTTCATGGCGACGCGGAAGCCGCCGCCCGGCTCGCCGAGCACGTCGTCGGCGGTGACCGGAACGGCGGCGAAGGTGAGGGTGCCGATGGGGTGCGGGGAGAGCATGTCGAGCGGGGTGCCGCTCAGGCCGGGGCGGTCGGCCGGCACCAGGAAGGCGGTGACGCCTGCGGCCCGGGTCCCGGGGCCTCCGGTGCGGGCGAAGACGGTGTAGAAGTCGGCTTCCGGGGCGTTCGAGATCCAGGTCTTCTCGCCGTCGAGGAACCAGCTCCGTGCGTCGTGCCGTAACTCGTCGCGCGGTTCTCCGCGCCCCTGAGGGACCGCCCTGAGCTCCAGGGCCGCCGCGTCGGAGCCCGCGCCCGGCTCGCTCAGGGCGAAGGCCGCCACCGCCCGGCCCGTCCGGACCTCGGGGAGCCAGCGCGCACGCTGGGCCTCGGTGCCGTACGCGTGCACGGGATGCGCGCCGAGCCCTTGCAGCGCCAGGGCCGTCTCCGCCTCCGTGGACACCTGGGCCAGCGACTCGCGCATCAGGCAGAGATCGAGCGCGCCGGAGGTGAACAGGCGGTCCAGGAGGCCGAGCCGGCCGAGTTCGGCGACGAGCGGGCGGTTAATCCGGCCCGGTTCGCCCTTCTCCGCGAGGGGCGCCAGGTGCCGCCGGGCGAGGTCGCGCAGCTCCGCGCGCCGGGCCTGCTGACCGGGGTCGAGCGAGAAGTTGCCCATGCATCCACCGTATCGCGCACCGTTGACTGTCGTCACCATCACGCTACGGTGGGACCACGCGACGGCAAGGGGGCATCCGGCCATGACCCACCCGCCCGGCTCACTTCTCCCCTCGGGGCACGTCGACACCTTCGCGCGCGACCATCTGCCGCCCGCCGAGGCGTGGCCCGGCCTCCTCCTCGACCGTCCCGAGCTGCGCTACCCCGACACCCTGAACTGCGGTGCCGAACTCCTCGACGCGACCGTGGAACGGTTCGGCGCGGACCGCCCCGCCTTCCACTGTCCCGGGCAACCCATCTGGAACTACGGCGAGTTGAAGGCCACCGTCGACCGCATCGCGCACGTCCTGACCGACGATCTGGGCCTCGTCCCCGGCAACCGCGTCCTGCTGCGCGGCCCCACCACCCCGCACCTCGCGGCCTGCTGGCTCGCCGTGATGAAGGCGGGCGGTGTCGCCGTGACGGTGCTCGCCCAGGCGCGGGCGGGCGAGCTGGCCACGATGTGCGACATCGCGCGGGTCCGGCACGCGCTGTGCGACGCGCGGTCCCTCGACGACCTCGTGAAGGCGGAGGTTCCCGGCCTGCGGATCGTCCCGTTCGGCGGGGACGGCCCGGACGACCTGCTGCGCCGCGCCGCGACGAAACCACCCGCGTACGAGGCCGTGCGCACCTCCGCCGACGATGTCGCGCTGATCGCCTTCACCTCGGGCACGACCGGCCGCCCGAAGGGGTGCATGCACTTCCACCGGGACGTCCTCGCGATCGCCGACACCTTCTCCCGGCACGTCCTGCGGCCCACCCCGGAGGACGTCTTCGCGGGCAGCCCGCCGCTCGGCTTCACCTTCGGGCTCGGCGGGCTCGTGATCTTCCCGCTGCGCGCCGGAGCCTCCACGCTGCTGCTCGAACAGGCGGGCCCGGCACGGCTGTTGGCGGCGGTCGCCGAGCACCGGGTGTCGGTTCTGTTCACCGCGCCGACGGCCTACCGGGCGATGCTCGCGGATCCGGCCCGGTCCTCGTACGACCTCACCTCGCTGCGGCGCTGCGTCTCCGCCGGGGAGAATCTGCCCGCCGCCACCTGGCACGCCTGGCACGAGGCGACGGGGCTGCGCGTCATCAACGGCATCGGCGCCACCGAACTCCTGCACATCTTCATCTCGGCCGCCGACGGGGCCGTCCGCCCCGGGACGACCGGAGTGCCGGTGCCGGGCTGGCAGGCGCGCGTGGTCGACGAGACGGGCAGCGGCCTGCCGGACGGGGAACCGGGACTGCTCGCCGTGCGCGGGCCCGTCGGCTGCCGTTATCTCGCCGACCCGCGGCAGAGCGAGTACGTGCGGCACGGGTGGAACATCACGGGCGACACGTACGTGCGCGAGCCCGACGGCTACTTCCGGTACGTGGCCCGCGCCGACGACATGATCATTTCCGCCGGGTACAACATCGCGGGCCCCGAGGTCGAGGACGCGCTGCTGCGCCACCCCGACGTGGCGGAGGCCGCCGTCGTGGGGCGGCCCGACGCCTCGCGGGGACAGATCGCCGTCGCGTACGTGGTGCTGCGCGCCGGTGCGCGCGGGGACGATCGAGGCGCCGCCGCGCTCAGGGAGTTCGTGAAGGCGGAGCTGGCGCCGTACAAGTGCCCGCGCGAGGTGGTGTTTCTGGACGCGCTGCCGCGCACGGCCACCGGGAAGCTCCAGCGTTTCCGGCTGCGCGCGCCCGGACCGGCGCAGGGCGAGCCCGGTGACGCGGAGCCCGGAACCGTACAGTGATCGCGTGTCCGAGCAGACTCCGCATACGCCCCGGTCGTTGATCGTCACCCTGTACGGCGCCCACGGGCGCGGCTTCCCCGGGCCGGTGCCGGTCGCCGAGCTGATCCGGCTGCTCGGCGCGGCCGGGGTCGACGCGCCGTCGGTGCGCTCGGCGGTCTCGCGCCTGAAGCGGCGCGGGCTGCTGCTGCCCGCGCACACGGCCGCCGGAGCCGCCGGGTACGCCCTGTCGGACGACGCCCGCCAGCTCCTCGACGACGGCGACCGCCGGGTCTACGGGGACACCGCGGACGGGTCAGGCTGGGTGCTCGCCGTGTTCTCCGTCCCGGAGTCCGAGCGCGCCAGGCGGCACGTCCTGCGCTCCACGCTGGCCGGGCTCGGCTTCGGCACCGCGGCGCCCGGCGTGTGGCTCGCGCCCGCCGGGCTGTACGCGGAGGCCCGGCACACGCTGGAGCGGGCGGGCTGCGCCGGGTACGTGGACCTGTTCGCCGGCGAGCACCTGGGTTTCACGGCGACGGCCGAGGCGGTGGCCCGCTGGTGGGACCTGCCGGCCCTGGCCGCGCTGCACGAGGCGTTCCTCGCCGAGCACGAGCCGGTGCTGCGGGCCTGGGAGGCGCGCGAGGACACCCCGCCGACGGCGGCCTACCGGGACCATCTGCTCGCCCTCGACTCCTGGCGGCACCTGCCGTACGCGGACCCGGGCCTGCCGCCCGAGCTGCTGCCCGCGCGGTGGCCGGGGCTGCGCTCGGCGGCGGTGTTCCGGGCGCTGCACGAGCGGCTGCACCCCGCCGCGACCCGGTTCGTGAACGCCTCCTGAGCGGACGGGTGCGGGGGCGGGTCCGCGCAGGTCACCCGGTGTCAGTCGTCGAGGGCCTGGTACAGCGTGGTCCAGAAGTCGTGCATCAGGTGGATCGAGTACGGCGCGGACGCGCCGACCTGGGTGAGGAGGATGCCGACGATCCCGTTGACCGGGTCGGCGTAGGTCGAGGTGCCGCTGCCGCCGTCCCAGCCGAACTGGCCGACGGGCGCGTAGTCGCCGCGGTAGGTGCGCACCGCCATGCCGAGGCCCCAGCCGCCGTGCTGGCCCTGGCCGAAGGAGATGTGCACGTTGTTGAGGGCCAGCTCCTGGCGTGCGGCCTGCTGTTCGGGGGTGAGCCGGTTCGTCGTCATGAGTTCGACGGCGGGCCGGGACAGGATCCGCTCCCCCTCGTGGACGCCGCCGTTGAGCAGCATCTTGAAGTAGGCGTGGTAGTCGTCGGCCGTGGAGTTCAGTCCACCGCCACCGCCCTGGAACGCCGGCGGCGTGCTGTGGCGGCCGGTCGCGGCCTCGTCCCACACGTGGAACTCGCCGCTCGCCGGGTCGGGCGCGTACAGCGGGGGCAGCCGGTGCAGCTGGTCCGCCGGGACGTGGAACCCGGTGTCCTTCATGCCCAGCGGCTCGAAGATCCGCTCGCGCAGGAACGATTCGTAGGACTGGCCCGTGACGCGGGAGACGAGCACACCGGTCAGGTCGCTGGCGATCTGGTACTGCCAGCGCTCGCCGGGCTGGTACATCAGCGGAAGGGCGCCCAGGCGGCGCATCCACTCGTCCTGCTCGGGCATCGGCTCGGGCAGATTGGGGGTGATCCCCTGCTCGAAGACGGCGTTCATGACCGGAGTGCCGATCACCGTCATATCCATGCCGAGGCCGAACGTCGAGGTCAGCACGTCCCGCACGGTGATCGGGCGGCGGGCCGGCACGGTGTCGTCGAGCGGGCTGTCGATGCTCCGCAGCACCTGGCGGTCGGCGAGCTCGGGCAGCCACTGCTCGACCGGGTCGTCGAGACGGAGCCGGCACTCGTCGAGCAGGACCATCGCCGCCGAGACCGACACCGGCTTGGACGTCGAGGCCATCCGGAAGAGGGTGTCCCGGCGCAGCGGGTCACCGCCGTCGTGGCGCATCGTCCCGATCGCCTCGACGTGCGTCTCGTCCCCGCGGCTGAACAGGGCGACGACGCCCGGGATCCGGCCCGTGTCGACGCTCCGCGCCAGCACGTCGTGCACCTTCCGCAGTCCCGCCTTGGAGAAACCGCCGCTGCTCTGTCCCATCACGTAACTCCCCCCGCGCCGCCACCGGCGCCCGTGCACATGGTCAGGATTCGCCGAACGCCCGAAAGGTACATTGCGTTCACGGAGTCGTCAACGATCGATTCCGTCAATGCGCCCTAGGTAAAGAGGTGTTAAGGAGGCGTCATTGCAATGAGGTGGGGTGAACGGTCCTCTTGCCCACCCCGTCGGCGTCAACTCGGCAGGACCAGACGGGGTTTGGGAGTGTCGAGGCGGCCGGTCCGCGGCGGTCGGCTGCCCGCGCGGTACGGGTCGGGCCAGCCGGCGCCGGGTCCCGTGTAGCCCTGCTCGGCCGCCGCGTGCAGGGTCCAGTGCGGGTCGTACAGGTGCGGGCGGGCCAGTGCGCACAGGTCCGTACGCCCCGCCAGGACGAGGGAGTTGACGTCGTCCCAGGAGGAGATGGAGCCGACGGAGATCACGGGGACACCGGTCTCGCCGCGGATCCGGTCGGCGTACGGCACCTGGTAGGAGCGCCCGTACGCCGGACGCTCGTCGGCGACGACCTGACCGGTGGAGACGTCGATCGCGGCGGCGCCGTGCGCGGCGAAGGCGCGGGCGAGGACGACGGCGTCCTCGGCGGTCGTGCCGCCCTCGGCCCAGTCCGTCGCGGAGATCCGTACGGTCATGGGCCGGTCGCCGGGCCACACCTCGCGCACCGTGTCGAAGACCTCCAGGGGGAACCTCAGGCGCGCCTCCAGGGATCCGCCGTAGGCGTCCGCGCGCCGGTTCGTCAGCGGGGACAGGAAGCCGGACAGCAAGTAGCCGTGCGCGCAGTGCAGTTCGAGGAGGTCGAAGTCCGCGCGGGCGGCCCGCCGCGCGGCGGCCACGAACTGCTCGCGGATCTCCCCGAGTCGCGCGGCCGTCAGCTCCGCCGGGGTCTGGCTTCCCGGCTTGTACGGGATCGGGGACGCCGCCACCAGGGGCCAGTTGTCCGCCGGATCGGGCAGCGGTTCGTCGATGCCCTCCCACATCAGGCGGGTCGAGCCCTTGCGGCCGGAGTGGCCGAGCTGGACGCCGATCGCGGCGCCGGGCGCCCGGGTGTGCACGAACTCGGTGATCCGCCGCCAGGCCGCGCCCTGTTCGTCGGTGTAGAGACCGGCGCAGCCCGGGGTGATGCGGCCCTCGGGGCTGACGCAGACCATCTCCGTCATGATCAGGCCCGCCCCGCCGAGCGCCCGCGCGCCGAGGTGGACCAGGTGGAAGTCGCCGGGCACGCCGTCCACGGCCGCGTACATGTCCATCGGGGAGACCACGACGCGGTTGCGCAGCCGCAGTCCGCCCAGCCGGAACGGCGTGAACATCGGCGGGGTGCCCTCGGGGCAGCCGAACTCCTTCTCCACCGACTCGGTGAAGCGGGCGTCGCGCAGCCGCAGATTGTCGTGGGTGACCCGGCGGCTGCGGGTGAGCAGGTTGAACGCGAACTGCCGCGGGGGCTGGTCCAGATAGCGCGGCAGGTCCTCGAACCACGTCAGGCTGGCCAGCGCGGCACGCTGGGTGGAGGCGACGACGGGCCGCCGCTCGGCCTCGTACGCCCGCAGCGCGGCGTCCGTGGCGGGGTGCTCCTCCAGGCACGCGGCGAGGGCGAGGGCGTCCTCGACGGCGAGTTTGGTGCCGGAGCCGATGGAGAAGTGCGCGGTGTGGGCGGCGTCGCCGATGAGGACGCAGTTGCCGTGCGACCAGCGGTCGTTGACGACGGTGCGGAAGGTGAGCCAGGAGGAGTCGTTGGACTTCAGGGCGCGTCCGCCGAGCGCGTCGCCGAAGATCTTCGCGCAGGCCGCGACGGACTCCCGTACGTCGAGGTCGGCGAGGCCGGAGGCCCGCCACACCTCGTCCCGCATCTCGACGATGACCGTGGACTCGCTGTCGCTGTAGGGGTAGCCGTGCAGCTGCATCACGCCGTGCCGGGTCTCCGCGATCTCGAAGCGGAACGCGCCGAGGGCGACGTCGGCGGCGAGCCAGATGTAGCGGTTGCGGTGCTCCTCGATGTGCGGTCCGAAGGCGTCGGCGCAGGCCGTGCGGGTCGCGCTGCGCACCCCGTCGGCGGCGACCACCAGGTCGTACTCCGCGCGCAGCCGGTCCAGGGGCGGGGCCTTGGTGCGGAAGCGCAGGTCGACGCCGAGCCGGCGACAGCGGTCCTGGAGGATCTCCAGGAGGCGGCGCCTGCCGAGCGCGGCGAAGCCGTGGCCGCCGGAGGTGTGCCGCACGCCCCGGTGCACGATGTCGATGTCGTCCCAGCGCACGAACTCGTCCCGCAGGGCCGCGTACACGACCGGGTCGGCGTGCTCGATGCCGCCGAGGGTCTCGTCGGACAGGACGACGCCGAAGCCGAAGGTGTCGTGCGGGGCGTTGCGCTCCCAGAGCGTGATCTCGCGGTCCGGGCCGAGGCGCTTGAGCAGCGCGGCCGCGTACAGTCCGCCGGGCCCGCCGCCGATGACGGCGATCCGCCGCGGGCGCACCGCGGTCACCGCCCCTGCCACCGGGGCGGCCGCTTCCCGGTGAAGGCCGCGTGGAACTCGGCGTAGTCCTCGCCGTTCATCAGCAGCGCCTGGGTGGCGGCGTCCAGCTCGACCGCGGCGGCGAGCGGCATGTCCAGCTCGGCGGTGAGCAGCGCCTTGGTCTGGGCGTGCGCGAGGGCGGGGCCGTCGGCGAGCCGGCGGGCGAGGGCGAGCGCCGCCGCGTCGGCCCGGCCCTCGTCGGTCAGCTCGCTGATGAGGCCGATCCGCTCGGCCTCCGGCGCGCGCACCGCGTCGCCGAGCATCAGCAGCCGGGTGGCGTGGCCGAGGCCGACGACGCGGGGCAGCAGATAGGCGGCGCCCATGTCGCCGCCGGACAGTCCGACCCGGGTGAACAGGAACGCGAAGCGGGCGCTGGGGTCGGCGACCCGGAAGTCGGCGGCGAGCGCGAGCACCGCGCCGGCGCCCGCGGCGACCCCGTGCACGGCGGCGATCACCGGGAACGGCGCCTCGCGCACGGCCCGCACCACCTGCCCCGTCATCCGGTTGAAGTCGAGCAGCTGGGCGGTGTCCATGGCGAGGGTGGCGCCGATGATCTCGTCGACGTCGCCGCCGGAGCAGAAGCCGCGGCCCGCGCCGGTCAGGACCAGGGCGCGGACCGCCCGCTCGCGGGACAGCTCGGCGAGCAGGTCGCGCAGATCGGCGTAGGCGCCGAAGGTGAGCGCGTTGAGCTTCTCGGGCCGGGCGAGGGTGACGGTGGCGACGCCGCGGGTGTCCACCGTGTACGTGAGGTGGTGCCAGGTCTCGGTGCGGGGGGCGGAGCCGGTGAAGGGACTCATGCGCGTGCGGCCTCCTGCGGGCAGGCGTGCTCCGACGGCTGTTCCTCGAAGGTATCACCGCTTTGTGACTGTCGTCAGCAGAACGCGATACGCGGATAAGGGCGCCGCGAGGCCGGGAAGCGGGAGACGGAATAAGGAACAGTTCAGCTCATAGAGCCCAATGTCCCGAGGAAGACCACCGGGAGCCTCTATCGACGCACGCCGTACCATTCATAAGGTTGAACGCAGGACGGCCACCCCATGCCGCTCCCCCCTGGCACCCGTCCCGCCCGAACCGTTCCCACCCGCCCCCTCAGGACCCGCTTTGACTCCTCCCCCCGGGCCCTCCACGCCCACGTCGTGGCGCATAGCCCTGCCGCACACGGCCGCCGCCGTGCCGGTGGCACGCGCCCTCGTCCGTACCGCGCTGACCGAGATCGACTCGCCGGCCGCCGACATGGACACCGCGGAGCTGCTCACGGCCGAGCTGGTGGCGAACGCCGTGGAGCACACCGCGGGCGACGCCCCCATCGAGCTGGTGGTGGAGCTGCTGGAGACCGGCTGCCAGGTCGAGGTGCACGACGCGGACCCGGCGCCGCCCGCGGACCTCACCAACCCGGACGACGCCGAGGAGCCCGACCCGTGGCAGGAGCACGGGCGCGGCCTGCTGCTGATCCGCACCCTGTCCTCCTCGTGCGGACACCGCCCGACCGAGTCCGGCAAGGCGGTGTGGTTCACGCTCCCCGCGCTGCCTCGGCAGCGGCCCCCGTCCGAGGTGTAGCGCCGAGCCGCGAGTTCTTCCGCCCGTAGACGCCGTAGACGAGCACGCCGACGGCGAGGAACACCGCGAACTGCACCCAGGTCGTCCAGCCCGTGCCCCAGATCAGGTAGAGGCAGAAGGCGACGCCCAGGACCGGGCTGAGCGGGTACAGCGGCACCCGGAACGAGCGCTTCAGGCCGGGGTGCGAGCGGCGCAGGGCGACGACCGAGACATTGACGGCGACCATGATGGCGAGCGTGCCGATGGTCGTCAGGTTCACCACGGCGTCCAGCGACGAGAAGGCGGCCGGGACCGCGAAGACGACCGCGACGATCCAGGTGCCCCGCACCGGCGTCGACGTCTTGGGCGAGACCCGCTCGAAGACGCGCGGGATGAGCCCGTCGCGGGACATCGACATCAGGATCCGGGTCTGCCCGTACATCACCGCGAGCACGACGGACGCGATGGCGACGACCGCGCCGAAGGCGATGATCCCGCCGCCGACGGTGGAGTGCGTGACGTCGTCGACGACGAGGGAGAGCGCGGCCGGCTTGTCCCCGACGGCGTCCGCGCCGAGCGCGCCGATGGCGGCGACGGCGACCGCGCAGTACAGCAGTGTGACGACGCCGATGCAGATCATGATCGCGATCGGGATGTTGCGCCGGGGGTCGCGCACTTCCTCGCCGGCGGTGGTGATCGCGTCGAAGCCGATGTACGAGAAGAAGGCGAGCGAGGCGCCCGAGGTGACGCCGCCGACGCCGTTCGCGAGGAACGGCGTCAGGTTGTGGTCCTGGAACGCGGTGAAGGCGATGGCGCAGAACGCGACCAGGATGCCGATCTTCAGGACGGCCATCGCGGTGGTGGCCCGCGCGCTCTCCCGGACGCCGCGCACCAGCAGCGTCGCGGCCATCAGCAGGACGACGACGGCGGGCAGGTTGACGACGCCGCCGTCGGACGGTCCCGCGGACAGCGCGGCGGGCAGCTGCCATCCGAAGAGGCTGTCGAGGAGTTCGTTGAGGTACTGGCTCCAGCCGACGGCGACGGCCGACACCGAGACGCCGTACTCCAGGAGCAGACACCAGCCGACGAGGAACGCGACGCGCTCGCCGAGGGTCGCGTAGGCGAACGAGTACGAGGATCCGGAGACCGGGATCGCGCCGCCCAGCTCGGCGAAGGAGAACGCCGTGAAGACGCAGGTGATGCCCGCCAGCACGAAGGAGACGAGCACGGCCGGGCCGGCCTCGGCGACCGTGTCGGACAGACCGACGAAGATGCCGGTCCCGACGATCGCGCCGACCCCGAAGCACACGAGCTGGAAGAGCCCCATGGTGCGCTTGAGGCCGTGGCCTTCGAGATCGGCGCCCGATTCGGCGATGAGGGACTCGGGCGACTTGACGCGCATGGGGTGGTGCTCTTTTCCGGTGGTGCGGGTGCGGCGGGGTGTGCCGCGTGCCGATGGGGCCGGAGAGGGTGGTCCGGCCCCATCAGTGTGAACGGTGGTGGGAGATGTGCCCTGTCGGTTACGGGCGGCCGAGCGTGGCGACCATGACGGCCTTGATGGTGTGCATCCGGTTCTCGGCCTCGTCGAAGACGAGGGAGTGCGCCGACTCGAAGACCTCGTCGGTGACCTCCAGGGACTCCAGGTCGTACTTGGCGTGGATCTCACGGCCGACCTTGGTGCCCAGGTCGTGGAAGGCGGGCAGGCAGTGCAGGAACTTCACGTCCGCGTTGCCCGTCGCGCGCAGCACGTCCATGGTGACGGCGTACGGCGTGAGCGCCTTGATCCGCTCGTCCCAGACCTCCTCGGGCTCGCCCATGGAGACCCAGACGTCGGTGACGACGAAGTCGGCGCCCGCGACGCCGTCCGCGACGGACTCGGTGAGCGTGATGCGTGCCCCGCTCGTCTCGGCGAGCTTCTCCGCCCGCGCGACGATCTCCGCGGCGGGCCAGTAGGCCTTGGGCGCGACGATCCGTACGTCCATGCCGAGCAGGGCGCCGGTGACGAGGTAGGAGTTGCCCATGTTGAAGCGGGCGTCGCCGAGGTAGGAGAAGACGATCTCGTTCAGCGGCTTGTCGCTGTGCTCGGTCATCGTCAGCACGTCGGCGAGCATCTGGGTGGGGTGCCAGTCGTCGGTCAGACCGTTGTAGACCGGCACGCCGGAGAACTCGGCGAGCGTCTCGACGGTCGCCTGCTCGTCCCCGCGGAACTCGATGGCGTCGAACATCCGGCCGAGGACGCGCGCGGTGTCCTTGCTCGACTCCTTCTTCCCGATGTGCGAACCGGCCGGGTCGATGTACGTCGTCGAGGCGCCCTGGTCGGCGGCCGCGACCTCGAACGAGCAGCGGGTCCGGGTCGACGACTTCTCGAAGATCAGCGCGATGTTCCGGCCCTTGAGGTACTGCGTCTCACTGCCCGCCTTCTTGGCGGCCTTCAGCTCGGCGGCCAGCTCGACGAGCCCGCGGAACTCCTCCGCGCTGAAGTCCACCTCCTTCAGGAAGTGGCGGCCTGCGAGGTCGGGGCGGGCGGTCGTCGCCATGGGGCGCTCCTGAGTAGGGCTCGGGGACAGGGAAGGGAAGGGAACAACGGGACGGTGGAAGTCTATACGATGTTCCACATTTATATTCAGCCCCGGAGGCCGCCGGCCTCCGATCCGTCGGCCTCCGATCCGTCGGCCTCCGATCCGCCGTCCCCGATCCGTCAGCCCTGCGCGGCGCCGTCGCTCACCGGGGCGCCGGGCACCCGGCGGTCGCCGCCGTTGCGGTCCTGCCACAGCCGGTAGACGTCGACGGCGTTCTCGCGCGGCTCGTGCCGCATCGGCAGCCGGCGCTCCTGCCACGGCTTGGCGAACTCGTCGTAGAACGTGCTCAGCTCGAAGTACTTGCGGTCGTCCACGTAGTGCGGCTCGTACGCGTCCCGGGTCGTGACGAAGACGACCTCGTCCGGGGAGCAGTAGTAGAGCGCGCCGAGACACATCGGGCACGGCTGAGCCAGGACGTAGATCGTGGCGCCGGTCAGGTGCTCGGTGCCGAGCCGCACGCACGCGTCACGGACGGCCAGCACCTCGGCGTGGGCGGTCGGGTCGTGGGTCTGGGCGACCTGGTTGGCGCGCTCCGCGATGATCTCGCCGTCCTTGACGACGACGGTGGCGAAGGGGCGTCCGCCGTCGAGGACGTTGGCGCGGGCCAGGTCGATGGTGCGCTGGACGAAGTCCATGGGGTACCTCCGGTCGGTGGCCTTCGGCCGCCGTGCGGGCGGCCTCTGTCGGACTGCTACCCAGCGTGGGTGATCTGCCCCTATAGCGTCCAAGATGCATTACCCATGCCACTTATTGATGACATCTATACCCGGCGCTAGGCTCGCCGTATGGCCCCTGTCGAACTACGGCACCTGCGCTATCTCCTGGCCGTCGTCGAGCACGGCACGTTCACCCGGGCCGCCGAGGCGCTGCACATCTCCCAGCCGACCCTGTCGCAGCAGGTCCGCGCGCTGGAGCGGGCCGTGGGACAGCCGCTGCTCGACCGGTCCGGACGCACCGTGCGGCCCACCGACGCGGGCGAGGTCTACGCCGATCACGCGCGCCGGGCGCTGCGCGAGCTCGCCGCCGCCGACTCGGCCCTGCGCGATGTGCAGGATCTCTCGCGCGGGCGGCTGCGGCTCGCGGTGACGCCCACCTTCACGGCCTATCTCGTCGGACCGCTCCTGGCCGCCCTGCACGCCCGGCATCCCGGGCTCGACCTGACCGTCCGGGAGGCGACGCAGGAGCACATCGGGGAGGAACTGATCGCCGACGGGCTGGACGCGGGCATCGGTTTCACCGGCGCCGAGGTGCCCGGTGTCACCGCCGAGCCGCTGTTCGTCGAGACGCTCGGCGTGGTCGCGGGCGCCGGGGCCGGTGCGGCGCCGCTGCCGGTGGCCGAGCTGGACGGGCGGGACCTCGCGCTGCTCGCCGGCGACTTCGCGACCCGCGCCCGGATCGACGCCTATTTCACCGAGCAGGGGGTGGCGCCCCGGGTCGTCGTCGAGGCCGACTCGGCGCTGGCGCTCCTGGAGATCGTGCGGGGCGGGGCGCTGGCCACCGTGCTGCCGGACGCCGTCACCCTGGACCGGCCCGGGCTGTCCCAGGTGCCGCTGAGCCCGCCGCTCCCGCACCGCACGGCGGCGCTGCTGACCCGCTCGGGCGGCCACCGCTCGGCGGCCCTGCGGGCGTTCACGGCACTGCTGCGCGCGCAGGTGACGGAACGCGGACTGCCGCCCGCCCCGCCCGCCTGAGCCCCGGTCCGGGCCGCCTCAGCCGGAGGTCACCGGGTCGCGCTCCACCGGGCAGCTCATGCAGCGCGGGCCGCCCCGGCCCCGGCCCAGCTCGCTGCCCGGGATCTCGATGACCTCGATGCCCTGCTTGCGCAGGAAGGTGTTCGTCGTCGCGTTCCGCTCGTAGGCGACGACGACGCCGGGCTCGACCGCCAGCACGTTGCACCCGTCGTCCCACTGCTCGCGCTCGGCGGCGTGCACGTCCTGCGTGGCGGTCAGGACCCGGATGCCGCTCAGGCCCAGGGCCGCCGCGATGGCCCGGTGCATGTGCTCCGGCGGATGGTCGGTGACCTTCAACTCCCGCGCCGAGGTGCCCGGTTCGATGGTGTACGAGCGGAGCATGCCGAGGCCCGCGTACTGCGTGAACGTGTCCCCGTCCACCATCGTCATCACCGTGTCCAGGTGCATGAAGGCCCGCCGCTTGGGCATGTCGAGCGCGACGATGGTGCGGGCCGAGCCCGCGGCGAACAGCTTGTGCGCGAGCATCTCGACGGCCTGCGGGGTGGTCCGCTCGCTCATCCCGATGAGGACGGCGCCCTCGCCGATGACGAGCACGTCGCCGCCCTCGATGGTGGACGGGTAGTCGGCCTGGCCCTCGGACCAGACGTGGAATCTCTCGTCGCGGAACAGCGGATGGTGCCGGTAGATCGCCTCGAAGTGCACCGTCTCGCGCTGCCGGGCCGGCCAGCGCATCGCGTTCACCGAGACCCCGTCGTAGATCCAGGCCGAGGTGTCGCGGGTGAAGAGGTGGTTGGGCAGCGGCGCGAGCAGGAAGTCGTCGAGGTCCATGACATGGAAGCGGACGGACGTCGGCTCCTGGTGCCGGGCCAGGAACTCACGCTTCGTCATGCCGCCGATCAGCGCCTCGGCCAGTTCGTGCGAGGGCAGTGTCTCGAAGGCCGCCCGCAGGTGGTCGGTGGCGAGCGGGCCGTACTCCTTCTCGTCGAAGACCCGGTCCAGGACGCGGGTACGGGCTTCGTTCTCGGCCAGTGCCTCGGTGAGCAGGTCGCCGAAGAGGTGCACCGTGACACCTCGGTCGCGCAGCACGTCGGCGAAACCGTCGTGTTCCTGGCGTGCCCTGCGCACCCAGAGCACGTCGTCGAAGAGCAACTGGTCCTTGTTGCTGGGCGTGAGCCGTTTCAGCTCCAGGTCGGGCCGGTGCAGAATCACGCGGCGCAGCCGCCCGGTCTCGGAGTCGACGTGAAATCCCATGGGGCCATCCTTCCCCCGGGGGCCCCACCATGCCCTCAGGGTTTCACCGGGTACGCGCTCGGCGGGGCCGCGACCAGCCCCCACCGGGGCCGCGGACGGAGAACGAGCGCGACCGGAGGTCAGAGGCGGGGGTCGACCGGCTCCGACTCGAGAGACAGGACCGCGAAAACGGCCTCGTGCACCCGCCACAGCGGCTCCCCGTCGGCCAACCGCTCCAGCCCCTCCACCCCCAGCGCGAACTCCCGCACCGCAAGCGACCGCTTGTGCCCGAGGAACCGCTGCCGCAGCTTGGCCAGGTTCTCCGGGCGCGTGTACTCCGGACCGTAGATGATCCGCAGGTTCTCGCGGCCCCGGCACTTGATCCCGGGCTGCACCAGCCGCCCCTTGCCGTCACGCACCAGCGCCCCGACCGGCTTGACGACCATGCCCTCGCCGCCGCGCCCGGTCATCTCCAGCCACCAGTCGACACCGGCCCGCACCGACTCCGGGTCCCCGGTGTCGACGTAGAGCCGTCGGGTCGTCCGCAGCAGCCCGCTCGTGTCGTGCTCGACCATCCGGTCGACGAGCGCGAGCTGCTCGTCGTGCGGCAGCCCGGCGAGGGACCGGCCGCGCACGGCGAGGACCTGGAACGGTGCGAGCCGCACCCCCTCCAGCCCGTCGGTGCTCCAGCAGTAGCGCCGGTAGGCATCCGTGAACGCGGCGGCGTCGGCCGCCCGCTTCCGCTGCCGGTCGAGGAGACCGCCCACGTCGACCCCGCGCCCGGCGGCGGCCTCCAGCGCTCCCGGCACACCCGGGAACACGGCCCCGGCGGCCGCGCCCACCGCCGCGTACTGCGAGCGGAGCAGCCCGGACGCCTTCAGCGACCACGGCATCAACTCGGCGTCGAGCAGCACCCAGTCGGTGTCGAGCGCGTCCCAGAGTCCGGCCGCCGTGACGGCGTCCCGCACCCGCCCGAGCACCGCCTCCGTCATCTCGGCGCTGTCGAAGAACGGCCGTCCGGTACGGGTGTAGAGCGCGCCCGTCACCGCCCCGTCCCCCTCAGCGACACCGAACCTCTCGTGCGCCACCGCCGCGTCCCGGCAGACCAGGACCACGGCCCGCGAGCCCATGTGCTTCTCCTCGCACACGACCCGGGCCACGCCGTCGGCCGCGTACTGGGCGAAGGCCTCGGCGGGGTGCTCCAGGTAGCCCTCGACGTCCGACGTCGCCGTCGGCGCCATGGTCGGCGGCAGGTACGGCACGAGCCGCGGGTCGACCGCGAAGCGGCTCATGACCTCCAGCGCCGCCGCCGCGTTCTCCTCGCGGACCGTGATCCGGCCGCCGTGCCGGGTCTCCACGGTCCGGCGTCCCTGGACGTCGGCGAGGTCCAGCGGCCGGCCCTCGTGTCCGCCGGGCGCCTCGGTGGCCAGCGGCCTGGCCGGCTCGTACCAGACCTGCTCGGCAGGTACGTCGACCAGCTCGCGCTCCGGCCAGCGCAGCGCGGTGAGGCGGCCGCCGAAGACGGCGCCGGTGTCGAGGCAGATGGTGTTGTTGAGCCAGGTCGCGGTCGGCACCGGGGTGTGGCCGTAGACGACCGCGGCCTTGCCGCGGTAGTCCTCGGCCCACGGGTAGCGCACGGGCAGCCCGAACTCGTCGGTCTCGCCCGTCGTGTCCCCGTACAGCGCGTGCGAGCGCACCCGGCCCGAGGTCCGCCCGTGGTACTTCTCGGGCAGGCCCGCGTGGCACACGACCAGCCTGCCGCCGTCGAGGACGTAGTGACTGACGAGTCCGCGCACGAACTCCCGCACCTCGGCCCGGAACTCCTCGCTCTCCCCGCCCAGCTGCTCGACGGTCTCGGCGAGACCGTGGGTGTGCTGGACCTGCGCGCCCTTGAGCCAGCGGCCCAGCTTGTTCTCGTGGTTGCCCGGCACGCACAGCGCGGTGCCGGCCTTCACCATGCCCATCACCCGGCGCAGCACGCCGGGGGTGTCGGGCCCGCGGTCGACGAGGTCGCCGACGAACACCGCGGTGCGGCCCTCCGGGTGCGCCCCGTCGGCGTACCCGAGCTTGCCGAGCAGCGTCTCCAGCTCGCCGGCACAGCCGTGGATGTCGCCGATGATGTCGAACGGGCCGGTGAGGTGGGTCAGGTCGTTGAACCGCTTCTCGCGCACGACGCCCGCCCGCGCCACCTCGTCCGCGCCCCGCAGGACGTGCACCTTCCGGAAGCCCTCGCGCTCCAAGTGCCGCAGCGAACGGCGCAGTTCACGAGTGTGCCGGGTGATGACGCGGCGCGGCATGTCGGCCCGGTCGGTCCGCTGCGCGTTGCGCGCGGCGCACACGTCCTCCGGCACGTCGAGCACGATGGCGATCGGCAGCACGTCGTACTTCCGTGCCAGGTCGATGAGCTGGCGGCGCGCGTCCTGCTGCACGTTCGTCGCGTCGACCACCGTCAGGCGGCCGGCCTCCAGGCGCTTGCCCGCGATGTAGTGCAGCACGTCGAAGGCGTCACGGCTGGCGCTCTGGTCGTTCTCGTCGTCGGCGACCAGGCCGCGGCAGAAGTCGCTGGAGATGACCTCGGTCGGCTTGAAGTGGGCCCGCGCGAACGTGGACTTGCCCGAACCCGACGCGCCGACCAGGACGACCAGGGAGAGGTCGGTGACGGGCAGCACCCGTCCTGCGTTCTCGCTGTCGGTCATGCCGCCGCCTCCTTCTCCGCTGTCTCTCGTACCGTGAAAACCGCCATCTGGGTGGGCGGACCCACCTCGGGGTCGTCGGACCCCACCGCCACGTACCGCACGTCGTATCCGTGCCGCTCCGCCACGCGCTCCGCCCAGGTGCGGAACTCCTCGCGCGTCCACTCGAACCGGTGGTCACCGTGCCGGACGTGCCCGGCGGGCAGGGTCTCCCAGCGGACGTTGTACTCGACGTTCGGCGTCGTCACCAGGACGGTCCGGGGGTGCGCGGAGCCGAACACCGCGTACTCCAGGGCGGGCAGCCGCGGCAGGTCGAGGTGCTCGATCACCTCGCTGAGCACCGCCGCGTCGTACCCCTTGAGCCGCTTGTCGGTGTAGGCGAGCGAGCCCTGGACCAGCCGCACGCGCGAGGCCTGCCGCTCCCCCATGCGCTCCAGCCTGAGCCGGCGCGCGGCGATGGTGAGGGCGCGCACGGACACGTCGAGCCCCACGATCTCGGTGAACCGCACGTCCTTCAGCAGCTCCTGCACCAACTGGCCCTGACCGCAGCCCAGATCGAGCACCCGGGCCGCGCCGGAGGCGCGCAGCGCGTCGAGGATCGCCTCGCGGCGCAGCACCGCGAGCGGCACCGGCTTCTCCTCGGTGTCGGTCGTCTCGTCCACGGCGTTGTCGATCTCGTCGACGTCCGTGTCGTCGGCGTCCGCGAGCCGCACCAGTTCGAGCCGCCGCATCGCCTCGCGGGTCAGCGACCAGCGCCGCGACAGATACCGGCTGGTGATCAGGCGCTGCTCGGGGTGGCCGGCCAGCCAGCCCTCCCCCGCGCGCAGCAGCTTGTCGACCTCGTCGGCCGAGACCCAGTAGTGCTTGGCGTCGTCGAGCACCGGCAGCAGCACATAGAGGTGCCGCAGCGCCTGCGCGAGCCGCAGCTCTCCTTCGAGGACGAGGCGCACGTACCGCGACTCGCCCCACTCGGGGAACCGCTCGTCGAGCCCGATGCGCTCCGCCTCGACGGTCCACCCGAGCGGCTCGAACAGCTTCCGTACGAGGTCGGGGCCGCCGCGGGCGGGCAGTGCGGGCACCTCGACGCGCAGCGGCAACGGCTCCTCGGCCCGCTCGGGGCGCGCCTTGCACACCCCGCGCAGCGCGCTGGAGAACACCGAGCTGAGCGCCACGGCGAGCAGTGACGAGGCGGCGTACGGCCGGTCGTTCACATACTGCGCGAGTGCCGCGTCGGCGGTGCTGTTCTTCTTGCCGCGCCGCACCAGCGCCACCGGATCCACCTCGAGCAGCAGCGCGGCCGTGCACCGCTCCGCGCTCGCCTCGGGGTAGAGGACGTGCGCGGTGCCGTAGGAGGTGGAGAACGCCTGGGCGTTGTCGGGATGCTTGTGCAGCAGGAACCCGAGGTCGGTCGCGGGGCGTTCAGGGGTGCCGGTGGTGGTGATCGTCAGGAACACGCCACTCAGTCTCCCCGTCGTCCGCCACGGCGACCAGCGAGTTTTCTCCCGCGCGGCCCGGCCCCGGGCATCATGGCTGTATGGATCTTCGAGTTTTCACCGAACCGCAGCAGGGTGCCACCTACGAGACGCTGCTCCGCGTCGCGCAGACGGCCGAGGAGCTGGACTATGACGCCTTCTTCCGGTCCGACCACTATCTCCACATGGGCTCCGCCGACGGTCTGCCCGGTCCCACGGACGCCTGGACGACGCTGGCAGGTCTGGCCCGCGAGACGCGGCGGATCCGCCTCGGCACCCTGATGACCGCCGGGACCTTCCGGCTGCCCGGTGTGCTCGCCATCCAGGTCGCGCAGGTCGACCAGATGTCGGGCGGCCGGGTCGAGCTGGGGCTCGGCTCCGGCTGGTACGCCGAGGAGCACGCCGCGTACGGCATTCCGTTCCCGAAGGAGAAGTTCGGGCGCCTGGAGGAGCAGCTCGCCATCGTGACGGGGCTGTGGGAGACGCCGGTCGGCCAGCGCTTCAACTTCGAGGGCACCCACTACCAGCTGAAGGACTCCCCCGCGCTGCCGAAGCCCGCGCAGGCGCGGGTGCCGGTCCTCGTCGGCGGCCACGGCGCCAAGAAGACGCCGGCGCTGGCGGCCCGCTTCGCCACCGAGTTCAACATCCCCTTCGCTTCCGTCGCCGACAGCGAGGCGCAGTTCAAGCGGGTCCGGGCCGCCGCTGTCGAATACGGGCGGACGGCGGACTCCCTCGTCTACTCCAACGCCCTCGTCATCTGCGTGGGCCGCGACGACGCCGAGGTGAAGCGGCGCGCGGACGCGATCGGGCGCGACGTCGACGAGCTGAAGGCGAACGGTCTCGCCGGCTCGCCCGCGGAGGTCCTGGAGCGGATCGCCGCGTACCAGGCCGTCGGCTCGCAGCGGATGTATCTGCAGTTGCTCGACCTGGACGACCTCGACCATCTGGAGCTGATCGCCTCCGAGGTGGCCCCGCACCTGTCCTGATCCCTCACCACCCGTCCTCACCACCTGATTCCTCACTCTCTGATCGCGCATCTCCTGGTCCGGTCACCGGGGCCGGGCGTCAACTCCGCTGTCGTCCGGTCCCGCCCGACGGCCCCTGTCGGGTGAAATTGCGTCAACCGGCGGTGCGGGGCACTCCCGCCGCAGTGACCCGGCCCGCCCGATGATCGTTGGCTCGGGCGGAGCCGGACCGCCCGGCCCCCGCGCCGGCGGTCGCTGCCGCGCGCGTCACTTGCGTCAGCTGCCTTCCCCTCCGCGGGGAGGGCGAGGGCCGAGGAGGCCGTCATGTCCCAGGAAGCCGTGCCCGAGCAGGCCGCGCACGATACGAACGTGCCGGAGCAGCAGGGGGCACCCAAGGGTCTGCTGCAGCAGATGGAGGAGCTGATGGCAGCCCTCAACGCCGATCTGTCGCAGCTCGACGCCGACCTCCAACAGCCCCCGGGCACCGCGCGTCCGGCCGCCGACGAGCTCTGAGGCAGCCGCCCGCCGAGGCATCGCCGCGCTCCCTCAGCAGCCCGCGGGGAGCGCCGTGCCGGGAGCGCCGCTGCGGCGGGTGCGCTCCCGGTCAGGCCGCCGAGTCGGAGCCGGGCTCAGGCCCGGGGTCCGTCAGCCCGTTCCGCTCCGGCAGTCGACGGAGTATCTCCAGGACGCGGTCCCGGGACTCGTCCGCCGCGTCGATGGCCTCCATGCACTGCCAGTAGGCCCCCTCCTCGAAGGACTCGCTCGCCACCGCGACGAGTGCGATGCCCACGTCGCCGAGCAGCGCGCCGAGATCCATCAACGCCCCGCGCACATCGCCCAGTTCGGTCAACTGCGCCGCCCGTATCCCGCCGGCGCCCACCACCGGGACCGCCGAGCCGCCGCTGCCCCGCGCTCCCGCCTCGCACAGGCCCAGCGCCTCTCCTCTCATCTCCGGTGGCCCCAGCATGGCGAGCCGGCTGCCGATCGCCTGTGCCAGAGCCTGTGCCTGCCACGCCTCCCTCATGATGTCCGGCGCGTCCTGGCTCTCCGCCAAGGCCCGTCGGCCGACCCTGATGAGCCGCACCGCTTCCATCCGCGCCTCCACCTGTCACGCCCGAACTCCCTTGTCCACTACCCAGAGTGAGGGGTCGTGAGGCGAAAAGCCAGGGGAGGCCCGAAATCTGTGGAGAAGTAATCCGCTGTGGATATTTCTATGACTCCGGAGAGTGACGGATTCCCTTTTTCGGCCTCCCCGGCGCCCCCGGCTCTCCTTGATCCCCGGGGACCGGGAACCTGGACTCGTTGCGGTCGATCTTCGCCGCCAGCGCGGCGAGCACGTCGACGCCGAGCACTTCGCACAGTTGGAGCAGATACGCGAGGACGTCGGCGACCTCGTCGCGGACCCGGTGCGCCGACTCCGGGTCGTCCATCACCCGGGCCGACTGCTCGGGCGTCAGCCACTGGAAGATCTCGACGAGTTCGGACGCCTCGACGCTGAGCGCCGTGGCCAGGTTCTTCGGGGTGTGGAAGGGCTGCCAGTCGCGGGCGGCGGCGAAGCGGGCGAGGCGGTTCTGGAGGGCGGCGACATCGAGGTCGTCGCCGCCGGCCGGACGTGCGGCCCCGTGGTTCTGTGCGTCTGTCACGGCTCCAGGTCTACCACCGTCGCCCCGTGCGCCCGCGCCTCCCGTTGCGCGCTCGCGCCCTGGCCCATCGCGGCGACGAGCCGGATGTGGCCGCGGGCGCACATCCGGGCTGCGAGCGCGGTGAGTTCGGTGCTCTGGACCGGGTCGAGGCCGCGGTCGAAGCCGTCCGCCGCGACGGTCAGGGTCTGATACGCCTCCGGCACCTCGGCCGCCGCGTCCACTTCAAGGACCTGGGGGCCGGTGAGCAGGACGAGGGCGAGGGCCAGATAGCGCAACTCCCCGTCCGCGAGCCGCTCGACAGGAGTGCGCAGCCCGTCGCCGCGGTCGATGAAGGCGCGGACCGTGCCGTCCCGTCCGGCCGGCTCGGCGAACACGTCGAGGACAGGTCCGGCGAGGCCCGCCCGCGCCGCGGCGACCAGCAGCGCGTGCCGGTTGCCGCACTCGCTGCGGGTGCGGCGCAGCACGGCCGCCAGATTGTCGCAGCCCCCGAGCAGCCGGTCGGCGCGGGACGGGGCCGGGGCGCGCATCCGGGCGGGGTCGGGATCGCAGGCGAACGCCGAACGGAGCCCGACCACCACCTGTTCCGCCGCGGCGAGCACCTGGAGCTGCCCCTCGGTGCGCCCGGAGACGCGCAGCGGGAGCAGGGCCGTGCCGAGCAGGTCGTCGGGGAGCGGGCCCCGGGTCACCGGCACCGAACCGGCCGTGTGCCAGGCGGCCTGGACGTCGCGGCGGCCCGGGTCGCGCAGGGCGGTCTCCAGGTAGACGACGCCGGGGCCGGTCAGCCGCTCGCCGACGACGCGCAGTTCGGGCTCGGCCTGGACGGCGAGGTCGAGCCGGACGGGTCCGGCCGGGCCCTCGACGGTGCAGCCGATGCGGAAGCCGCGGCGGCGCTGCGCGTCGGGCCGCGCCCGCTCGGGGACGCACGCGCGCGGGTCGGGGAACACCTCCGCCAGGTGCGCGCCGCCGCCGAGCCGGGCGAGGGCGTCGAGGGCCCGCAGCACGCTGCTCTTGCCGCCGCCGCTGGGGCCGGTCAGCGCGGTGAACGGGCCGAGGGGAACGGTGGCGCCACGGTGGCGGGCGAAGGCCGAGAGCCGTAGCTCGGTCACGCGCGGGCGGCCGGGGGACGCGCCGGGAGGTAACGGGGGCGCTCCCCGCTGGAGCACGGTCATGAGGTGAACGTAGGCGGACCGGCACCGCAGAACCGTTCGTCCCCCGTGACCTTCCTACGATCGAGCGATTATGCCGAACGGGATTGCCCGTCGGCGTGGGCTCAGGACAGCGCGCCCGCGCCCGCCACGAGGCCCTGGACCTCGGTGCCGGGCGGGGCGAGCAGGAACACGTTGCGGTCGACGCGGTGCATGCCGCAGCCGAGGCCGAGCACGACGCCGCTGCTGAAGTCGAGGACCCGCTTGGCGACTTCGGACTCGGCGCCGCTCAGGTCGAGCAGGACCGGGATGCCGGACATGACCGTCTCGGCGACCTCGCGGGCGTCGCCGAAGACGTTCACCCGCAGCACGACGAAGCGGCGTCGCGGCTCGGTGTTCACATCCGGCATCGCCCGATGGTCGACCGCCGACGGCCACTCGTTGCGGCTGCGCAGCGGTACGACCTGGGCGAGCCCTTCCCATTGTTCGTCGGTGACGTCGTGGCTGTTCACTGCCCCCACCCCGTCCGGGCTCGCACTGTTGTCTGCACCGACCAATTCTTACGTCATGTCACCCGCTTGGCCCAACACCGACACGGGCCGGTGCCGCGTCGGCTCACGCGGCCAGGGCGACCGCGTCGACCGCCGGGACCCGCAGCGCCCGCCGCGCGGTGACCAGGCTGGTGACCATGGTGGCCGCCCCCGCAATGGCCACGACCGTGATCCAGATGCCGAGGCCCCGGTCCGGGAGGAGCCCGTCGGTGCGCACGGCGGTGAAGGGAAGGATTCCGGCGAGTGCCGCGAGTGTGCCGAAGAACACTCCGGTGACGGTCAGGACGGCGCCCTCCACCGCAACGGTTCCCAGGATCTGGGCCGGGGTCGCGCCGGCGAGCCGCTGCTGCCCGAACTCCCGCACCCGGGCGGCCGTGGCCGCGTACAGGGAGTTGATCAGCATGACGCAGGCGAAGACGACGATGATGCCGACCACGGTCAGGTTGAGCGTCTCGAGGTTCTTGTCCTCTATTGACTTGGTCAATCCCGATGCCTTGATCGTGTCGTTCTCGACGGCCTGCATGTACAGCGTCGCGGTGGCCATCGCCGTGAAGAGGATCAACGGAACGAGGACGCCGGACAGTTGGGAGGCGCGCCGGCGCATGTTCCGTACGGCCAGGTAGCCGCCTGCGCCGGTGAGTGCGGTCAGGAGCGGTTCGGCCCTGCCGAGGACGGTGCGCAGCAGGCTCGTCGAGACGAGCGCGAGGCCCACGGAGAGGAGGATCGCGCCGTAGGCGGGAGCGGCCATGAGGGCGGCGTCCGTGGCCTTCATCGCGAACGTGGAGCAGACGGACGCGCACCCGACGACGAGGGCGGCCCAGGACATGAACGTCCGTGTCCCGCGCCTGCCGTGCCGGATTCCCGCCGCTTGCCTGGTGACCCGGCGGACGGCCAGGAACGCGGCGCCCGCCGCGGCGACGAGCGTGACGACGACGCCCGACAGGAGGGCGATCGGCCCGAAGGAGTAGTCGACGGAGTCGGCGACCTGGCCGCTGTCCTTGAACACGCCGAGCAGGACGGCGCCGCCGAGCGCGGCCGGGCAGACTGCCAGGAGGGCTCCGGCGAGGGCGACCGCGACGGACTCGCCGACGACCATGCGCTTGATCTGGCCCGGGGTCGCGCCCGCGGTGCGCAACAGGTTGATCTCGTCCGTACGTTGACGGACGTTGACCGTCAACGTGGAGGCGACCGCGAAGAAGACGAGCAGGGTGCCGTAGCCGCCGACGACGCTCGCCGCGGTGGTGAGGGTGTCGGCGCTGGTGCTGTCGACGCCGCTGCCCGCCGCTGTGTCGTGCATCGCGTCGAACGTCATGATGATCGCCGCGCCGAGGAAGGCGGACCGGAGGGTCGCGAGGAAGCGGCCGGGGCGCTGCCGTACGGAGCGGGCCGCGAGGCCGAATGTCGTGAACATCGCTCAGACCCCCGTCGCCACGTCGTCACCGAGGTGGGCGAGGCGTTCGGCGACCGCGTCGGCCGTGGGCGCCCCGAGGTGTCCGGCGAGCCGGCCGTCCGCGAGGAACTGCACGGCGTCGGCGTACGCGGCCGCGACCGGGTCGTGGGTGACCATGACGACCGTCCTGCCGTGGATGCGCACCGCGTCCCTGAGCAGGCCCAGCACGTCGCGGGCGCTGCGGGTGTCGAGGGCGCCGGTCGGCTCGTCCGCGAAGATCACCGACGGTTCGGTGACGAGGGCGCGGGCGATCGCCACGCGCTGGCGCTGGCCGCCGGAGAGCTGGTCGGGGCGGTGGCCGAGCCGGTCGCCGAGGCCGACGGCGGTGAGGGTCCGTTCGACCCGGTCCCGGTCCACGCGGCGGCCCGCGAGCTTGAGCGGCAGGATCGTGTTCTGGGCGACGGTGAGCGTCGGCAGCAGGTTGTACTGCTGGAAGACGAACCCGATGCGGGTGCGGCGGAACCGGGTGAGCGCGGCCTCGCCGCGCGGCGGCTTCGCGGAGTCGGTCATCTCCTCGCCGTCGACCATGACCAGGCCGTGGTCGGGGCGGTCGAGCCCGGCGGCGCAGTGCAGCAGCGTGGACTTGCCGGACCCGGAGGGGCCCATCACGGCGGTGAAGGTGCCGGCGGGCAGGGAGAGGGTGATGTCGTCGAGGGCGCGGATCGCCGTTCCCTCACCGGCGCCGGTCCCCCCGTCCGCCCGGGTGCCGTAGGTCTTGGTGACCTTCACCAGGCGGAGCGCCTCCGCCCGGTGGGGTGTCTGTCCGTGTGGCTGTCGCATGGCCGCCGATCCCCTCGTCAGACGCTCGCGCGCCGTGTCGTCGATGTCTTCGACGGTATGGACGGCGGGCGCCGGGGGCACTGGGCGTACGGACCGGACCGGGGGTGGTGCTGTGTACACCCCGGGAGTGGTGGCGGCGCCCGGGGGCCTGTCTAGGCGAGGCCGCCCGAGCGGGCGAGCCAGCGGCCCGCGTGGCGGGTGACCTCGATGGGGCGGCCGAAGCAGGCGGTCATCCGGTCGGCGGTGAGCACGTCCTCGACGGCGCCGCGGGCGAGGACGCGGCCCTCCTTCAGGAGCAGCGCGTGGCTGATCGCGGGCGACAGTTCCTCGAGGTGGTGGGTGACGGTGACCGTCGCCAGCCCGGGCCGGTTGTCGGCGAGCCGGCGCATGGTGTCGATGAGGTCTTCGCGGGAGGGCAGGTCGAGCGCGTTGAACGGCTCGTCGAGCAGCAGCAGCGACGGGTTCGCCATCAGGGCGCGGGCGATGAGGATGCGGGCGCGCTGGCCGCCGGAGCAGACGCCGTACTCGCGGTCGGCGAGGTCCTTGATCTGGAGTTCGGCGAGCAGTTCGCGGGCGCGGTCGCGCACCTCGCTGTCGTACGTCTTCCAGAGCGGCTGCACCGTGCCGGAGTGGCCGGTCAGGACGACGGTGTGGCCGGTGAGGTCCCGGGGGACGCGCTGGGAGGTGGAGACGTGTCCGATGTGGGCGCGCAGCTCGCGCACGTCGACCCGGCCGAGCCGGTGGCCGAGGACCTCGACGGTGCCGGTGGTGGGGAAGGCGGTCGCGCCGATCAGGCGCAGGATGCTGGTCTTGCCGGCGCCGTTGGGGCCGAGCAGCGCCCAGTGCTCGCCGGAGCGGACGCTCCAGTCGATGCCGTCGAGGATGACCTGGCCGGTGGTGAGGCGGCGCATGCTCGCGCCGTCGAGGGTGGCGACGACGCGTGCGTCCGTTCCGTTGGTCCCGTTCATGGTGCCTCCCGCTTCCTCGCGTACGGACGCAGAGTAGCTGCACACGGCACATATCCGCCGGGCCGTCCGAGGTGTGGACCCGGCCGGTGGACGGGCGGGTCCACCGGTCGGTGGACGGCAGGTTCAACCGGCCGCCGCTGCCGGTGGCGCACCCCTCCCGAGCAGCATGGACGCCATGACCAACTACCCCGTACGCATGGCTCGTTGGAGCGCGGGACATCCGTGGCGCGCGATCGCCGGATGGTTCCTCTTCGTCGTCCTCTGCCTCGGCGCCGGTGTCGCCGCCGGGTCGCATCCCGCCACGTCCGCCGACTTCGGTGTCGGTGAGGCCGGCCGCGCGGAGGCGATCGCCCGAGAGGGCGGGCTCGCGCGGCGCTCACCTCGCGCGAGGTCGATGTGCTCAGGGCCGTGGCGGACGGGCTGTCCAACGCGGACATCGGGCGGCGGCTGGTGATCGGCGAGGCGACGGTGAAGACCCATCTGTTGCGGGTGTTCGCGAAGCTGGATGTGAGCGACCGGACGCGGGCCGTTGTGGTGGCGATGGAGCGGGGGCTGCTGTAGTCGCCGGGTGCAGGTGCGCAGGGGGGTGTCCGTAGAGGTTCGGTCGCGTGGCCGGGTGTGGGGGCGTGTCCGTAGAGGTTCGGTCGCGTGGCCGGGTGGGGGGCGTGGCCGTAGGGGTTCGGTCACGTCGCCGGGCGCATGAGCGTTGTGGCTGGTCGCGCGGTTCCCCGTGCCCAGAGGCGCGCTTCGCCCGCCGCTGGGGGCCGGGCGGAGCCGGGGTGGTTCGGCGTGCTATTCAGGGGGTGTGAAGATCCCGTTCGATGCCGACCGCTCCTTCGACGCCGTGCTCTGCGATGTCGACAACGTGATCCGGTTCTACGACAGCGGCCCCCTCGCCGCGCTGGAGCGCGCCGCCGGCCTGGCGGAGGGCAGTACCGCGCGGGTGGCGTTCGCGCCGGAGATGGATCTGCCGCTGATGCGCGGGGAGATCGGCCTCGGGCAGTGGGTGGAGTCCATCGTGGCCGGGTTCGCCGGGCGGGTGTCCGAGGAGCGGGCGCGGGAGCTGGGCCGGGCGCTCGCCGACTCGCCGTTCCGGGCGGACGCGGAGATCGTGGCGCTGCTGCGGCGGGTGCGGGCGGCGCGGGTGCCGCTGGTTCTGGTGACGAACGCGACGGTGCGGCTGGAGGACGACCTGGCCTCGATGGGCCTGAGCGATCTCGCCGACCACGTGGTCAGCAGTGCGCGGCTCGGCGTGGTCAAGCCGGACCGGAAGATCTACGAGATCGCCGCGTCCCTCGCGGGCGCCGCCTTCGACCGGTGTCTGTTCGTCGACGACACCGAGGAGAACGTCGAGGCCGCGGTCGCGCTCGGGATGACCGGTGTCGTCTACCGCGAACCGGCCGATCTGCGGGCCGTGCTGGGGCCGCTGCCCGCGCTCGGATGATCCCCTCCGGCGCGGGGCGCCGCGTCAGGCGCCCGGGTTCTCGAACCGGTAGCCCATGCCGGGCTCGGTGATCAGATGGCGCGGGCGGGCGGGGTCCGCTTCGAGTTTCCGCCGCAGCTGGGCCATGTAGACGCGGAGATAGTTGGTCTTGCTGCTCTGCGAGGCTCCCCAGATCTCGTTCAGGAGCTGCTTCTGGCTGATCAGGCGGCCCGGGTTGCGGACCAGGATCTCCAGCAGGTGCCACTCGGTCGGGGTCAGGCGCACGTCGCGTCCGTCGCGTGCGGCCTTCTTCGCCACCAGGTCGACGGTGAGGCCGCCGGCCCTGACGACGACCGGCTCCGGGACGCCGGGCGCCGACTCGGTGCGCCGGACCGCCGCCCGCAGCCGGGCGAGCAGTTCGTCCATGCTGAACGGCTTCGTCACGTAGTCGTCGGCGCCCGCGTCGAACGCGGCGAGCTTCTCCTCGGTCGCGCTGCGCGCCGACAGCACCATGACCGGCACCCGGGTCAGCCCGCGCAGCACCCTGATCACGTCGACGCCGTCCATGTCGGGCAGGCCCAGGTCGAGGACGACGACGTCCGGCTGCCGCGCGGCGGCCAGCCGGAGCGCGGTGGCCCCGTCCGGTGCCGCGTCGACGCCGAAGCCGTGTGCCCGCAGGGTGATGACGAGGGTCCGGACGAGCCGAGGGTCGTCCTCCACCACCAGTACCCGCGTCATCGCCGTACGCCTTCCCTGTGCCTGTTTGCCGCTTGTCCCTCTCGTGCGTGCTGTTCGTCGACGGCATCAGCTCTACTGCGTCAACTCCTTGAGCGCGATGTTGAGTTCCAGGACGTTGACGGTCGGCTCGCCCATGAAGCCGAGGATCCGGCCGTCCTTGTGCGCGTCGACGAGCTTCTGGACCCGGGTGACGGAGAGGTGGTTGCGTTCCGCGATCCGGTGCACCTGGAGGTCGGCGTACTCGGGAGAGATCGCCGGGTCCAGGCCCGAGCCGGACGAGGTGACGGCGTCGGCCGGGACGTCGGCGGCCTTCACCCGGTACGTGGCCGTGGAGTTGTCCTTCACGACGGCGGCCTTGGCGCTCTCGACCTGCTTGAGCAGTTCCTTGCTGTCACCGGAGAGGTTGGTGGCGCCGGAGAGGATCAGCTTGTACTGCGTGTTGACGCTGTTCTCGCCGAGGCCGTTGGACGGGCGCGGCTGGAACCACCGCAGGTCGGGCTTGCCGTCCTTGGTCAGGTAGGTCTGCCCGATGAGGGACGACCCGACCACCTTGCCCTTCGACGTGATCTCCGAGCCGTTCGCCTTGTCGTGGAAGGCGGCCTGAGCGACGCCGGTGACGGCGAGCGGGTAGAGCACGCCGCAGACGACGGTGAGCACGATGAGGGCGCGCAGGCCCGCCCACAGCAACCGGGCCGTGTTTCCTACGGAGTTGTTCATGCGGATCAGCCGATTCCGGGGATGAGGGAGATGAGCAGGTCGATGATCTTGATGCCGATGAAGGGGGCGATCAGTCCGCCGAGGCCGTAGATGCCGAGGTTGCGGCGGAGCAGCCGGTCGGCGCTCACCGGCCGGTACTGGACGCCCTTGAGGGCGAGCGGGACCAGCGCGACGATGATGAGCGCGTTGAAGATCACCGCGGACAGGATCGCGGAGTTCGGCGACGACAGGTGCATGACGTTGAGCGTCTTCAGGCCCGGGTAGATCGCCGCGAACAGCGCCGGGATGATCGCGAAGTACTTCGCGACGTCGTTGGCGATCGAGAAGGTGGTCAACGCCCCTCGGGTGATGAGGAGTTGCTTGCCGATCTCGACGATCTCGATGAGCTTGGTCGGGTTCGAGTCGAGGTCGACCATGTTGCCGGCCTCCTTCGCGGCCGACGTGCCCGTGTTCATCGCGACGCCGACGTCCGCCTGGGCGAGGGCCGGGGCGTCGTTGGTGCCGTCGCCGGTCATCGCGACGAGCTTGCCGCCGGCCTGCTCCCGCTTGATGAGGGCCATCTTGTCCTCGGGGGTGGCCTCCGCGAGGAAGTCGTCGACGCCCGCCTCGTCGGCGATCGCCTTGGCCGTCAGCGGGTTGTCGCCCGTGATCATGACGGTCTTGATGCCCATGCGGCGCAGTTCGTCGAACCGCTCGCGCATGCCGTCCTTGACGACGTCCTTGAGGTGGACGACCCCAAGGACGCGGGCCCCGTCGGCGTCCTCGACGGCGACGAGCAGCGGTGTCCCGCCGGCCTGCGCGATCCGGTCGGTCAGCTCGCGGGCGTCGGGGGCGACCGAGCCGCCCTGCTCCTCGACCCAGGCGATGACCGAGCCGGTCGCGCCCTTGCGGATCTTGCGGCCGTCGACGTCCACGCCCGACATGCGGGTCTGGGCGGTGAACTCGATCCAGGAGGCGCCGGTCAGCTCGCCCTGGTGGCGCTCGCGCAGCCCGTACTTCTCCTTGGCGAGGACGACGACCGAGCGGCCCTCGGGCGTCTCGTCGGACAGGGACGACAACTGCGCGGCGTCCGCGAGATCGCCGTCGGCCACTCCTCGTACGGGGACGAACTCGGCCGCCTGACGGTTGCCGAGGGTGATGGTGCCGGTCTTGTCGAGGAGCAGGGTCGACACGTCACCGGCGGCCTCGACGGCGCGGCCCGACATGGCGAGGACGTTGCGCTGCACCAGGCGGTCCATGCCGGCGATGCCGATCGCGGAGAGCAGGGCGCCGATGGTCGTCGGGATCAGGCAGACCAGCAGGGCCACCAGGACGATCATGGACAGGTGCTCGCTGCTGCCCGCGTTCGCGAACGACCAGTCGGCGATGGGCTGGAGCGTGGCGACGGCGAGGACGAAGACGATGGTCAGCGACGCGAGCAGGATGTTGAGCGCGATCTCGTTCGGCGTCTTCTGCCGGGCCGCGCCCTCGACCAGGTTGATCATGCGGTCGATGAACGTCTCGCCGGGCTTCGTGGTGATCTTGATGACGATGCGGTCGGAGAGCACCTTCGTGCCGCCGGTGACGGCCGAGCGGTCGCCGCCGGACTCGCGGATGACGGGGGCGGACTCGCCGGTGATCGCGGACTCGTCGACGGAGGCGACGCCCTCGACGACGTCACCGTCGCCGGGGATGATGTCGCCGGCCTCGCAGACGACGAGGTCGCCGATCCTCAGCTCCGTACCCGGGACCTGCTCCTCGGCGGTGCCGTTGAGCCTGCGGGCGACGGTGTCGGTCTTGGCCTTGCGCAGCGTGTCGGCCTGGGCCTTGCCGCGGCCCTCGGCGACGGCCTCCGCCAGGTTGGCGAAGATCACCGTCAGCCACAGCCAGGCGCTGATCGCCCAGCCGAACCAGTCCGTGGGGTCCGTGACGGCGAACGCCGTGGTCAGGACCGAGCCGATCAGCACCACGAACATCACGGGCGACTTGATCATCACGCGCGGGTGCAGCTTGCGGCAGGCGTCGGGGAGCGACCTGATCAGCTGCTTCGGGTCGAAGAGGCCCGCGCCGACCTTGCTCTCGCCCTCCTGCCGTGGCTTGTGGCCGGTCGGCAGGTCCGAGTGCGGCGCCCGGGTGGGAGTGGTTGCGGACATGTCGTCCTCAGTCTTCTCGGTTCGTACGGTCATGAGGAGAGCCCCTCGGCTATGGGGCCGAGCGCGAGCGTCGGGAAGTAGGTCAGACCGGTGATGATCAGCAGCGTGCCGACCAGCAGGCCGGTGAAGAGCGGCTTCTCGGTGCGCAGGGTGCCGGCCGTGGCCGGGACCGGCTTCTGCTCGGCCAGCGAACCGGCGAGCGCGAGCACGAACACCATCGGCAGGAACCGGCCGAGCAGCATCGCGAGCCCGATCGTGGTGTTGAACCACTGGGTGTCGGCGCTGAGGCCGGCGAACGCGGAGCCGTTGTTGTTGGCGCCGGACGTGTACGCGTACAGGATCTCGGAGAAGCCGTGCGCGCCGGAGTTCAGCATCGAGTTCGGCGGGGTCGGCAGGGCCATCGAGGCGGCCGTGAAGATCAGGACGAGGGCCGGCGTGATCAGGATGTAGCAGGCGGCGAACTTGATCTCGCGGCTGCCGATCTTCTTCCCCAGGTACTCGGGGGTGCGGCCGACCATCAGACCCGCGATGAACACCGCGATGACCGCCATGATCAGCATGCCGTAGAGGCCGGATCCGGTGCCGCCGGGCGCGATCTCGCCGAGCTGCATGCCGAGCATCGTCAGGCCGCCGCCGAAGCCGGTGAAGGACGAGTGGAAGGAGTCCACCGCACCGGTCGAGGTGAGCGTCGTGGAGACCGCGAAGATCGACGAGCCGCCGATCCCGAAGCGGTTCTCCTTGCCCTCCATGGCGCCGCCCGCGGCGTCGAAGGCCGGGCCGCCGTGGTGGAACTCGGTCCACATCATCAGCGCGATGAAGCCGATCCAGATCGTCGCCATCGTGGCGAGGATCGCGTAGCCCTGCTTCACCGAGCCGACCATCGTGCCGAACGTGCGGGTCAGCGCGAACGGGATGACGAGGATCAGGAAGACCTCGAAGAGGTTGGTGAAGCCGTTGGGGTTCTCGAAGGGGTGGGCCGAGTTGGCGTTGAAGTAACCGCCGCCGTTGGTGCCCAGCTCCTTGATGGCCTCCTGGGAGGCGACGGCGCCGCCGTTCCACTGCTGCGAGCCGCCCATGAACTGGCCGACCTCGTGGATGCCGGAGAAGTTCTGGAGGGCGCCGCAGGCGACCAGGACGAGCGCGCCGACGACGGCGATCGGGACGAGGATCCGGACGGTGCCGCGCACCAGGTCGGACCAGAAGTTGCCCAGCTCACCGGTGCGGGAGCGGGCGAACCCGCGGACCAGAGCCACCGCCACGGCGATGCCGACGGCCGCCGAGACGAAGTTCTGCACCGCGAGGCCGGCGGTCTGCACGACGTGGCCCATGGCCTGTTCGCCGTAGTACGACTGCCAGTTGGTGTTGGCGACGAAGGACGCGGCCGTGTTGAAGGCCTGGTCCGGGTCGATCGACGTGAAGCCGAGCGAGCCCGGCAGGCTGCCCTGGACGCGCTGGAGCAGGTACAGGAAGAGGACGCTCACGGCCGAGAAGGCGAGGACGCCGCGCAGGTACGCGGTCCAGCGCATCTCGGCGTTCGGGTTGGCGCCGATGCCCTTGTAGATCCACTTCTCCACCCGGAGGTGCTTCTCGGAGGAGTAGACCCGGGCCATGTAGTCGCCGAGGGGACGGTAGGCCAGTGCCAGCGCGGCGATCAGCGCGAGCACCTGGAGCACTCCGGCAAGTACGGGGCTCATGTCGGTACTCAGAACCTCTCCGGGTAGATGAGGGCGAGGACGAGATAGCCCAGCAGGGCGACGGCCACGACGAGGCCGACGATGTTCTCGGCGGTCACAGCTTGGTCACCCCCTTGGCGACGAGTGCCACCAGCGCGAAGACCGCGATCGTGGTGACGACGAAGGCCACGTCGGCCATCGTGAGCTCCCTGTTCGAAGGTGGTGAATGGTTCTGACAGTCAGAGGAAACCCCTGGTCGTGGCCGGATCCGAGCCCCGTTGACGGCTCCCTTACGCGGGCGCTCACGCCCTTGACGCGTCTCTTACGCCCCGCCCCGTGACCCGCGCGTCCCGGCGCTGTCCGTGCCCTGTTCGCGCTCTGTCCGGACTCTGTCCTGGAGCTGTCACACTCCGCGCCGGGCTCTGGCCGCCGGGCCCCGGCGCGCGCATCGTCGAAGCAGAGGACAGCCCACCTGGAGGTGCGCCATGTGTGACCACCGACCCGCGTGCACGAGCCCCGAGCACGTCGTCGCCGCCCACCCCGAGCAGGGCTGGAGCCTGCGGTGCGACGGCAGGATCGTCTTCGACGACACCGGCGAGCTGCTGCCCGACGGGAAGACCGTGGCGCCGCACCGGACGTATCCGCCGCGCTCGCTCGCCACCGCGGCCTGATCCTCGGCCGGAACCGTCAAGACGGCGTACGCGGCGGCGTGCGAAACCGTCAAGAACACGGACGCGTGCGCGCGGCCTCCTTACCGTCGGCCGCATGTCAGACACCACCACTGTCGCCCGCGACGCGTACGGGGCCCGGGAGGCGCGCAGCGCCGTCCTCTACGGGACCGTGCTGGTCGCGCTGCTCCTGGGGATCGACGCCCTGGCCGGCCAGCTCACGCTGTGGCGGGCCCTGTTGTGGTCCGCCCTCGGGGCCCTGCTCACCCTCGTCCTGCTGCCCGCACGAATCACCGCGACCGCCGACCGGCTGACCGCGCGCTGCCTGTGGCGTGCGCACACGGTCCGTACCGACCTGCTCGTCTCCGTGCGCTGCGTGGACGGTGTCGCCCACCGGCTGGTGCTCCGCGACGAGCTGGGCGGCCGGGTCGAGATCGACCCGCGCGTCCTCGTGGCCAGTCCCGCGCTGTGGCGGCTGCTCGACGACGCGGCGCGGGTGTCGGCCGAGCGCGGGCTGCTGCTCTGCGGCGGGACCGCGCTGCGCCGGCTCGCCCGACAGGTGGACGGGGAGCTGGCCAGGGCGGTGTTCCAGGTGTCGGGGATCCGCTGAACCCCCGTACGGCGTGCGGCTGTTGAGTCGCCGGGGGTGTCAGGCGACAGGCGCGCCGTCGTCCGGCGCCGCCGTCTCCTCGGCGAAGTGGCGGGTGTCCAGGCGCAGCCGCCACAGATTGCGCCGATGGGCCGCCGCGAGTTCGGCCTCCAGCGGGGACGGCGGCACGGCCAGCACCGGGCAGTGGGCGCGGGCCAGGCAGTAGCGGCTCACCGAGGGCTGGAGCAGGCGGTGCAGCGTGCCGCGGTGTCCGGCGCCGACGACGAGGAGGTCGTCCTCCCGGTCGGCGGTGTCCACCAGGACGCGGCCCGGGGAGCCCTGCGCCAGGAGCGCGTGCACACGGGCGCCGGGGCCGTCGGGGAACACCTCGTCGAGGGTGCCGAGGAGGGTGCCGCGGGCGAGGTCCTGCCAGGCCTCAGCGGGCAGCGGGTCGACCGTGGCGTGGCGGACGCCGAGTCCGCCGCAGGGCGGCTGCCAGGCGAGGACGGGCCAGAGCTCGGCCCGCCGGTGCCGGGCCTCGGCCGCCGCGCGGCGCAGGGCGGTGCGGCTGCCCGGCTCCCCGTTCACCCCGACCACGACGCGGAGCGGGCGCGGGGCGGAGGCCTCGTCGGATCCGGACATCGGTCACCTCCCGTGATGTCGACTGTCCGTTCCGGGTGCCCCGTCGACGGCGTCGGACAACACCGGGAGCCGGGGTTCCCCGCCCCATCCCATCCCCGGCGCCCGGCCGGGACCAGCCGCGACGGCACTTCTTGGCGCACTTCTGACGGCGTCCGGGCCCGTGCGGCGCGGGCCCGTCACCATCGCGTCAGCGTCGCCCCCGTCCGCGTCAACATCCCATCAGGGCAGGTCCGGGTGGCGGGGCATACGGGCATAGCGTCCTCGGCGTGCCCCGGCCGGCCGTCCCCCGGCCGGGGCCAGGACCGACCCCCGCTCCCCCGGATCCTCCAGGAGGCATCCCATGACCGAACTCGTGTGCGGCGACGACCCGGAACCCGCTGAACGGTTCCCGGCCGGACCGCTCTTCGTCCCCGTCCGGCCGGGCCCCTTCGGGCACGCCGCCCGCCTGTTCCGCACCCCGCTCGGCGGCCGCACGGCCGTCGGCTTCACCTCCGAGCGGGCGCTGGCCGCCACGCTCGGCCCCGACCAGCCGTGGATCCGGCTCGCGGAGCCCGCGCTGCGGGCCCTGACCGCGCCGCTCGGCGCCGCCACGGTCACCGTCGATCCGCAGCTCACCGCCCCCGCGCCCACTCCGACCGCCGTCACCGGGCGGCGGCGCGGCTGGGACGCCCAGGCGGTCGGTGTGCTCCGGGTGACCGGGGCCGCCGCCCTGGTGACCGCGCTGTCGTACTGGATCGGCTGAGAAGGGACCACGCCACCATGACCACCGTCCACGAAACCTCCCTCGCCACCGGCGCCGCGGAGGAACTCTCGGTCTGGCCCGCCTCCACCGCCGAACCCCGCCCCGGCGACCTGACCGTCGGCGGCGTCGCGCTCGCCGAGGTCGCCGGCCGCTTCGGCACCCCGGTGTACGTCCTCGACGAGGCCGAGGTCCGCCGCCGCTGCCGCACCTACCGGGACGTCTTCCCCGAGGCCGAGGTGCACTACGCGGCCAAGGCGTTCCTGTGCCGCGCCATGGCCCGCTGGATGGACGAGGAGGGGCTCGGCCTCGACGTCTGCTCCGCCGGTGAACTCGAACTGGCCGTCGCCGCCGGATTCCCCGCCGGCCGCATCGTGCTGCACGGCAACGCCAAGACGCCGCACGACCTGAAGAAGGCCCTCTGGTACGGCGTCGGCCGCATCGTCATCGACAGCCCCTCCGAGATCGCCCGGCTCGCCGCCGCCGTCGGCCCGGACGGGCACCAGAAGGTGATGGTGCGCATCGTGCCCGGCATCAGCGCGGGCGGCCACGAGAAGATCCGGACCGGCACCGAGGACCAGAAGTTCGGCCTGTCCCTCTCCGACGGCTACGCGCAGCACGCCATCGCCCGCATCCTCGACCAGCCGCAGCTCGAACTGACCGGACTCCACTGCCATCTGGGCTCGCAGATCACCGAGATCAAGCCATTCCTGTCGGCGGTGCGCCGGATGGTCGGCCTGATGGCGCGGCTGCACGAACAGCACGGCCTGGTCCTGCCGGAGCTGGATCTCGGCGGCGGTCACGGCATCGCCTACCGGCCCGGCGAACCGGTTCTCGACCTGACCCGGCTGGCCCGCCGGGTGCGCGCCGAACTGGCCGACGCCTGCGCGGCGGCGCGGCTGCCCGTGCCGCGCCTGATCATCGAGCCGGGCCGGGCCATCGCCGGGCCGTCCGGCATCGCGCTCTACCACGTCGTCTCCGTCAAGCGGACCGGCGGCCGCACCTTCGTCGCCGTGGACGGCGGCATGAGCGACAACCCCAGGCCCGCCCTGTACGGAGTGCGGTACGCGCCCCGGCTCGTGGGCCGGGCGGGCAGCGCCGAGCGCGCCCCGATGACGGTCGTGGGCCGGCACTGCGAGGCCGGTGACGTGGTCGCCGCCGACGTCCCGCTGCCCGCCGACGTACGGGTGGGCGATCTGCTCGCCGTACCGGTCGCCGGGGCGTACCACCTGTCGATGGCGTCCGGCTACAACCTGGTGGGCCGTCCGCCGGTGGCGGCCGTGCGCGACGGGCGGGTCCGGCTGCTCGTGCGCCGGGAGTCGATGGAGGACCTGCGCAGCCGCGACGTGGGGATGTAGATCGAGCCGTCCGCCCGGAAAACTTCCATGATCTTCCTGCGAAGGGAGGAGTCCCCCGCCTAGGGTGCGGAACGTTCGAACCACCGCTCACTCGTTCGCATTCGTACGGGCCCGCTCGCAAAGGAACGCTCCATGAAGGAACGCCGGTACCGCATCCTGGTGACCGGTTACGCGATCTCCTCCTATGGCACGTACCTGAATCTGGTCGCGCTCAACCTGTACGTCTACGCGGTGACGGACCGGGCCCTCGCGGTGGGTGTGTTCATGGCCGTCCGGCTGGCCGCCGGGTTCCTGGCGGGGCTCGGGGCCGCCGCGCTGCTCGCCCGGTGGGCGGCGAAGCCGGTGATGTTCTGGGCGAACGTGGTGCAGGCCGCCGCGCTGGTGCTGCTTGTCTGCGCGCCGGACGGGCTGCGCACGGCGGCACTGTTCCTGGTCTCGGCGGTGGTCGGCGGGGCGGGCACGTTCTTCATGGTCGCCTTCCGCAGTTCGATCCCGGACATGGTGGACGAGGGCCGGCACACCTGGGCCAACTCGCTGATGGTGAGCGGCCGTTCGATGGCGATGGTGGTCGGGTTCGCGTCGTCGGGTGTCGTGGTGTCGCTGCTCGGCTACCGGGCCGCGTTCCTGCTGGACATGGCGACGTTCCTGGTCTGCGCGGGCACCGTGGCGCTGCTGCCGCTGACCGCGCGGACGGAGCGCCGGGAGAGCGCCCCGGCCGCGGCGGACAGGAAGCGCGGTCCGGGCGCGCTGGCGGCGCTCGCCACCGCCCCGGTCATCGCGCTGATGGTGGCGCTGCGCGGCATCGACGCGCTCGGCTCGTCCTCGCACAACGCGGCCCTGCCGGTGTACTCCACGCAGTTGGACGCCGACCGGCCCGCCGTGTTCGTCAGTGTCTTCTGGTGCGTGTGGGCGCTCGGCAACGTCCTCGTGCAGCAGGTGCTCCAGCGGTGGGTGAAGCGGGACGGACGGTCCGTCGGCGCGCTCGGGTTCGGGCTCGGCACGATCGCGATGTCGGCGACGTTCATCCTCGCCTTCGCCGGGTTCCCGTGGGCCGCGACGATCGTGGTCGCGCTGCTGGCGGGCGCGGCCGACGGGGTCACCGAGGTGTCGTACAGCTCGCACCTCCAGACGCTGCCGACGCACCTGCGCACCCACGCGTTCGGGCTGTCGGCGACGGTGGAGAACCTCGGCTTCGGCGTCGGCATGATCGCGGTCGCGGCGGCGCTCGACGTGTTCTCCCCGCTCTCCGTGGTCGGTGTGGCGCACGGCGTCGCGATCGTGGTGGCCGTGGTGTTCGTCGCGCAGGTGCTGCGGCAGCGGCGCACGGATCCGGCGTCCGCGGAGGAGGGGGGCGGCGATGCGGGACCGGCGCGTGGCGGTCGTCGGGATGGCGCTGAGGTTTCCGGGAGCTGACGGCCCGGACGCGTACTGGCGGGACATCGCGGCGGGCGTGACGCACGTACGCCGGTTCGGCGACGCCGACTTCGCGGCCGCCGGGGTGCCCGAAGCGACGTACAAGGAACCGGAGTTCGGTGGGGCGAGCGCGCTGCTGCCCGGGATCGACGGGTTCGACGCGGCGTTCTTCGGGATGAGCGGACGCGAGGCCACGGTCACCGATCCGCAGCAGCGGCTGTTCCTGGAGTGCGCCTGGCACGCGCTGGAGGACGCCGGGTACGCGGGCACGGACGCCCGGATCGGGGTGTACGCGAGCGTGGGCTACCGCCTGTACTCGTTGCACAGTTACTTGGCGCGGAACATCGGGGAGCAGGCGGCCGGCGACGACTGGACGGCCGTGAAGCAGATCCAGGTCGGCAACTACCCGGACTTCACGGCGAACCGGGCCGCGTTCCGGCTCGGCCTGACCGGTCCCGCCGTCAACGTGGCCACGGCCTGTTCCAGCGCGCTCGTCTCCGTGCACCTGGCCTGTCAGGCGCTGTCGGCCGGTGACGCGGAGCTGATGCTGGTCGGTTCGTCGGCGCTGCACCTGCCGCAGATCACCGGGCACCGGCGGGTGAAGGGGTCGACGCTCTCGCCGACGGGTGCGGTACGGGCCTTCGACGCGGCGGCGGACGGCACGGTCGGCGGCAACGGGGTGGCCGCCGTGGTCCTCAAGCCGCTGGAGCGCGCGCTCGCCGACGGGGACACCGTGCACGCGGTGATCCTCGGCTCGGCGGTCACCAACGACGGCGCGGACAAGGCGGGTTTCGCGGCTCCGGGCGTGGCCGGGCAGCGGGATGCAGTGCTCGGCGCGCTGGCGGCGGCCGGGGTGCCGGCGGAGTCGGTCCGCTATCTGGAGGCGCACGGCACGGGCACGTACAAGGGCGATCCGATCGAGTTCGCCGCGCTCACCGAGGCCCTGCGCCGGCACACCGACCGGACGGGGTTCTGCGCGCTCGGCTCGACGAAGCCCGCGATCGGGCATCTGGACAGCGCGGCCGGGCTCGCCGGGCTCATCAAGGCGATCCTGGTGCTGCGGCACGGCGTGATCCCGCCCCTGGTGAACTTCACCCGGGCCAATCCCCTGCTCGGGGTCGAGGAGAGCCCGTTCACGCTGCCGCGCCGGGCGACCGCCTGGCCCGCCGATGACAACGGACCGCGCCGGGCGGGCGTCCACTCCATCGGCATGGGCGGCACGAACGCCCATGTGGTCCTGGAGCAGGCGCCGCCCGTCCCGCCCAGGACGCCGTCCGGCGCTCCCCCGCTGCTGCCGCTCTCGGCCCGCGGCTCCGAGGCGCTCACCGCGTACGCGCGTGCGTTCCGGGACGCGCTCGTACGTGATCCAGGGCTCGACCCGGCCGACCTGCTCACCACGACCGCGCTGGGCCGCCGTCACCACGAGCACCGCCTCGTCGTGACGGGCGACCCCCGCGAAGGGCTCGACGCGTTCCTGGCGGGGCGGACCGATCCGGCCGCGTACCGCACGGGGACGGTGGACGGTCCGGCGGCGCCGGTGTTCCTGTTCAGCGGGCAGGGCGGGGCCGCGCCGGGGATGGCGGCGGCGCTCGCGGAGCGCTTCCCGGTGGTCGCCGCGACGCTGGACGCCTGCGCCCGGATCCATCAACAGGAGTCGGGAGAAGGCGACTTCACCGGGCGGCTGGTGGCGGGGGCGGGTCCCGGGCAGTGGGACACGGCGTTCGCCCAGCCCGCGCTGTTCGCGTTCCAGGCCGCGCAGGTGCGGCTGTGGGAGTCCCTGGGGGTGCGTCCCGCGGCCGTCGGCGGGCACAGCGTCGGGGAGTACGCGGCGCTGTACGCGGCCGGCGCGCTGTCCCTGGAGGACGGGATGCGGCTGCTGTGCCGCAGGGGCCGGCTCATGCGGGAGACCGCGCCCGGGGCGATGCTCGCCGTGTTCGCCCCGTACGCGCGGGTGCGGGCGCTGCTCGACGAGGTGGGCGCCGGGCTGGAACTCGCCGTGGTGAACGGGCCCGCGCACCATGTCGTCGCGGGCCGCCCCGAGGCGGTGGCGGCGGCGCGGCGGCTCCTTGCCGACGTGCCCTGCGAACCGCTCCCGGTCGACCGGGCGTTCCACACCGCGCTGCTCGACCCGATGCTCGACGAGCTGCGGGCGGCGGTGGAGGACGTCGAACTCCGGCCGGTGGAGACCGAGTTCGTGTCCGGCCTCGACGGCACGGTCCACGCCGCGGGCTGGCGCCCCGACGCCGCTTATCTGGTGCGGCAGGCCCGCCGCACCGCCGACTTCCACGCCGTGCTGCGCGCCCTCGCCGACCGGGACGTCCTGCTGGAGCTGGGGCCGGGCGCCCCGCTCACCGGCATGGCGCGCCGGGCCCTGCCGGATGTGCCGTGCCTGCCGACGCAGGGCAGGGCCGCCGATGTCGACGGGCTGTGGCAGGCCGTGGCCGGGCTGACGTGCGCGGGCACGGCCGTCGACTGGACGGCGCTGCTCGCCGGACACGCGGGCCGCCGGATCCCGCTGCCCACCTACCCCTTCCAGCACCGCTCCTACTGGACGGGCCCCGCCCCCGCCCCCGAACCCCCCGTGGAGGACGCAGTGACCGCACAGGACCAGGACCGCCCGGTGCTCACCCGCGTGCGCGAGCTGACCGCGCACCATCTGGGCTTCACCCTGGACGAGGTGGCGCCCGCGCAGACCTATGTGGGGCTGGGCGCCGACTCCCTGCAACTGATCGGCATGTTGCGCCAGTTGGAGGCCGAGTTCGACGTGCGGATCGCCATCCGGGAGATCCTGGAGGACGCGGGGACACCGGAGCTGACGGCCGGGCTCATCGCCGAGCGGCGCGAGCGCCCCGCCGCACCGCCCGAGGCCCGGGTGATCACCCCCGTCAAGGAGGAGCCGGCACCGCCGGCCGAGTACGCCACCCGCGCCGAGATCGCCGAACTCACGCGCCAGGTCAACCTGTTGGCCGAGACGCAGGCGGCGATGCTGACCCAGCTCTCCGAGGCGGTGGCCCTGCTCGGCGCCGACCGCTCCGCCCGATGACGGCGTCGGCGGCGGACCGCGCCGCACAGCTCTCCCGGGACCTCACGGCGCAGCTCGCCCGCGCCCGGAGCCGCGCCGCCGCGCCCGCGGAGCAGCACGGTCCGCGGGTCGTGCTGCCCGCGGACTCGGGGATGGCGGGCGCGGGCGCCGACGCACGGCAGCGCGCGCACGCCGCCGACCTCGCCCGGCGGCTGAGCGAACGCACCGCGTCCTCGAAGGAGTTGGCGCAGCGGCGGCGCCCGGTCCTCGCGGACAGCCGTGCCGTGGTCGGGTTCCGGCGCGCCACGAAGGAGACGCTGTACCCGCTGTCGGCCCGCTCGGCGCGGGGCGCGCGTCTGACGGACATCGACGGCAACACGTACACCGACATCACGATGGGCTTCGGCGCGCTGCTCCTCGGGCACGAGCCGGAGTGCGTGACGCAGGCGGTGCGGGCCCATCTCGACGGCGGGCTGCGGTTCGGGCCGCGTCCGGTCGAGGCCGGTGAGGTCGCCGAGCTGCTGGCCGGGTTGACGGGCCTGGAGCGGGTGGCGTTCGCGAACTCCGGTACGGAGGCGAACTCGGGCGCGATCCGGCTGGCCCGCGCCGCGACCGGCCGGGACCGCGTCGTCATGTTCCGCGGCTCCTACCACGGCCACATCGACCCGGTCCTCGGCCGCCCCGGCCCCGACGGCGGACGCGCGGTGCCGGTGTCGCGCGGCATCCCGGCGAGCGCGGTCGCCGATCTGCTGGTCCTGGAGTACGGCAGCCAGGAGGCGCTGGACACCATCGACGCGCTCGGCGACTCCCTCGCCGCCGTGGTCGTGGAGCCGGTCCAGTGCCGCAACCCCGCCCTGCGGCCCGTCGAGTTCCTGCGCTCACTGCGGGAGCTGACCCGGCGGCGCGGCATCGTGCTGCTCTTCGACGAGATGCTGACCGGTCTGCGCCCGCACCCGCGCGGCGCCCAGCACCACTTCGGCGTGGTCCCGGACCTGGCCACGTACGGCAAGGCGCTCGGCAGCGGCTTCCCGGTGGGCGCGATCGCGGGGCGCGCGGATCTCCTCGACGGGGTGGACGGCGGGTTCTGGCGCTACGGCGACGACAGCGCGCCCGGCGCGGAGACCACCTTCTTCGGCGGCACCTACCTCCAGCACCCGCTGTCGATGGCGGCGGCCAAGGCGGTCCTCACGCATCTGACCGCCGAGGGACCGGCCTTGCAGGAGCGGCTCAACGCGCGCACGGACGCGCTCGCCGACGACCTCAACACGTTCTTCCGCGACGAGGAGTTCCCGCTGGAGCTGGCGCACTTCGGGTCCATGTTCCGCTTCACGCACCGCGCCGACATGGAGCTGCTGTACCAGCATCTGCTGCTGCGCGGGATCTACGTGTGGGAGTGGCGCAGCTTCTATCTGTCGACCGCGCACACGGACGCGGACGTCGAGCGGGTCGCCGACGCGGTGAAGGGCTCGCTGCGGGAGCTGCGCGAGGGCGGGTTCTTCCCGGCCACCAGCCGGACGAGGACGGCCTCGAAGGCTCAATCGCCGCGTCCCGCGCCCGACTTCGGCGTCTACTTCTTCGGTGACTACCCGGACGCCGAGGACACCTCACAGGCGTACGACCGGATCGTGGAGACGGCCCGGTTCGCGGACACGCACGGGTTCAGCTCGCTGTGGATCCCCGAGCGGCACTTCCACTCCTTCGGCGGGCTGTTCCCGAACCCGGCCGTGGTCGCCGCCGCGCTCGCCCGGGAGACCGAGCGGATCCGGCTGAACGCGGGGTCCGTGGTGCTGCCGCTGCACGACCCGGTGCGGGTCGCCGAGGAGTGGGCGGTCGTGGACCGGCTGTCCGGGGGCCGGGTGGGCCTCGGCTGCGCCACCGGCTGGCACGCGCGGGACTTCGCGCTGCACCCGGACCGGTTCGCCCGGCGCACCGAGATCGCCTTCGAACACCTCGATGCTGTACGGGAGTTGTGGCGCGGCGGCACCGTGCGCCGGGAGGGCGGCGACGGCCGTCCGGTCGACGTGGGGACGCTGCCGCGGCCGGTGCGGGAGGCCCCGCCGATGTTCCTGGCGACGTCCGGGCGCCGGGCGTCGTACGAGGAGGCGGCCCGCCGCGACCTCGGCATCGTCACGAACCTGATGAACCAGACCGTCGCCGAACTCGCCGCGAACATCACTCACTACCGTGCCGCACGCGCCCGGCACGGCCTGGACCCGGACGCGGGCCGCGTCACCGTCCTCCTGCACACCCATCTCGCCGACGACCACGCGACGGCGCGGGCGCAGGCCCGCGAGCCGATGACCCGCTATCTGCGCTCCTCGCTCCAGATGCGGTCGGCGGCCGGGGCCGTCGCCTCCGGCGAGCGGGACGTGGCGGAGGCGAGCGAGGCCGACCTGGAGTATCTGTTCCTGCGGGCCTACGACCGGTACTGCGACGAGCGGGCGCTGATCGGCACGCCCGGGACGTGTGCGCCGGTGGTGGCGGCGCTGCGGGACGCGGGCGTCGACGAGATCGCCGCCCTGGTCGACTTCGGTATGCCCGCGGATCTCGCGCGGGCCGGCCTGGACCGGCTCGCCGAACTGCGGGAGAACACTCTCGCGGAGTCGGGGGCCGTCCCCGAGGACGTCACCGCGCCCGCGAGCGCCGCCCAGCGCCGGCTCTGGCTCGCCGCGCAGCTGGCCGGGGACCCGGCCGCGTACAACGAGGTGCAGGCGGTGCGGCTGCGCGGCCCGCTCGACGTGGCCGCGCTGACCGCCGCCGTCGACGGGCTCGTGGCCCGGCACGCGGGGCTGCGCACGGTGTTCCGCGCGGGCGGCGCGGACGGTCTGCTCCAGCAGATCGTCCGGGCGTCGCCGCGCGTCCCGCTGGAGGTGACCGACGCCCGGGAGGAGGATCCGGACGCCGCGATCGGGGCCGCCCTGCGCGCGGCGAGCACCCGCCCCTTCGACCTCGCCGACGGCCCGCTGTTCGCCCCGCGTCTGCTGACGCTCGCCGACGACGACCACGTCCTGCTGTTCGGCCTGCACCACCTGGTCACGGACGGCCACTCGGCGCGGCTCCTCGCGGACGATCTCCAGGAGCTGTACACGGCCCGCGTCCAGGGGCGCGCCCCGCGCTTCCCCGAGCCCGCCGGGACGGCCGCCGACGCGCCCGAACCACCGGCGGACGACGGGGACTTGGAGTGGTGGCTGAAGTACCTGGACCCGCTGCCGCCCGCGCCCGCGCCCCGGACGGACCGGCCGCGCGGACGCCGGGGATCCGAGCGCGGCGCCGCGGCCGAGGTGCTGCTCGACGCGGCACGCACGACGGCCGTGCAGGAGTGGAGCGGGCGGCACGGCGTCACCCTGTTCGCGACGCTGCTCACCGCCTGGCAGCTGGTGCTGCGCGAGCGGTCGGGCCTCGACGAGTTCGTCATCGGCTCGACGTTCGCCCGGCGCACGCCCGCGACCGCGCGGACCGTCGGCTTCCACGCCGCGGTGCTGCCGCTGCGCGCGGCCCTCACCGACGGCACGACGGTCACCGACGCGGTGCGGGCCACGCGCGACGCCCTGTTCGAGGCCGAGCGGCACCAGCGGGTCGACCCGGACGAACTGGCGGCGCGGCTCGGCGGCGGTGCGGGACGGCCGCGCCCGCTCGTCACGGTCTCCGCGGATCTGGACACGGCACCGCTCACCCGTGTCGGCCTGCCGGGGCTCACCGCGTCCGACGTCCCGGGCGGCGCCTCGTCGGCACCGCTCGAACTCGCCCTCATGGCGGTGCGCACGCCGTCGGGGCTGCGGCTGCGGATCCGCTACGACGCCGGCCTCTTCGACGACGGAACGGTCCGCGGTCACCTGGCCGACCTGGACCGGGTGCTGCGCGCCATGGTGGAGGACGGGGCACGGACCGTCGCGGACACCCGCCCCGGGCCGTCCGGCGCGGGCGGCGAGGTGCGGGAGGTGTGGCGTGCGGTGCTCGGCGTGGACGAGGTCGCCGACGACGCGGACTTCTTCGACCTGGGCGGCAACTCGATCACGGCGATCCGGCTCGTGAACCGGGTGCGGGAGGTGCTGGGCGCGGAGATCGCGCTGGCCGACTTCTTCGCGGATCCGACCCCGGCGGCGATGGCCCGTCATATAGCTGTCGCCGAGCAGGAGTTGGAGGACGTCGGGCCCGGTGTCGTCGACCGTGCTCCCGTCAGCCCCCAGCAGGACCGGATGATCGCCGGCCATCACGCCGTCCCCCATGCCGAGGTGTGGAACGTGCCGACCCGGATCCGCTTCCGGGGCGCCCTGGACCCGGACGCGCTGCGCACGGCCCTGGCCGGGCTCGTCGAGCGGCACCACGCCCTGCGGACCCGCTTCGTGCGGGGCGCGGACGGCGCCTGGTGGCAGGAGGTGGTGGACGCGCCGCCCCCGCGGCTGCGGGTCGACGACCTGTCCCTGCTCGCTCCGGACGCGGCGCGGGAGCGGGCGGACGCGGTGTGCCGGCGCATGGCGGCGAAACCGTTCGATCTCGCGGAGCCGGTCCTCCCGCGCTGCCGGCTGCTGAAGGTGGCCGACGACAGCTGGGTGCTGATGTTCGTGCTGCACCACGCCAGTGCCGACGGCTGGTCCCACTCCGTGCTCCTTGCCGAACTGGCCGAGCTGTACACGGCCGCGGCGGCCGGCCGCCCGCACACCCTGCCCGCGCCGTCGGCGCAGGCCCCGGAGTACGCCCGGGAACAGCTCACGGCGCACGACCCGGCCGAGGAGGAGCGGCGCGCCGCGTTCTGCGCGCGCTATCTGGAGGGCGTGCCGTGCCGACTGGACACGCCCACGGACCGGCCGCGGCCCGACACGCTCAGCGGCGCGGGCGGCACCGTGCGCGGCACGGTCCCCGCCGACGTCCGTACCGCACTGGAGGAGCTGGCCGCCTCCGTGCGGCAGACGCCGTTCGCGGTCGCGGCCGCCGCGCTCGGCGTGCACCTGGCCCGGCTGTCCGGGGAACGGGACGTCCTGCTGGCCGTGCCGTACGCCAACCGGGCGGGCACGGCGGGCGACTCGCTGGTGGCGATGGTGTCGACCTCGGTGATGGTGCGGGTGCGGATCGAGCCCGGCGAGTCCTTCGCCGACCTGGTCGCCCGCACCGGCGCCGAGGCGCTCGCTGTGATGGCACACGTCCTGCCGACGGCCCGCATCATGCAGGCGATGCGCGACGCGGGCGCCACCGAGGTGCCCGACCGGGTGCCGAACGTGCTCGCCTTCCAGAACTATCCCGACACCGACATCGAGATCCCCGGACTCGCCGTCGAGGTCGAGGACCTGGCGCCGCCGGTCGCCCGCGCCGAGCTGGTCTTCGGCCTCTCCCCGCGCCGCGACCCGGCGCTGGGCCTGCGCACCTTCCTGGAGTACTCGGCCGACCTGTGGGACGCGACCACGGCCGACGGGCTCCTCACCTCGTACGCCGCGCTGCTCGGGGAGCTGTGCACGCAGCCCGGGCGCCCCCTCGCGGCGCTGCTCGACCACCCTCACCCCCTGCCCCTGGAGGCGGACGCCGAATGAACCTGCCCACACAAGCCGAGCACGTCGAGGACCTGCTGGCGTTCCTGCGGGAGAGCCCGTCCCCGTACCACGCGGTGGCCTCGGCCGCGCGGCGCCTGGAGAAGGCCGGGTTCACCGAGCTGACCGGCACCGAGGAGTGGACCGGCCACAGCGGCGGCCGGTACCTGGCCAAGGGCGGCGCGCTGCTTGCCTGGTACGTGCCCGAGGGCGCCCCGGCCCACGCGCCGTTCCGCATCATGGGCGTGCACACCGACTCGCCGAACCTGCGCGTCAAGCCGACGCCCGACACGGGCCGGGCGGGCTGGCGGCAGGTCGCCGTGGAGATCTACGGCGGGGTCCCGCTCAACACCTGGCTCGACCGGGACCTCGGCATCTCCGGCCGCCTGACGCTGCGCGACGGCACCTCCGCCCTCGTACGGATCGACGAACCCCTGCTGCGCGTACCGCAGTTGGCGATCCACCTGGACCACACCGTGAACGACGGGCTGTCCCTGCACCGGCAGCGGCAGACCCAGCCGATCTGGTCGCTCGGCCCGACCGAGCACGGCGCGCTGCTGCGCCGGGTCGCGCACGAGGGCGGGATCGACGCGGCCGACGTCCTGGGCTGGGACCTGATGCTGCACGACGTACAGCCGCCCGGACTCCTGGGCGCCCGACGGGAGTTCATCGTGTCGTCGCGTCTGGACAACCTCGTCTCCGTGCACGCGGGCGTCACCGCGCTGCTGGCCGCCGCCGCGGAGGCGGCTCCCGACCGGGTCCCGGTGCTCGCCGCGTTCGACCACGAGGAGACCGGCAGCGGCTCCGAGACCGGCGCCCAGGGGCCGCTCCTGGAGCGGGTGCTGCACCGTTCGGTGACCGCGCGCGGCGGCGGCGCCGAGGACTGGGAGCGGGCGCTCGCGGGCGGCCTGTGCGTCTCCGCCGACATGTCCCACGCCGTCCACCCCAACTACGCGGAGCTGCACGACCCCGACAACCACCCGCTGCCGAACGCCGGCCCGGTCGTCAAGGTCAACGCCAACCAGCGGTACGCCACCGAGGGCACCGGTTTCGCCGCGTGGGCCGCCGCCTGCGAGCGGGCCGACGTGCCGTGGCAGCGGTTCGTGTCCAACAACGCGCTGCCGTGCGGCACGTCCATCGGGCCGATCACGGCGGCCCGGCTCGGCGTGACGACCGTCGACGTGGGCGTCCCCGGCCTGTCCATGCACTCGGCGCGCGAACTGGTCGGCGCCGACGATCCGGGCCATCTCGCCCGCGGGCTCGCCGAGTTCGTGACGGCCGGGTGACGCGCGGATGCCGGTGAAGACCTTCCGACTCGACGGCGCGCGCCCCGAGGACGCGGCCTGGCGGGTGCTGCTCGTGCCGCACGCGGGCGCGGGCGCGGCGAGCGGCACCGCGTTCGCCGCGCACACCCCCGCCGACTGGGCGGTGGCCACGGCGCGGCTGCCGGGGCGCGAGTCCCGGGTGCGCGAACCGGTGGGCGGGCTGGCCGAGTTGACGGCGGACGTCGTCGCGACGGCCCGCGCGCTGCCGGGTTCGGCGCCGCTGCTGGTGGTCGGCGTCTGCTCCGGCGCGGTGCTCGCGCTGGAGGCCGTACGGGCGTTGCAGCGCACGGGCGATGTGCCGGTGGCCGGGTTCGTGGCGGTGTCGCAGTGGGCGGTCACCGAGAAGCCCGATCCGCAGCGGCGGCGGCTGCGGGACACCGACGACCCGGAGCAGATCCTCGAGATCCTGAAGGAGTTCGGCGGCGTGCCCGCGTCGCTGGCGGCGAACGAGGAGATGCTGGCGCTGCTGCTGCCGTCGCTCGTGGCGGACCTGCGGGCCGTCGAGGAGTACAGCTCGGGGCCGGAACCGCTTCTTGGCTGCCCGCTGCTCGCGGTGTTCGGCGACGCGGATCCGCTGTGCCCGGAGGAACGCACCGAGGACTGGGAGCTGTTCAGCGACCGCGCCCGGACGGTGTGGGTGCCCGGCGGGCATCTGCTGCTCACCGAGAGCCCGGCGCTGCTCGCGGACGCCGTCGCCCGCAGCCTGGACCACTTCGCGAAGGGGGCGGTCGCGTGAGCGAAGTGGGTCAGGTGAACGGGGTGAGCGGGGTGAGTCGGGTGAGTCGGGTGAGCCGGATCGATGCCCTGCTTCTGGAGCGCTGGGACCGCGACCCGGAGCTGCCCGCGCTGATAGCGGGTCAGACCGTCGTGACCATGGGCGAGTTGAAGGACCGGGTGCTGCGGACCGCGGCGGCGCTGCGGGCGCGCGGCGTCGGTCCCGGCGACCGGGTCGTCGTGCACCACGAGCGGTCCGTGGAGTTCTTTGTGGCGCTGCTCGGCGCGGCGTTCGCGGGCGCCGCGCACGCCGCGCTCGACCCCGCCGATCCGCTGGAACGCGTACGGGCGACGACACGGGACTGCGCGCCGCGGATCGTGCTCACCGACGCGCGGCTGCGGGAGCGGTTCGCGGGCATCGCCGAGGTGCTGACGGACGAGGAGTGCGCCACACACCCGGCCGCTCCGGCGCCCGCGCTCGACGCGTCGCCCGACGACCCGGTGGTGATCATCTACACCTCCGGGTCCACCGGCCGCCCCAAGGCCGCGCTGATCAGCCATGCCGCTCTCGCCGCCCGGCTGGACGCCCTTCAGTCCACGCACCGGATGGACGAGCGCGACCGGATGATCCATCACACGGCGTGCAGCTTCGACATGTACCTCAGCGAGACGTACTGGCCGCTGCTCGCGGGCGCCGCGATCGTCGTCGCCGAGCCGGGCCGGCAGCGCGACGCCGACTATCTGGCGGCCCTGATCCGCGACCACGCGATCACCACGTTCTACTGCGTGGTCTCGCTCCTGGACCTGTTCCTGCTGGCCCGCGACCGGAACGAGCGGTACGACGGCCTGCGCCAGGTCCTCACCGGCGGCGAACCCCTCAGCCCCGATCTGGTGGCCCGCTTCCACGCCCGCTCGACCGCCATCCTGACGAACCTGTACGGACCCAGCGAGTGCACGATCTACTGCACGTACTGGATCTGCCCGCGCGACCCCGACCCGGCGAACGTGCTGATCGGCGGCCCCGTCCAGGGCACCGCGCTGCACATCCTCGACGCGTCGGGCGCGCCGGTGCCCGAGGGCGGGCCCGGCGAGCTGTACATCGGCGGCGCGGGCCTGGGCCTCGGCTATCTGCACCGGCCCGAGCTGACCGCCGACCGGTTCGTGACCACGCCGTACGGGCGGCTGTACCGCTCCGGCGATCTGGTGCGGGTCGCCGGTCCCGGCGGCGTACTGGAGTTCCTGGGCCGCGCCGACCGCCAGGTGAAGATCCGGGGCATCCGCATCGAGCCCGCCGAGATCGAGGCGACGGCTGTCGCGTGTGCGGGAGTCCGGCAGGCGGCGGTCGTGGCGCACGGCGCGGGCGCGGACAAGGCCCTCGCCCTGTTCGTGGTGGCCGCGGACGGCGCGCCGCCGCCGGACGAGCTGGGCCCGTCGGTCCGCGCGGACCTGCGCGCCCGGCTGCCGCGCGCCCTGGTGCCGCGCACCGTCGAGGTCCTTGCCGCCCTGCCGCTGACCGCCAACGGCAAGCTGGACCGGGCGCTCCTGGAGAAACGGGCGGCGGCCGCCACCGCCCCGCGCGCGGCCGTCCCCGCGCCGGGCGAGCTGGACGCGCTGGTCATGGCGGTGTGGCGGGACGTCCTCGCGGTCGACGCCGTCGGCCCCGACGACGACTTCTTCGACTTGGGCGGCGACTCGTTCACGGTCGTCCGGGTGGTCGAGACGCTGCGCGACCTGCTCGGCCTCGGCATCCCGCTCGCGGCCCTGCTCCACGAACCGACCCCGCGGGCCTTCACCGCGGAGCTGCGGTCGCTGGGTTCGGTGGATTCGATGCCTTCGGTGGGCTCCGTGGGTTCGGTGCGTTCGGTGCGTTCGGTGCGTTCGGTGCCTTCGGTGGGGGAGGCCGGCGCGTGAGCATCCCGCACGGGCCGCTGATCCGCTCGTTCGCGGATCTCACCGACGGCCCGCTCGACCGGCACCGGCCGGTGGTGACCCTGTTCAGCGGCGGCCTGGACAGCACCTATCTGCTGCACCGGCTGGCCCGCGCCGGCTTCACGGACGTGCACGCCTTCAGTGCCGACCTGGGCGCGGGCGAGGACGCCGACGAGCTGCGGCACACCACCGACCACCTCGGGGTGCGGCTGCACCTCGTGGACGCCCGGCACACCTTCGCCGACTCCTTCGTCCGCCCGGCGATCGCCGCGCAGGCCGTCTACCTGGACACCCATCCGGTCAGCTCGTCCCTGAGCCGCCCGCTGATCGCCCGCCTCGCCCTGGACCTGGCCACGGAGCTGGACGCGGCGGCGGTCGTCCACACGGCGAACCCGTCCCAGAACACGCTGCGCCGCCTCAACGGCGCCCTCGACCTGCTCGGCTGCGCCGTGCCGTACGGCAGCCCGTACGACCTCGACCCGGTCGACCGCGAACAGAAGGCGCGCGAGCTGGAGGAGATCGGGCTGCCGCACCTGGGCAAGCGGGTCGCGAGTGTCGACGCGAACCTGTGGTGCCGCGAGTTCGAGTCGGGCGTTCTCGACGACCCGGAGGACCACACGGTCCCCGAGCACCTGTACACCTGGACGGCCCGCCCGGCCGAGCCGCCCGCCGACGAGACCGTGGAGATCGCCTTCGCGCGCGGTGTGCCCACGGCCCTGGACGGCCGCCCGCTGCCGCTGCCCGAACTGATCGAGGCGCTCAACCTCCGGGCGGGCGCCCACGGCATCGGCCGTTACAGCGGCCTTGAACACCTGCCCGGCGGCCACAAGGTCCTCGAACTGCGGGAGATGCCCGCCGCCGCACTCCTCCTGAGGACGTACCGCCACCTGGAGACGGCGACGCTCGCCGCCGAGACCGTCCGGGAAAAGATGCACCTCGAACAAGTCTGGGTGCGCGAGGCCCTGGAAGGCCGCTGGTTCGGCGAACTACGCACCGCTTGCCAGGAGTTCATCACCTCCTGCGCCACCCGAGTCACCGGCACCGTGCGCTGGCGACTGTCCCGAGGCTCCGCACATACCCGGGCGATCACCGCGGCCGCCCCCGTGTACGTACGGGACCGTGAGGCGTGGGAGCGACGCAGCCGCCCGGGTCCGGGGCCGGGTCCGCGTCCTTGACCGTGATCCTGATCGTGACCGGGTCCGGGGCAGGGGCCGGGGCCCGGCCGGGCCGGCGAGGCTGCCGGTGGAGCCGATGCCGCCGGTGATCTCGCGGACGGGCTGCCAACGGGAAGAAGCCGGAGCACGGCCTCGTCGCCGTCGGCGTACCGGTGCGGGCGCCGGACGTCACCGCGCTGGCCGGCCTGTCGGTGTCGACGCCGGGCACGCGCTGCTCCCCGCAGCGGCTCCAGGCGCTGGGCGCGGTCCTGAACACCGCGGCCCATGCCCTGGAACACGACCTGCTCGCCCAGCTCCGACGCGCCCGCGGACGCTGCCACCGTGCTCAGCGTCGGCGCTTCAGCCGCTCCACGCCGCCGACGCCCACCGCCGCGAGACCGATCTGGATGGCCAGCTCGATCCAGTCGATGCCCGGGGTGTCCGCGACGTCGAAGGCCCCGGCGACAGCCGTGCCGACGAGCGCGGCAGCGATCCCCACGAGGATCGTCCAGAGCACCCCGATGCGCTGCCGACCGGGAATCACCAGACGGCCCAGGATGCCGATCACGATGCCGACCACGATCGCCGTGAAGATGCCGGAGATCTCCATGCCGTACGCCTCCCGTTGCTCCTGCGTCGCTCCGCGCTCTCGGCGCGGTTGCCGAGGACGGGCGCCCGGGTGGGGAGACGCAGTCCGCTCCCCGGCGGTTGAGCGGGCGGCGGGGCCGGCGGGCGGGCGGCGACTCAGGAGCGGAGAAAGGCCAGAACCGCGAGGACTCTCCGGTGCCCGTCGGTGTCGACCGGCAGATCCAGCTTGTTGAAGATGTTCCCGATGTGCTTGTTGACGGCCGCCTCACTGAGGAACAGGGACTTCGCGAGCCCGGCATTGGTCTGTCCCTCCGCTATCAGCGCGAGCACCTCGCGCTCCCGGGGGCTCAGCCGCTCCAGAGGATCCTGGTGCAGCCGGACCAGCTGCGTGATCACTTCCGGGTCCACCACGGTCCCGCCGGTGGCGACCCGCTCGATGGCGGCCATGAAGTCGGTGACCGCGCTCACCCGCTCCTTGAGGAGATAGCCGACGCCCGCACCGCCACCGGAGTCCAACAGCCGCAGCGCGTACGACCGTTCGACGTACTGACTGAGCACGAGGACCGGCAGACCGGGGAACTCCTCGCGCAACCGCACCGCCGACCGCAGTCCGTCGTCGCCGAGCGCCGGCGGCATCCGGACATCGGTGACGATGAGGTCGGGCCGGTCGGCACGGACCGCCTTCTCCAGGGCTTCGGCATCCCCGACGGCCGCCACCACCTTGTGCCCGACCCTCTCGAACAACCCGATCAGGCCCTCGCGGAGCAGGACGGCGTCCTCGGCCACGATCAGGCGAAGCGACACGGAACCTCCACTTGCAGCAGGGTCGGACCACCGACCGGACTCAGCACCTGTATCCGGCCGTCGAGCGCCGCGACCCGGTCGGCGAGGCCCGTCATTCCGGTGCCCTTCCCGGGGTCGGCCCCGCCGCGGCCGTTGTCCAGGATGTTGAGGAGCAACTGATCGGAATGGTACCGGCCGTACACCTGGGCACAGGTGGCTCCGCTGTGCCGGGCGATGTTCGTCAGCGCCTCGTTGATCAGGTAGTACATGGTCGTCTCCAGCTGTCTGGACAGCCGCTCGGGCAGTCGCAGATCCACTTGCACCGGGATGGGGAAGCGGCCCGCGTAGTCCTCGATGGCCGCGACCAGGCCGTGGTCGGCGAGGACGGGCGGGTTCAGACCGCGGATCAGGGCTCTCAACTCCTTGTGCGCGGTGGAGAGCTGGTCCTCCGCCTCCGACAGCAGGCGCGTCACCGGGGAGTTGGGTGGCACCTCCAGGCGGAGCATCCCCAATGTCATGCCGAGCGAGACGAGCCGCTGCTGGGCTCCGTCGTGCAGATCGCGCTCTATCCGGGCCCGCTCGGCGTCGAAGGAGTCGAGCAGCCGCGACTGCGAGGCACGGACCTCCTGCAGCTCCTCCCCCAGCTCCTTGCCTCGCGGGACCAGGAAGGTGCGGGCCAGGGCTCCGCGGGCCCCCGCCCACGAGGTGACCGTGTAAGGGGAGGCCAGCAGCACGATCGCGCCGAACACCGTCCAGGGCCAGGTCGATCCGTCGGTCGAGGCGAAGGTGAGGGCGGGCAGTCCGAAGGAGAACCCGAGGACCAGCAGGTCCAGCCACCACAGCGACGCCGCCGACAGCAACGTGAACGTCAGCTCCCGCCAGGTCACTTGCTCCTTGAGCCGGGCGGTCACCCAGGCGCGCGGGCCGGGGCTGTCGGGGGCCCGGTGCGGATCGGACAGCGGGTCCAGGTCCACCAGTCTCAGGCGGCGCCGCTCCACCCGGCCCACCACGGTGGACGCCAGCACCAGGCCGGCCAGCGGGGCGACGCCGATCAGCACGACGAGCAGGGCGATCCCCGCGGCGAGGCCGAGGGCGAAGAAGAGCGCGGCTGCGGCGCCGACCACGACGCCTCCGCTCAAATACGCGAGAGAGCGCCACGGCCAGCTCGATGTCAGGAAGCTCAACGGGCGCTGAGCCAGGGCCTGCCAGGCGGTAGTGGGACGCATGTGATCACCGTAGCCGGGCGGTTCGGACGGCGCGGTAGAGCTGGCTCTACCTCTGGAGTAGAGCCTGGACCAGTGTGGCCGGTGCGCTCCGGCCGGTGGAATCGACGCATGACGACAACGAGGCGAACTCCCGTGCAGGACGCGGTCGGGCCGCAGGACGCGGCCGGGCTTCAGACGGCGGGCGGGCCGCAGACCGCAGACGGGCCACAGACCGCAGCCGGGCCGCAGACGGCGGGCGGGCCGCAAGGCACGGTCGCTCCGCACGCCGCGGTCGATCCGCAGAACACTGCCCCTTCGCGGAGCGCGGTCGAGCCGCAAGACGGGATCGAGCCGCAGAACGCGGTCGAGCTGCGGGACATACGCAAGATCCATGACGCCGGCGGACACCCGGTGGTCGCCCTCGACGGCGTCTCCCTCGACTTCGCCCGCGGCACGTTCACCGCCATCATGGGCCCGTCCGGCTCGGGGAAGTCGACGCTGCTGCGGTGCGCGGCCGGGCTCGAGCGCCCGACGGAGGGCCGGATCGTCCTCGCGGGCGTGGACATGGGCGGGCGCAGCGAGAAGGAGCGCACCGAACTGCGCCGCGCGCACGTCGGATTCGTGTTCCAGGCGTTCAATCTGGTGGAGTCGCTGACGGCCGCGCAGAACGTCGAGCTGCCGTCCCGCTTCGCGGGCCGAAGGATCGGCCGCGAGCAAGTCACGCGCGCACTCGCCGCGGTCGGTCTGGCGGAGCGGGCGAGACATCGGCCCAGTCAGCTGTCCGGCGGGCAGCAGCAGCGCGTCGCCCTCGCCCGTGCCCTGGTCACACGGCCCGCCGTGCTCTTCGCGGACGAGCCGACCGGCGCGCTCGACACCGTCACTTCGCGCGAGGTGCTGCGGATGATGCGGATGCTGGTCGACGAGGAGGGCCAGACCACGTTGATGGTCACGCACGATCCCGTGGCCGCGGCCTCGGCGGACGTCGTGGTCTTCCTCCGCGACGGGCGGATCGCCGACCGGGTGCCGCTCGACCGGCGGTCCGGTGCGGACCACGCCGCCGAGATCGCCGCCCGTATGACCCGGCTGGAGTCATGATGCTGATTCTTGCGAACGTGCGGGACCGCTGGTCCTCCTTCCTCGGTGCCTTCGCCGCCGTCCTGGTGGGCGTCGCCCTGATCACCGCCACACTCGTCGTCTACGACTCGTCGCGGCCGGGGGTGCAGCCCCGGTACGCGGGCGCCGCCGCCCTGGTGCTGCCCGAGCAGGCCGTCGACACGGACGGCAGTCCCGAGGACCTGGTGCCCTGGGGACCCGCCGAGGCGGGGCGGCTGCGGGCCGCGCTCGCCGAGGTGCCGGGCGTGACCCGCGCCGTGCTCGACCGCTCCTTCTACGCCCAGGCGTTGGTGGACGGCCGTCCGGTGGCCGACGAGGGCGCCCTGGAGTCCGGCCACGGCTGGGACGGTGCGCGCACGGCGCCGTACGCGACGGTGTCCGGCCGGGCCCCGCACGGCATGAATGAGGTCGTGGTGGACCGCGCCCTGGGGGTGGCCCCGGGAAGCACGCTGACGGTCAACATCACGCAGGGCCGCAGGCAGTTCACCGTGGTGGGCACCGTGGACGGCCCGGGCTACTACTTCAGCGAGGCGTTCGCCGCCCGGCAGCAGCCCGGTGTCCGGGCCATCGCCCTGATCACCGGCGAGCGGGCCGACACGGGCGCGATCGCCGCGGCCGCCGCGAAGGCCGTCGGGGATGCCGGCAGGGTGGTCTCCGGGGACGGGCGGGCCGAGGTGCAGCCGGCGCATCTGGAGCATCAGCGTTTCCTGGGCGTCCAGTTGATCGGCGCGATGGCCTTCCTCAGCCTGTTCACCACGGTCTTCGTCGTCGCCTCGCTGCTGGCCCTGGCGACCGGGATGCGGCGCCGCGAGATCGGTCTGCTGCGCACGCTCGGCGCCGCTCCCGCCCAGATCCGCCGCATGATTCTCGGCGAGGCGGCCGTGGTCGGTCTGCTCGGCTCGGTGGCCGGCTGCGCGGCGGGGGTGGCGGCCACCCCGCTGCTGCGCGCCCTGCTCGACGGCCTGGACGTCGCGCCGCCCGATCTGCGGATCAGCGTCGCCGGCTGGCCGCTGCTCACCGCCACGGCGATCGGTGTCGGTGTCAGTGTCATCGCGGCCTGGTCGGCGAGCCGCAAGGCCGCCCGGGTCGCTCCCGTGGAGGCGCTGCTCGACAGCGGCTCCGGAGACCGGGCCATGGGGCGCGGCCGCTGGCTCTCGGGACTGGCCGCCCTGGCCGTCGGGGTGCTGCTCGCCGTGGGCACCGCGTTCTCCAGTGCCGACGACCGTGTCAACAAGGCGATCTTCGCCACGACGACGCTGATCGTGGCGGCGGCCCTGTTGACTCCGGTACTGGTCGGGCCGGTCGCCCGGCTACTGACGGCGCCCTTCGCGCGCAGTGCCGGGGCAGGTCCGGTCCTGGTCCGCGCGGAGCTGACGGCGAACCCGCGCCGGGCCGCTTCCCTGGTGGCTCCCGTGATCGCCGCTGTCGGGTTCGCCGTGCTGCTGAGCGGCATGGTGGAGACGATGCGGGTGGCGTATCCGGCGGGCGAGGCCCTGAAGGTGAAGGGTCAGACGATCGTCACTGCGGACGGCACACCGGGAAACACCGACGAGGTGGTGGCGGCCAATCCGGTGGGCAAGGCGGCGTTGCCGACCCGTGCGTTCGTGCACCGGAAGGCTCAGGGCACGGCGACGGTCCTGGATGTCCTGGGCAGCAGGGACCCGCGCTGGGGCCGGCCCGGCGAAGCCGTGCTCGGTGAACGCACGGCCGCGGAGCTGGACTTGAGGAAGGGGCAGTCGGTGCCGGTCCGTTTCGCGGACGGCTCCACCGTCGCCCTGCGCGTCGGGGCGATCCTGCCCGACGACCCGGCGCGCGGGGATTTCGTGGTCGCCCGGGACCTGGTGCGCACCCACGACCCCGCGGCGCTCACCGACGACATCTTCGTCCCCGGCACCGCCACGGCGTCGGCGGCGGTTCCCGGCACAGCACTGCACGACGCCGCCGCGTACGCCCTGGCCGACTACGAGACCGACGCGAGACTGACCGACGCCCTCGCCGCTCTGCTGATCGCGATCGCTGTCGGCTACAGCGTCATCGCCGTCGTCAACAGCATGGCCATGGCCGCCCACGCCAGACGGCGTGACCTGGGGGTGCTGACCTCCACCGGTGGAACCGCGCGCCAGCTCCTCCTCGCCTCAGCGGGCGAGACGGTGCTGGTGGTCGCCATCGGCGCCGTCCTCGGGGTGGCGGTGACGGTGCCCCCGCTGCTGGGCATGGCGTCCGGACTCTCCCAGGTCAGCTCGTCCGCGATCGGCCTGCACCTGAACACCACCACCCTGGCGGCAGCCGTCGCCGGCACGCTGCTGGCGGCCGTCGTGTCCGGGCTGACGGTGACGGGGAGGACGCTGCGAAGACAGACCACTGCGTGAAGACAGGCGGCTGCGTAGGGAATCCGTCCCGGCACCTGACCCGTGCCCGCGCGGAGCGAAGGCCCGGTGCCTGACCCGTGCCCGCGCGGAGTGAGCGCGCGAGCGGGCACAAGGCAGGGACAGGGCAGGGACAGGGCAGGCACCGATGGGCATGAGGCCGGAAGGAAGCAAGCACCAGCCGGGCACGAGGCCGAGACGGCACCGGCGCCGGCATCGGCACCGGCAGGCACGGGCCGGGCTGGCCGGGCAGGTGCCCACCGCCTCTCAGGCCGCCACGAGTTCGGGCTCCCTGCGAGCCGTGAGACGTCCGCTGCGGGCCAGCGCGGCGACCGACGACGCGCAGACGAGACCCGTCGCGGTCAGCGCGGACCAGGTCAGCCACAGGGCGTCATGCCGTACGGCGAAGTCCCAGAGGGCGCCGGTGGCGAGGTTGCCGAGGGTGATACCCAGGCCCGACACCGTGTTGTAGAGGCCGTAGTGGGTGGCCACGAGGCGGTTGCCGGACAGGGAGACGACGGTGTCCATCTCGAAGGGGTAGACGACCGCGCCGCCGACGGCGAGCAGGGACACCGCGGCGACCAGGGCGAGGACGACGCCCGCCCGGGCGCCGGGCGGGGTAAGGGCCAGCGGCAGAAAGGCCAGGCCCATCGCGGCGAGTCCGCGCACCAGGGCCTGGGCGGGGTCCCAACGGCGTTTCGCCCAGCCCGTGAGCCGTAGTTGACCGGCCACGGCGACGGCGGCGGAGACGACGAACAGGCCGCTCGTCGCCCATGTGCCGCGCGCCCCCAGCGCCTGCCCGGCGGCGAGGGGCAGGGCCAGATAGACCTGGAAGGTCAGGACATAGGAGCCGGTCATCGCGACGGCGAAGAGCAGAAAGGGGCGATTGCTCATGACGGTGCGCCACTGCCCCAGGACGCTGGGCGGGGCGGCCACGGCGGGTTCGCCGTGGCGGGCCGGCAACGCCCGCCATTGCAGCACGGTGAGCGCCGCGAAGAGAACGGCGGCGACGGTGCACACGAGCCGGAAGTCGGCGGCCAGCAGGGCGAGTCCGACCAGCGGGCCGAGGAGCATGCCCGCCTGGTAGTGGACGTTGAAGGTGGCGAAGGCGTCCACGCGCCGCTCCCCCGCCTCGGCGGCGAGATAGGCGCGTACGGCCGGGTTGAAGAGCGCTCCGGCGAACCCGGTGGCCGCCGACGCGGCGATCAGGGCGGGCAGGTTGTCGACCCAGCCGAGCAGTCCGAAGCCGACGGTGCGCAGCAGGCAGCCCGCCATGATCGGGGCTTTGTAGCCGAGGCGGTCGGCGAGGGTGCCGCCGATGAGGAACATGCCCTGCTGGGAGAAGTTGCGGACGCCGAGGACGAGTCCGACGGCCCAGGCCGCGAGGCCGAGCGGTCCGGCGAGATGGGCGGCGAGGTAGGGCATGAGCATGTAGAAGGCGAGGTTGATGGCGAACTGATTGATCATCAGCAGCCGTACCGGCGCGGAGAACGAGCGGGTCTGCCGCCACACCGTCCTCATCGGGTGGCTCCGGTGAGCAGGCGCGTCGCGGGATCGAGGGGGTCGGTGACATGGGTGCAGCGGGTCCAGCGGGTGACGACCCGGTCGGTGGCGCGGGCGATCTCGTCGGGGTCGTCGGCCGGAGTCAGGCCGAGGAGCCTGTGCTCGGCGCAGTACGCGTCGTCGAAGACGGTGCCGACATAGCGTTGCGGGCCGTCGGGGAAGACGGCGACGATCCGGTCCTCGGCCGGCAGGGTGCGGGCCAGCCAGCGGGCGACGAGTGCGACGGCGCCGACGCTCCAGCCGCCGGTGGCGTAGTGGTGCCGGGCCAGCCTGCGGGCCGCCCAGACGGCTTCGGGGGCGGTGGTCCAGTGGACCTCGTCGAAGAGGGCGTGCCGGACGTTGCGCGGGTGGATGCTGCTGCCGAGGCCGCGCATCAGCCGGGCGGCGGCGGGCTGTCCGAAGAGGGTGGATCCGGCGGCGTCGACCCCGACGACCCGCAGCGCCGGGAAGTAGCGGCGCAGGACGGAGGCGATGCCGGCCGAGTGTCCGCCGGTGCCGACGGAGACGACGAGGGTGTCGATCCGGCCGAGCTGGGCGACGAGTTCATGGGCGAGCGGGGCGTAGGCGGCGATGTTGTCGGGGTTGTTGTACTGGTCGGGGCACCAGGCGCCGGGATGGGCGGCGAGGAGTTCCGCGACGCGGCGCCTGCGGGCCTCCTGCCAGCCGCCCACCGGGTGCGCGGTGTCGACGAGTTGGACGTCCGCGCCGTAGGCGGTGAGCAGTCCTGTCATGAGTGGTTCGATGCCGGGGTCGGTGACGACGGTGACCGGGTGGCCGTAGGCGGCTCCGGCGAGGGCGAGACCGAGGCCGAGGGTGCCGGAGGTGGACTCGACGATGCGGGCGCCGGGCGCCAGGTGGCCGCGTTCGCGGGCGGCCCGCACCATGTGCAGCGCGGTGCGGTCCTTGATGCCGCCGGGGTTGTGTCCTTCGAGCTTGGCCCAGAAGCCGCGCCCGGCGGCGGTGAACGGTTCGCCGATCCACAGGACGGGGGTGTCGCCGACCAGTCCGGCCGGGGTGTGGGTCGGGCGTTTGGTGTCGGCGAGGAGCCCGGCGGGGGCGGCCGGAGCGGTGGTGCGAGTGGTCTGGTGCATGGCGTGTCTCTCCCGCGGCCGGTGCCGGTGCGGCGGTCGGCCGGTGCGTGCGGACGGACGGATGTCGGGCGGAGGCGGGGCGCGGTCGCGGGGCGCCGTCGGGGACGGCCCCCGGAGCGGTCCGGGCCGGTCCGGCTCAGGTCCGCCACACGCCCAGGCGGGCCCGGTCCTGAGAGGGAGAGCACTCCGGGTGCCGCACCGCGCCCGGGTGCCGCTCACGGGTCGGCACCGGCGAGAAGAGGTGCGGCTCGGTCGCGGACGCGCTCCGCACGGTTTCGGCGGGGGTGCGGTCGCGCGGTGGCTGTGCGGTCGGTTCGTCCATGCCCCGGCAGCGCGCGTCGCCGTCACCGCTGCCGTCGGTGCGGTGGGGAGTCGTGGTGCCGTGGGAGGCGACTGCGCTGGTCGCGGCGATGGTGTCGGCGCGCCCGGCCCCGTCCGGAGCGGGTCCGTGGGCGCAGGCCAGCAGATGCAGCAGCGCGGCGAGGAGGACGACGAGGGCGGCCCCGGCCCGTGTCCCGGGACGGCCGCCACGGCGCACCGACAGGATCTTCATCGCGACCGAGCGTAATCGACCGGGCACATAAAGTGCACGTGAGGACAGGTGAGGGAGATCGTCACCTCAGGCGGCACCCAGGTCGCCGGACCGGCGGCCCGCGCCTGGCGCACCCCGCCCGACAGAACGGCAGCCCGCGCCCAGCGCTCACCCTGCCCCTACTCCCCTGGCCCGTCCCCCTCCCCCTCCTCGTCCGCTTCCTCCTCCTGATACGAGTAGCGCTGGGCGGCCCAGGGATCGGCGATGTTGTGATAGCCGCGTTCCTCCCAGAAGCCGCGGCGGTCCTGCGTCATGTACTCGATGCCGCGCAGCCACTTCGGCCCCTTGTAGCCGAACAGGTGCGGCACCACGAGGCGGAGCGGGAAGCCGTGTTCGGCGGTGAGCGGCTCGCCGTCGTGGTGGGTGGCCAGGACGGTGGTGTCGGCGGTGAGGTCGGCGAGGCGCAGATTGGCGCTGTACCCGTACTCGGCCCAGGCCATCACGTGGGTCACCTCGGCGGCGGGCGGCACGAGGTCGAGGAGGGCGCGGCCCGGCACGCCGTAGAAGGTGTGGTCGGTGGTGCTGGTGCCGGACGCGCAGTGCAGGTCGGCGCGCACGGTGGTCCTGGGCATGGCGGTGACCTCGTCGAAGGTCCAGGAGTGGGTGTCCCCGCTCGCGGTCGCGCCGAAGACCTGGAGCGTCCAGCGCTCGGCGCGGAAGCGCGGCACCGGCCCGTAGTGCGAGACGGGCCAGCCTCTGGCCAGCCGTTGTCCTGGCGGCAGCATGCCCTTCTCCATGACCAGCCCCATCACTCCCGTGGACCACAGATGCAAGGTGCGAGCGTAATTCATACCCGCGCATGCATGCCTTATTGGGCGAACCAGTTGGCATCTGCGTCATCCACAGTGACGCGGGCCGGGAGGGCGGACCGGGGAGGGACCGCGGGCGGGCGGGCCGGATATCCCGGATATCTTGGCGCGCATGCAGTCATACACGATCGGCCAGGCAGCGCGGCTGCTCGGCGTGAGCCCGGACACCGCCCGCCGGTGGGCGGACGCGGGACGAGTGACGACCCATCGGGACGAGAGCGGCAAGCGGCTCATCGACGGGAAGGACCTGGCGGCGTTCTCCGTCGAACTCGCCAAGAGCGGGCCGGGCGAGGAGGACGCCTCCTACACGTCGGTCCGCAATGCCTTCCCGGGCATCGTGACCGCGATCAAGCTCGGTGACGTGGCGGCGCAGGTGGAGATCCAGGCGGGTCCGCACCGGCTGGTGTCCCTGCTCACCCGTGAGGCGGTCGAGGAGCTGGAGCTGGAGGTCGGCGTGGAGGCCACGGCCCGGGTGAAGTCGACCAACGTCCATATCGACCGGGTCTGACCGGCGGCCGCCGGTCCCCCGTCAGCCGTCCTCCCGGCACAGCAGCGCCGTCCACAGGTCGAGGCGGTCCGGAAGCCGGGACAGGTCGCGGCCGGTGAAGTGTTCGATGCGCCGGACCCGGTAGTGCACGGTGTTGACGTGCAGATGGAGGGCCTCGGCGGTGCGGGCCCAGGAGCAGTCGCAGGCGAGGAAGGCCCGCAGGGTCTCCAGGAGGGCGGCGGCGGACGCGGTCTCCGCGTCGAACAGCGGGCCGAGCACGGTCCTGCTGTAGACGGCCCGCACCGACGCCGGCACCCCGGCCAGGAGCGCGCCCAGGCTGCCGAGGCCGGCGGTGTCGACGAGCGCCGAGACGCCGGGGGCGCCGCCTCTCGCGCAGGTCAGGGCGTAGCGGGCCTCGGTCAGCGCCCCGGCGAGATCCTGCGGCGCGGCGGCCGGGGTTCCGGTGCCGCCGTGCAGCGGTTCGTCGGGGACGCAGGCGGCGACGCGCGTCCAGGCCCCGGCGGACGCGTCGGCGGGGAGGGTTCCGGCCACGACGGCGAAGGCGGTGCCGTCGGGAAGCCGCCCGACGGCCGCGGGCCCGGTCCCCGCCCAGGCCACCGCTTCCGCCAGCGCCCCTTCGGCCGCCCCGCCACGCCGGGCGCCCGTGGCGGCGGCGACCACCCGGTACGGCCCCTCGGCCGGGAGTCCGCAGGCGCGCAGCCCCCGTTCGATGTCCGCCCTCTCGGCATCGCCGTCGCCGCCCGGCCCGGCGAGCAGTGCGCCCAGATCGTTGGCGGCCTGCCGGTCGGCCGCCCGGCGCCGGGCGAGCGCCTCCTGGCAGCGCCCGAGCACGGCCGCCACCTCGTGCAGCAGCCCGGGCGGCACGGCATCGGGATCGGGCAGCCGCAACTCCCAACGCTCGTACGGCGACAAACCGTCCGCCTCCACCGCCACGGTGACCCCGGCCCCGGCGTCCTCGGCACCGTCGTCGGTGTCGGCCGGTGTGGCGGCGACCGTCCGTCCGGCGCCGGTCAGCACGTACGCGACGGTTCCCGCCCGCAGGTGCGCGAAGGCGGCGGCGAGGATCGCGTCCGGTCCCGCGTCCTGGGCGAGGAGCCGCCCGAGCCGTTCGCGCAGCTGTCCGGGCAGGGCGTGCCGACGGCTCAACTCCCCCCACTGCTGCACGTACACGCTCTCGGTGACGGCCCGGAACATCACATGCGGCGGTACGCCCGCCAGCGGCATCCCGTGCCGTACGCACGCCTCGATCAGCGCGTCGGGGACCGCGCCGTGGGTCTCCTCGCCGGCCAGCAGGACGGCGGCGTCCGCGGCCCGCAGCGCACGGACGAAACGGTCCGCCTTGCCCGCGCCGTCCTGCGGGGTCCACCAGACCAGTCCGCTGAGCACGGCCTCGCCGGCCCGGACGAAACGGGCCGGATCCTCCAGGTCGGTGACCGTCACCCCGCTGATCTCCCGCCGCAGCAGAGCGTCCTCGGCCCACAGCGGGCGCAGGCCCAGATCCTGGTCCCCCAGGAGGTTTTCGACGTGCATGTGTTCCGGCTCCTCGTGCGGCCACCGGGCGGGGGATCAACCACCCGGCATCTCGCAATCACTAGGTGAATACGAGTGATCGCATAGTAAGTGCAAGGCGAACCGAGCGAAATGCTCCTTGGTTGATTCACCAAAAAGCGGCTCGCGGCGCGGGAGGATTCCGTGTGGCGCACCAGTCGTGCGGGCCCGTCGCGGATTGCTTCACTGACCGCCATGGACCTGAACACGGTGGCCGAGATCCGGGACGCGCGGGTGCCCGCCCCCTGGCGGCCCGGCGACGCCTGGCTGGGCGGCGGCACCTATCTGTTCTCCGAGCCGCAGCCGTGGCTGCGGCGTCTGGTGGACCTCAGCCGCACCGGCTGGACGCCGGTCGAACGGCTCGCGGACGGTTCCCTGGAGATCGCCGCGACCTGCACCATCGCCCAACTGTCCCGTTACGCGAAGGAGCTGGCGGAACCGGCCGCCCCGCTGTTCGAGCGGTGCTGCCGGGCCTTCCTCGCCTCGTTCAAGATCTGGAACATGGCCACGGTCGGCGGCAATCTCTGCAACGGCCTCCCGGCCGGCCCGATGATCTCGCTGACGGCGGCGCTCGACGGGGAGTGCCTGCTGCTGGCCCAGGACGGCGTACGCCGCCGGGTGCGGGTGGCCGACTTCGTCATCGGTGCCGGACGCACCGTCCGTGCCGAGGGCGAGTTGCTGCGCTCGGTGACCCTGCCCGCGCGCGCCCTGGCCTGCCGTACGGCGTTCCGGCAGGCGTCGCTGTACGGGCTCGGCCGTTCCGGTGTGCTGGTCGTCGGTGCCCTCGATCCGGCCGACGGTTCGCTCGCGGTGACCGTCACGGCGTCCACCGTGCGGCCGGTGCGGCTGTGGTTCCCGCTGCCCCCGTCCGCTCCGGCGCTGCGCGCGGCGATCGAGGCGGCCGTCGCGGACGAGGAGTGGTTCGACGACATCCATGGGCTGCCCGCGTGGCGGCGCCACATGACGCTGCGGTACGCGGAGGAGATCCGCCGCGAACTGGGAGACCCGTCATCAGAGCTGGAGGGCAACGGTGAAGGTTGAGGTCAACGGGCGTCCGCACGCCGAGGATCCGCGTCCCGGCCAGTGTCTGCGCACGTACTTGCGCGAGCGCGGCTGGTTCGGCGTGAAGAAGGGCTGCGACGCGGGCGACTGCGGCGCCTGTACCGTCCACGTCGACGGCGAGCCGGTGCACAGCTGCCTCTATCCGGCCTTCCGCGCCGACGGGCGCGCGGTCACCACGGTCGAGGGCCTGGCCTCGCCGGAGGGCGAACTGCATCCCGTACAGCGGAAGTTCCTCGACGCGCAGGGCTTCCAGTGCGGATTCTGCACCGCCGGTTTCCTGATGACGACGGCGGCCCTGGACGAGGAGCAGCTCACCGGTCTGCCCCGGGCGTTCAAGGGAAACCTGTGCCGCTGCACCGGCTACCGGGCCATCGAGGACGCCGTGCGCGGGGTGAAGCACGTCGAGGAGCCGTGCGCGGGCGAGGCCGTGGGCCGCAATCTGCCCGCGCCCGCCGGCCCCCAGGTCGTCACCGGCACCGCCCGCTACACCTTCGACCTGGACTTCTCCGCCGGTCCCGGCCTGCTGCACATGAAGCTGCTGCGCTCCCCGCACGCCCACGCGCGGATCACCGCCATCGACACCGCGGCGGCGCTGCGGGTGCCGGGCGTGCACCTCGTCCTCACCCACCACGACGCCCCCGAGCGGCTGTTCTCCACCGCCCGCCACGAGCACCCGGAGGAGGACCCGGCCGACACGCGCGTCCTCGACGACACCGTGCGCCACATCGGGCAGCGGGTCGCCGCGGTCGTCGCCGACAGCGAGGCGGCCGCCGAGGAGGGTTGCCGTCGGATCGAGGTGACGTACGAGGTGCTGCCGTCCGTCCTCGACCCGGAGGAGGCGATGCGGCCGGGCGCCCCGGTGGTCCACGACAAGGACGCGGCCACCGCCCGGATCGCCCGCCCCCGCGCCAATGTGGTCGGTGAGGCGCACGGCGAGACCGGCGACGTCGAGGCCGGGTTCGCGGCGGCCGACGTGGTGTACGAGGGCACCTACCGCACGCAGCGCGTGCAGCACGCCAGCCTGGAGACGCACGGCGCGGTCGCCTGGTTCGACGAGGACGACCGGCTCACCGTACGGACCAGCTCGCAGACCCCGTTCCTGACCCGCCGTGCCCTGTGCGACCTGTACGACCTGCCGCACGAGAAGGTGCGGGTGGTCGCGGGCCGGGTCGGCGGCGGCTTCGGCGGCAAGCAGGAGATGCTGGTCGAGGACATCGTGGCGCTCGCCGTGCTCCGGCTGCGCCGCCCCGTGAAGCTGGAGTACACGCGCGCCGAGCAGTTCTTCGGCGCCACGACCCGGCACCCCTTCACCATCGGCGTGAAGGCGGGCGCGCGCCGCGACGGCACGCTCACCGCGCTCCAGTTGCGGGTGGTGTCGAACACGGGGGCGTACGGGAATCACGGCCCGGCCGTGATGTTCCACAGCGTCGGCGAGTCCATGGCCGTCTACCGCGCCCCGAACAAGAAGGTCGACGCCTTCTCCGTCTACACGCACTGCGTTCCGGCGGGCGCCTTCCGCGGCTACGGCCTGGGCCAGGTGATGTTCGCCGTCGAGTCGGCCTTCGACGAACTGGCCCGGGAACTGGGCCTGGATCCGCTGGAGTTCAAGGCCCGCAACGTCATCGGCGCGGACGAGCCGATGGTCACGCCCGGCGGCCACGAGGAGGATCTGCACATCGCGAGCTACGGCCTCGACCAGTGCGTCGAGATCGTGCGAAGGGCCCGTACCGAGGCCGCCGGGGCGACCGCTCCCCCGGGCTGGCTGGTCGGCGAGGGCGCGGCCCTGGCGATGATCGCGACCGGTCCGCCCGGCGGGCACATCGCCGACGCGGCCGCGACGCTGCTGCCCGACGGCTCCTTCGACCTGGCCGTCGGCACCGCCGAGTTCGGCAACGGCACGACGACCGTGCACCGGCAGATCGCGGCCGGTGAGCTGGGCACCACCGTCGACCGGATCACCGTGCGCCAGTCCGACACCGACGTCGTCCGGCACGACACGGGCGCCTTCGCCTCCACCGGGACGGTCGTCGCGGGCAAGGCCACCCTGCGCGCCGCGCGCGCCCTCGCGGACCTGATCCTCGACTTCGCGGCCGCCCGGCTGCGGGTCCCGCGCGCCGACTGCCGGCTCACGGAGGAGGCGGTCCTGCACCCGGGCGGCCGCCTCCCGCTCAAGGAGGTGTACGCGGCCGCGCGCGCCGTCGGTGTCGAGTGCACCGCCGACGGCCACTTCGGCGGCACCCCGCGCTCGGTCGCCTTCAACGCCCAGTGGTTCAAGGTCGCCGTCGACCCGGGCACCGGCGAGATCCGCATCCTGCGCAGTGTGCACGCCGCCGACGCCGGGCAGGTCATGAACCCGATGCAGTGCCGCGGGCAGATCGAGGGCGGGGTCGCCCAGGCGCTCGGCGCCACCCTCTTCGAGAACGTGCGCCTCGACGAGCGCGGCGCCGTCGACACGGCCGCCTTCCGCCGCTACCGGCTCCCCCAGTACGCGGACGTGCCGCGCACCGAGGTCCATTTCATCGGGACCACGGACACCATCGGCCCGCTCGGCGCCAAGTCGATGAGCGAGAGCCCCTTCAATCCGGTGGCCCCCGCCTTCGCCAACGCGCTGCGCGACGCGACCGGCATCCGCTTCACCGAGGTGCCGCTGACCCGGGACCGGGTGTGGCGGGCGATGGCGGAGCACGGGGTGCCCGGTGCCTCGTAGGGCGGCGGGAGACCGCTGCTCACGGCCAGGAGCGGTAGCCGCCGTCCACGCGGATGGCGGTGATCCCGCTGACGTAGCGGGCGCCGCAGCGGTCCTGCGGCAGCACCAGCTGCGGTCCCGCCCGGTCCAGCGGGGCGCCGTCGATGGTGGCCGCGAGCAGGACCGGGGCCCGCCCGAAGTCGGGGTCTATCTCGGCCCAGGACATGAGGCTGTGGTGGCCGTCGGTGCCGGTCAAGGCGATGAGGAAGCGCAGCCGGTCCTTGCGCCGGGCCGGGTCGAAGCCGGGCCCCGCGGCGCTCAGTACGTCGTGCAGGAGCGGGCCGGTGAAGCGGTGGTGCCGGACGCCGCTGGTGGCGCACTCGAAGGCGACCTCCGCCTGCTGCTGGGGCCAGCCCAGCAGATCGGCGACGGTCAGCCGGGACGGCCGGGCCAGATCACCGGCGAGAACCACTTCCGCCACGGCGGCGGTCGTACGGGCAGCTGCGCGCGTTCGACTCACGGGCCACCACCTCCCGGGGGACCGTACCCGGCCGGACCACCTGGACAAACGCATATACCATCTGTCGGATCATCCAGTCTGGCTCATGCGATTCAACTATGCACTTACACCTTGTATTTGCGGCAGTATGCTCAGCGAATACGCACCCATTCCGAACAGGAGTACACCCGTGACGACCCCCTCCGTGCGCCGGAACCGCCGCACCACCCGGATTCTGCAGGTGACCGGGGCGAGCGCCGCCGCACTGCTGGCGGTGAGCGCGTGCTCCTCGTCCGACGACTCGTCCGGCGGCTCGGACTCGTCCTCCGCGTCGGCGTCGTCATCCGACAAGCTGTCCGGCACGGTGACCGTCTTCGCCGCGGCCTCGCTCCAGGAGAGCTTCACGACGCTGGGCAAGCAGTTCGAGAAGCAGCACCCCGGCACCAAGGTGACCTTCAGCTTCGGCGGCAGCGACTCGCTGGCCGCGAGCATCACCGGCGGCGCCCCGGCGGACGTGTTCGCCGCCGCCAGCCCCAAGACGATGAAGATCGTCACGGACAAGGGCGCCGCAGCGGGCACCCCGGCGACCTTCGTCCGCAACCAGCTGGAGATCGCCACCCTGCCGGGCAACCCCGACAAGGTCGCCTCCCTGAAGGACCTCACCAACAAGGACCTGAAGGTCGTGCTGTGCGCGAAGGAGGTGCCGTGCGGCGCCGCCGCCGACAAGGCCCTCACCGGCAGCAAGCTCAAGCTCACCCCGGTCTCGTACGAGCAGGACGTCAAGGCCGCGCTGACGAAGGTGGAGCTGAAGGAGGCCGACGCGGCCGTCGTGTACAAGACCGACGTGCACGCCGCGGGTGACAAGGTGGAGGGCGTGGAGTTCCCCGAGTCGACCCAGGCCATTAACGACTACCCGATCGCGCAGCTGAAGGACTCGAAGAACAGCGCGGCCGCGAAGGCGTTCATCGCGCTGGTGCGGTCCGCCGAGGGCCAGAAGGTGCTGACCTCGGCAGGGTTCCTCAAGCCGTGACCTCGCTCGACAGGACCGGCGCCGCGGCCGACCCCCGCACGGGTGGGCCGCGGCGCCGGCGCGCGGGCGGGCGGAACTTCCGGGGCGCGCCGCTGCCGCTGCTGGTGCCCGCGCTGATCGGCCTGGCGTTCCTGGTGCTGCCGCTGCTCGCGCTGCTCGTACGGACCCCGTGGTCCGATCTGCCCGACCAGCTGACCAGCGCGTCGGTGTGGCAGGCGCTGCGCCTGTCGCTGCTGTGCGCGACCGCCGCGACCGCGGTCAGCCTGGTGATCGGCGTGCCGCTGGCCTGGCTGCTCGCCCGCGTCGAGTTCCCGGGACGCGGTGTCGTACGGGCCCTGGTCACCCTGCCGCTGGTGCTGCCGCCGGTGGTCGGCGGTGTGGCGCTGCTGTCCGCCCTCGGCCGCAACGGCGTCGTGGGTCAGTGGCTCGACTCGTGGTTCGGGATCACCCTGCCGTTCACCACCGCCGGAGTCGTGGTCGCCGAGGCGTTCGTCGCCATGCCGTTCCTGGTGATCAGTGTCGAGGGCACGCTGCGCGCCGCCGACCCGCGCTTCGAGGAGGCGGCCACCACCCTGGGCGCCTCCCGGTTCACCGCGTTCCGCCGGGTCACCCTGCCGCTGATCGCACCGGGCATCGCGGCGGGCGCGGTGCTCGCCTGGGCGCGGGCGCTCGGCGAGTTCGGCGCGACGATCACCTTCGCGGGCAACTTCCCCGGCCGCACCCAGACCATGCCGCTCGCCGTCTACCTGGCCCTGCAGAGCGATCCGGAGGCGGCGATCGCCCTCAGCCTCGTGCTGCTGGCCGTCTCGATCGCCGTACTGGCGGGGCTGCGCGACCGTTGGATGACCGCCTCATGACCGACACCGACCCCACCGCGTCCGAGAAGACCGTGCCGGAGAAGCAGGACGCCTCCGGTGCCGGCCTCGACGCCCGGCTGGTCGTCGAGCGGCCGCCGTTCCGGCTCGACGTGACCCTGACGGCCGCGCCCGGCGACGTCGTCGCGCTGCTCGGTCCCAACGGTGCCGGGAAGACGACGGCGCTGCGCGCGCTGGCCGGGCTCGTCCCGCTGACCGACGGTCACCTGCGGCTGGACGGCGCCGAGCTGGAGCGCGTCCCGCCGGAGCGCCGCCCGGTCGGCGTCGTCTTCCAGGACTATCTGCTCTTCCCGCACCTCACGGCGCTGGACAACGTCGCCTTCGGCCCGCGCTGCCACGGCGTGCCCAAGGCCGAGGCCCGGGCGCAGGCCGCGGGATGGCTGGACCGCATGGGTCTGGCCGGGCACGCGGGTGCCAAGCCCCGCCGGCTCTCCGGCGGGCAGGCGCAGCGCGTCGCCCTCGCCCGTGCCCTGGCCACCCACCCCCGGCTGCTGCTCCTCGACGAGCCGCTGGCCGCGCTCGACGCCCGTACCCGGCTGGAGGTCCGCGCCCAGCTGCGGCGCCACCTGGCCGAGTTCGAGGCGGTGGCCGTCCTCGTCACGCACGATCCGCTCGACGCGATGGTCCTCGCCGACCGGCTGGTCGTCATCGAGGACGGCCAGGTGGTGCAGGAGGGCACTCCGGGGCACATCGCCCGCCATCCGCGGACGGACTACATCGCCCACCTCATCGGCCTGAACCTGTATCAGGGGCAGGCCGACGGGCACACCGTGCGGCTGCCGGACGGGCCCGAGATCACCACGACCGAGGAGCTGACGGGGCCGGTCTTCGTCACGTTCCCGCCGACCGCGGTGACCCTGTACCGCGACCGCCCCGCCGGGACCAGCGCGCGCAATCTCTGGCGCTGCGAGGTCGCGGGCATGGAGACCCACGGCGACCAGATCCGCGCCGACCTCACCGGCGAACTCCCGCTCGCCGCCGGTCTGACGACGGTGGCCGCGGCCGAACTCGGGCTGCACCCGGGGGCGCAGGTCTGGGCTACGGTGAAGGCGGCGCAGACGCACGCCTATCCCGCCTGACGGACGCGTCGCGAACGCCCCCGCCGGTGCCGGGACTCCGGGACACGAGTGAGGGACGAACCATGCCCCCGTGGGGAACGACGGCCGTACTGGCCCTGGTGCCGCAGGCGCAGCCGCTGCTGACGCTGGCCGCCGAAGTGGACCCGCGCGTGGTGCGGCCCGGTGTCCCGGCGCACGCCGCGCTGCTCTACCCGTGGCTGCCCGCCGACCGGGTCGACGACTCTGCCCTGGAGCGGTTGCGGGGCGCGACTCCCGTCGGCCGGATCCCGGTCCGGCTCGCCGAGGTGGAGCGGCACGACGGTTTCGTGGCGGTCCCGGTGCCCGAACTGGGGGCCGCGGCCACCGCCGTACGGGCGGCGTTCCCGCACCAAGTCCCGTACGGCGGCCGGTTCGGCCCCAATCCGCCGGTGCACCTCACGGTGGCCCTGGACGCCGACGCCCAGGTGGCGGAGGCCGTCGCCGACCGCGCCGAAACCCTGCTGCCGATCAGCGCGGAGCTGACATCGGTGCACGTGGTGGCCTTGACGCCCGCCGGCTGGCGGGAATTGGCCGAGGTACCGCTCGCTCCGTGAGGCTCTGTTACCGAAGCCGATTTCCCTGTGACAGAACGAAGACGCGGCAGAGGACCGCCTGTGACTCCGTGCGGGATACAAATATTCCCGACCGCACACACAGAGCTACTCATGGGGGAACACCGTGAAGTCCATCCGCATCGCCGCTCTCGCCGCCGTCAGCCTCGCCGCCACCTTCTCGCTCACCGCCTGCGGCGGCGACGACTCCGGGACGGACGCGTCGGCCAAGGGCTCCTCCTCTTCCTCCTCGTCGTCGGCGCCCAACGAGTCGAACGGGTCGAACGAGTCCTCCTCGTCCTCGTCCTCGGGCAGCGACGCGAAGGCGTCGGACGGCTCGGGCTCGGGCTCCGGGAAGGGCACCGGGACCACCTCGAACGGTGCGACGCAGACCGGCAGCAAGGTCACGTTCTGCAAGACGGCGGACCTGGCCATCGACGCCGTGGACGCCGCGCCGGACAAGAACACCGGCCGCATCAACATCACGATGATCAACCGGGGTTCGACCACCTGCTCGGCGACCGGCTTCCCCGGCGTCGACATCAAGGACGAGGACCACACCTCGAACCCGATCGAGCGCGGCCCCGCCCAGCCGCGCATCACCACCCTGAAGCCCGGCGACGCCGCCGTCTTCGACCTGGCCTACGAGATCGACAACAGCGGCAACAGCCTCTCGTCGCCGACCGACATCCTGGTGACGCCCCCGAACGAGACCCACACCGTGAGCCTCCAGTGGCCCGCGGGCGCCGGGGACATCAAGGGCGCCTACACCGACGTCCAGGTCTACCCGACGCACAACACCAACTGACGCGCTGCCGGCGGGCGACCACCGGGCGAGCCGGGGGACGTCAGACCGGTTCCGGCCGCCTCAGGCGTCGTCCGCCGTCACGCGGGGCTCGTTCGCCGGGTGGGTGAGGCGGATGACCAGGGCCGCGAGCAGCCCGCCGACGAGCGGCGCCACGATGAACAGCCACAGCTGCGACAGGGCCTGCCCGCCCGCGAAGAGCGCCGGGCCGAGCGAACGGGCCGGGTTCACGGAGGTGCCGGTCAGCGGGATGCCGACGATGTGGATGACGCCGAGCGCGAGTCCGATCGGCAGTCCGTCGAACCCGACCACCGCGACCCGGCTGGTCACGGCCAGGACGACGTAGGCGAGGAGGAAGGTGAGCACGGTCTCGGCGAGGAACGCGCCGCCCCCGCTCAGTCCGACGTCGGAGCGGCTGCCGTAGCCGTTCGAACCGAAGGCGCCGCTGGTCTCCAGCCCCGGGATCGACTGCACGAGCCAGTACAGCAGCGCCGCACCGGCGATCGCACCTGCGAACTGGGCCACCCAGTACAGCACCGCCCGCCGCACGTCGATCCGCCCGGCCGCGAGCATCGCGAGTGTCACCGCCGGATTGACGTGGCAGCCCGAGATCGGGCCGATGGCGTAGGCGAGGGCGAGCAGGGTGAACCCGAAGGCGAGCGCGACGCCCAGGGCCCCCATGAACTTCAGGCCGATGACGGCGGAGCCGACGGCGAAGAACACCAGCAGAAGGGTGCCGAGGAACTCGGCGACGACAGCACGTTGCTCGGATCGCTCCATGACCACATCAGCCTCCCAGCGGTTCTATGGGCTGGTTTGACACCTTTCTGAACCCATGGTGCGGCCAGATGAGCGATCTCTCATGTCGAGGGGCCCGGAGGGCGGCGGTGTTGCGGCCGCCCGCTGCCGGGGCAGCCGCCTACTGGTCCGCCGGTTGCGAGGCCCTGGAGAGCCGGAGGAAACCCGTGGAGGCTCCGCCAGTGGCGCAGGAACCCAGGGCCGCCCTCGCTCAGATTCCGGGCAACCACCCGTTCGCCACGGCCATCCGCACCGCCGCCAGCGGCGTACCCTCTCCCAGCTTCGCGAGCAGGGCCGTCTGATGGTTGCGCACCGTGCCCAGCGACAGCCCCAGCTCCCGTGCGATCCGTTTCGCGTCGGCCCCTCGCGCCAGCCGTAGGAGAACCTGGTGCTCGCGTGCCGTCAGCGGACTCGGCCCGATCGCTGCGGCCTCCCCCACCAGTTCCGGGTCGTACGCCGTGCCGCCCTTCGCGACGCGGTGCACCGCCGCCACCACCGCCCGTGGCTGCGCCGTCTTCGGCAGAAACCCGGCCGCCCCCGCCGCCCGTGCCCTGCGTACCTGCCCAGGGACGCCCTCCAGCCCTGTCATGATCAGCACCCGGATCTCCGGGAGCTCCCGGGCGAGCAGTTGCGCCGCGCCGATGCCGTCGAGCTCCCCGGGCATCCGAATGTCCAGGAGGGCCACATCGGGCCGTACCCGCCGAGCCGCCGGCAGGACCTCCTCGCCGGCGGCCGCGACGGCGGTCACCGTCAGTCCCGGCTCCGCGTCGAGCAGCGAGGCGAGACCACCGAGCACGATCGCGTGGTCGTCCGCGATCAGTATCGATGTCACCTGCATGGTTCCCCCTCCCACGAGTCCTCTCCGTTACGAAGACCCGGTGAGGGCACCCCATGGATGAGTACCGTCCGGCAACGGAATGATCACGACAAGCACGTACGTCCCCGCTTCCGCGTCCCGCACCGCCGTCAGCCCGCCGCCGAGAGCCACCGCCCGCGCGCGCAGGCTGTCCACTCCGCTGCCCGGCACCTTTCCGCCCCCGTTCCCCGCCCGGTCGTTGACCAGTTCGAGGCGTACGGAGGCGGTGTCCGCCGCCTGCCGCACGGTGACGTTGCGGCAGGCAGGGCTGTGCCGCAGCACGTTCGCCGCGCCTTCCCGCAGCGTGAGTGCGAGCGCCCGCTCCACCTCGGCGGGAAGCGCGTGGAGGCGGCCGGTCACCCGCGTCCGTATGCCGTCCGCCCGTAACAGTCCTTCCACGGCCCGCAGTTCGTCCCGGTACGAAAGAGACCATCGGCCTCGCACCGAGGCCCGCATCTCCTCCTGAGCAGCGCGCGCCGCGGCGAGCACGGTGTCGACCTCCGCGCGGGCACCGTCCACGTCGCCCTCGGCGATCCTGCGCAATGCCACCTCGCCGCGCACGCTGACCTCACTCAGCCGGACGCTGAGCAGATCGTGCAGGTCGTGTGCCATTCGTTCGCGTTCGCGCAGAACGGCGAGGTCCATGTCGTAGCGGTGTTCGGCGTCGATGCGGGCGAGCGCGGTGGCGAACCACACCAGGCCGTGGACGAGGAGTCCGGCGGCCAGCACGAGCAGCATGCGCTGTGCACCGAGCCGATTGTCCACCGGCGAGATCGCCACCAGGGCGGCGAGTCCGGCCGCGGCGCCGCCCGCCACCCACCAGTTGAGCGGCGCATGCAGCACGAGCAGCCCGGAGGCGACGAGCAGTCCGGGTACGTACAACCACTCCTCGGGCAGCACGCTCAGCGGCACGAGGGCGACAACCGCCTGCACGGCGAGCATCGGCCACGGCGAGCGCGCGGACCGCCGCCCCGCCCACAGCCCGCGCCACCACACCATCTGTGCGGCGCCCGTGACGGCGAGCGCGACCAGACCGACCGCGACCGCGTGGGCGGCCGGCCTCGTGCGCGTCACCTCGGCCAGAAAGACCCCGGCGACCAACGCGAACATCAGCGCGTAGGCCCCCACGGCCCAGCCCAGCGCGTGCCGGGCCACCACCCCACCGCTCTTGATCATGCGGGCAAGCGTCGCACGGCGGTGGGGCGTCGGCTCCGGCCGGGCGATCCGGTCAGCGCTGCGAAAACCGTGCGGGTCGCCGGGCCCGGCAACGATCCCGGCGCGGTGCGCACCCGTGAAATTCTCATGGGCGCGCACCGCGCCACGGCCGTCCTCCCGGGCTCGACCTCCCTCCTCAGGAGGCCGACGGGCCGCGGCTCCCCACGTCCCGGCCGCCCTCCGCCGGCCGGCAGCGACGGGAGGATGAGGAGTGCCCCGCCACCTGAACTTGTTACGGTTGTCATGTAACAACTGCGAATAGAGGGGTGGGTCCATGACAGCGACCGGCGATACCGAGCGAGACAACGTCGGGTGGCCGCTGGGGCAGATCGCCCTCGGCGCCGCGCCGTGGGTGGTGGCGACCGCCGTGCCGTGGACGGTGCTCCTGGTCCTTCGTGACCGCATGCCGGCCGAGGTGATCTCGCACACGGGCTCGAACGGGCCGGACGGTTTCATGTCGGGTCCTGCCTTCGTGGCCGCCGTCAGTCTGTTCTTCCTGCTTCAGGGCGCGGTGTTCGCCTGGGGGCTGATCAAGGGGGCACAGACGGACGGCCAGTACCTTCTTACGGCCGCCATGTGCTGGGGCCTCGCCGCGGGTGAGGCGTACGCCCTCGCAGCGGATCTGTCCGGCAGCGCCAAGGGCCGGGACCTCGACCGTACCCAGCTCCTGGAGGCGTACGACGTCGACTGGGCTCTCCACCTGCCGGTCACGGCCGTCCTTGCTGTCGTGGCCGGCGGAGTCGGCGTGCTGCTGGCTCGGAAGGCGGTTCGCCGGTGACCACTCGCGGAGCGTGGTCCCGCGAGGCCGGGCCGCCCTGGTGCGTTCCGGCCGCCGCGGTCGTCGTGCTGGTGCTCGCGGTTCTCGCTCTGACGAACGGCGCGGCATGGTGGATGTGGTGTCCGCTCGTCGTGGCCGTGCTCACCGCGGGGTGCGGACTGGTCCGGGTCGGCGTGAACGCCCGGGGTGTGCGCGTGACGTGCGGGCCGTTGCCGATCCGGACCATAGCCCTGAACCGGATCGTCGAGGCGAAGTCGGGCTACGCCCGGCTTGCGGACATGGGCGGCTTCGGCTACCGCATCACGCCCGGTCGTCATGCCGTCGCCCTGCGGCCCGGTGACGCACTGTGGCTCACACTGGTCAGTGGCCGGGAATTCGTCGTCACCGTGGACGACGCCGTTTCGGCGGCTCGTCTTGTCAATCGGTTGCGGGAAGAGGAGAGCCGGGATGCTGGTGGAGATCGACGCGGCATCGACCGAGAAACTCGGTGACCAGGTCGCCGCACAGATCCGTGGACACCTGGTGTCCGGTCGTCTCCGCGTCGGCGACCGGCTTCCCGCCGCACGGGAGTTGGCCGGTTCCCTGCACATCTCGGTCCACACCGTGCTGAGCGGCTATCAGACGCTCGCGGCCGAAGGGCTCATCGAACTGCGCCGTGGCCGCGGCGCGATGGTCGTCCGGGAACTCGACGACGGCCACAGCAAACTGGAGGCGCTGGCGCGGGAGTTCACCACCCTCGCCCGCTCTCTGGGTACCGACCGGGACAGGGCCCTGGCACTCATCGTCCGCCACTGGAACTGAGGGAGGCGCCAGGGCCCCGCCATGCGGCCTTCAGGCGGTACGGGCACACGTCAGACCAGCGACGCCGGCTCTCCCCCGGGGACGCGTTGGCGCTCGTTCCCCGGCACCGCTCCACCCACGCTCCGCTCGGAGCCGTCGGCGGGAGCACGCTTGCGGATGTGCGAGCCCAGCGGCATGCACAGCACCAGGATCCCTCCGATCATGGCCAACGCGAAGGACCAGAGGCCCATGACCAGGGCGATGGACAGGTGGAAGGCGAAGCCCGGCCACATCGCCCAGTACCGGTAGCGCTGCGGGAGCAGGAGCGCCGCGGCGAGGAACATCTCGATGGCGAGGGGCACCCAGGTCATCAGGGCCACGCCGACCGGGGTGGCGACGACGGGCCCGGTGAGCCATGACAGCCACGGCGCCGCACCGAAGTTGACGTCCTGAGCCCAGTACCAGAGGGCGGTTCCGTCGTACCACTCCGCATGCGGCAGTTTCGCGACGGCGGACTGGAAATAGATTACGGACATCTGAAGGCGCAGGACCGCCAAGGAGGACACGCCCAGCAGCGCCCAGATCCGTGCCCCACGGCTCGCCGAGGGCTGCGGCGGTTCGCCCCAGTGCCAGCGCCGCGCGTCACCGAGCGCGGGGAGGACGAACAACACCGAGAGGATCAGGGCGACTTGATCGCCGCCGTCGTTGATGGCGATCCCCGAGAACACCGAGTAGTTCACGTACGCGTGTGGCAGTGCCGTCAGACGGGGCCGCCAGCCGGAAGCGGCGACCAGCAGCACCACCACGCAGCCGTACATGATCCAGGACAGGCCGGTGTACGAGTCCTTCGCGGCACAGAACGCCGAGGCGGCCAGGACACCGTCGCAGGGCGGGTAGGTGCCGAGGGTGGCCACCGGACGGAAGAGGGTCTCGGCGCTGGAGAAAGCCAGAGTTCCCGCCGTTCCCAGCGCGACGAGGCTGCGGGAAAGGCCGTACACGTTGGTCCATGGCAGCCGCAGCATGCGATCCGTGCTCATCTGCAGGTCACGTCCCATACCGCGGCCCGCTCCACACTGTGAGTGCCTTCCATCAGATCACGCCAGGCGAAAGGAACCGGCTTCACCTCCACCAGCGCCGCACGTCCGCACAGCGACGGTGACGGCGAGGGATTCGTGATCGGTGCGGAGAGTCTCGCTCCCTTCAGACACTCCTCAGGCGATGAGGGGTCGGAGCAGTCGTTCCAGTGAATGCCGTCCTTGTGGACCAGCAGCGCCCCTTCGATGCCTTGGGAGCGGGAGGCCCGGTCCAGGCCGAAGGCGTTCGAGGGCTTCGCGTGCGGCGAGATCCGCGCATCGGCCCAGGATCCGTCGGCGCGCTGCCGGTAGGGCACATGTACCGGTTCACGAGGGGACTTGGTGAAGAACGCCCACCCTTGAGGAGCGACGACCAGCGCCACTTGCCGGAAAGGTTTCTGCCCGGGCAGCTTGATCACGTTCGGTGGGAGGAACGCCTGGGCGACGTAGAGCGCCGCCACCGCCCACACCGCGGTGACGATGCCGATCCAGCGGCGCGGTGTTCGGGCTTGCGGGGGCGGGGAGTCGGCCCGATAGGGAAAGACGGGAAGAGGCATGGCAGTCCAGGCAGGCTAGAGGTGACGGCACCACGGCGGGCCGTTCCCAACGGATCGAGGGGGCACGGCCCGCCTGGTCAGGCAACGGCGTTCAGCCGGGCATTCAGGCTCCGGCCAGCAACCTGGTGATGTCGGCGATCTTCTGGTCCTTCTCAAGGTCCGAGGAGCCCGGAGTCGTCGATCTGGAGGCGTTGACCACCCACTTCCACGCCTGTGCCACGACGGCGACCGAGACGGCGGCGGCGCCGCCGGTCGTCACGACCACCAGCGACTGCACGGCCAGCACGGACACGACGCACTTGGCGTCGCCGGTGCCCAGCTCCTTGGCGTCCTCGTCCGCGAGCTTGTTGAGCAGGGTCACGGCATCGGCCATGCCGGCCTCCACCTTGCGAGGGTCACCCGACCTGAGGTCGGACGAGTAGCCCGCGAAGAACTCCGGGTCCGCCTCGGCTATGACGTCCATGACCCGATCGGCAGCGGCCTTCGCCTCGGCGGTGTTGTTCGCCTCGTAGTTCTTCTCCGCCTCGGTGTACTCGGGCATGCCGGCGAACTGCTGGCCGATCTCGCCCTGGACGAAGAACAGTCCGGCGAAGATGTCACGGCCGTCCTGGCCCGTGCCGATCGTGGTGGTTCCGCTGCCCCCGGCCCGCGCCGTGGCCGAGGCGGTCTTCGCGGCCGCACCGTGGTCGAGTGCGGTCGCCGAGGGGCCCGCGATGCCCAGTGCGAGGGCGGCCGCGGAAGAGACAGCGATGTTCCGGAAAGTCGTGCGCTGCACCTGGGAAACTCCCGTCGATGTGTCGACTCCGCTGTGTGCGGGGCACCTTCGACCATGGGAGGGTCCCGGCCGCCCCGACATCAGCGCTGATTCGGAGCGACTCTAGGTTTGGCCGACACCGGCCCGAGGAGCGGAATGGGCTCGTCCGGACACCGCCCGTGCCGTGCCCGCTGCGAACAACTCGCAGGTCATTTCCCCTGCGCCCGCCGGCCATCGACGAACCGAGTGGGGCGAGGAACCCGTGAGAAATTCACAGGTGGCCGTCCTCCGCATGAGCCCACCTACGCACGAACCTTCGAGATGACGATCTGGATCCTGATGTTCCACGTCGGTGTCCAGATTCCGGCCGGCCTTGCTGCCTCCCGCTGGGCCGGTCGCGGCCACCGGCGTTGTGGTGGCAGATTCCGGGATGCCTCTGCGTCTCCCTGAGCAGCTACGTGTGGCTGTGCACCTTGCGTCGCTCCACTGCCGAGGCCGGCGGGCGTGCGGTCGGTGCGTCCTGCCCGGACTGCGACTACTACCGCTCGGGGCGCGTGCATGACTCCTGCAAGCGCAGACCGCGGACCCTCCCGCTCGGTGAGTGGAGCGTCGTGAGGCTGCTGACGACTCGGGGGGCGCGTGCGCTCAGGCGGTACCGGGAAGTCCGTAGTGCTCGTCGATCAGTGCGCGGAAGCCCGGATCGGTGACCCGCATGTCGCGGTCGAAGCGCGGCGCGCCCTTGATCTTCTCCGCGTCGTGCCCGACATGGAGCCGCTGGGCCTTCTCGTCGATCCTGGTGACGGCCGCCATGGGCAGCAGCACCTTCTTGCTCAGCAGGACGTCCCTCGTGTCGACGACGACATGCTCCGGGCCGACCTCCTCCGAGACGGCATCCACCCGCCCCACCGAGCCGTCCCTCGCCTCCACCGTGTAGCCGACGAGTTCCGGGCCTCTCAAGCGTCCGGCCGCAAGGTCCTGCGCTTCCGTCATGCCGGGCATCGGCCGAGCGGTCAGGTCCTCCGTCATCCTCGTACTCCTCTCCGCCGCGAACAGCGTGGTACGTCCCCGGCGCACCCGGGCGCCGGGCGGCCGCCGACTCTGGCGTGCCTGGCAGCTCACATGTCCGCGCGACGCCCGGCAAAACCTCCCCGGGGGAGTGACAACGGAGCCTTCGAACATGCCAGTTGGACGCCGCGCTCCTCGCGTCACACAACCTCCACACGGCTGCGCCCGTGAACGCTCCCGGGCCGGGCAGGCGAGGAACGCGACCATGAGGAGGAAGGTCCTGATGCTCTACATAGCATTCACGCTCTTGCCGGCGATGGGACTGCTCCTCTTCGGCATGGACCGCCTGGAAGACCGCATGGCCCACTCCGAGCAGCGCACCAACCGGCACAGAAGCGAGCGTCAGGAGGCCACATCGCCGCGACGAGGCTCGCCACACCGACTGCGCCTGATCCACGGCGGGAAGCGCGACACGCACGCCCGACGCGGCCGACACCGTGACCGGCCGGTCACCACGGATCAGGACCACGCCGCCTCAGCCTGAGGACGCGGCCACCCGGTCCGACTCGCCGAGAAGACCGCTCACGTCACTGCTGTGCTGCCGGCCTCCGGCGCCACCTGCGCGGGTCACAGTCCGAGACGCACCGACCACGGTCCACCAAGAAATCATGGTGTGTGCGGGAGTCCTTGGCATGCACGCCTCCCGTTAAAGGCCGCGTCAACTGATGTCAGTATCCCGTTCCTCCACGCGTGCCCGGTTCCACGAGACCAGCTCGGCGAGCGCCTGCAAGATCAAGCCAGCTTCCCAAAAGCAGCGTCACCTTGAGGCCGACGAGCAGGGGCACCCCAGTGACGCGCATTGGCACGACGGCACGTTCTGGCCACACCGCCCCAACTGGGCCCATTCGAACGTGTGATGGATCAAGATTCTTCGCGTCCCTGCTCAAGACCTCTCTCACAGGTGATGCAAAGAATGTCCACACGCGTACGAAGACACGTCATAGCCGTCCTGACATTCACCCTCATGGTGATCGCCGGCGTCACCCCGTCAGGGGCGTCGCCACGGGACCGGCCACTCTCCGCGAACCCGTCCGCCGCCGTCGCGCAGCCTGAAGCCAGGACGGCCGCCGATCTGCCGAAGCCGCCAAGGGCCATGACGCTGAGTGAGCGTCGTCAGCAGGTCACGAGGGAGCGGAGCGAACTGTCGCCTCTGCGCGACTATATGGAGTCGCCGAAACGTACGGCCAAGGGCACCCCGCACGCCCGGCCGGGCACCGGAAGGCTTACGCGTGGGCCTGCGGCGAAGGCAAGCCCGGACGGGCAACGGCTGGCCGCCGCCCCGGGAAACCCTGTCTCCGTGTCAGCCTGGGCGACTGCCTACCCGGGTCTGTTGTCGATCGGCGGCCAGGTAAAACTGCCCTTACGAGGATCGACGTACAGCGGAATGTGGCTGTACGTCATGGACGAGGCGGGTAACCCGGTCGTCCAGCAGGAGATCAAGAAGTCCACCGACGACCCCAGCGGCAACACCCCGGACACCGGGGCATGGTGCTACGACTGGTGGTCGAGCAATTCCTATCCGACGGACCAGTGCTTCTGGTGGGCGAACAACGCACTGGGCGGAAAGCTCCAGGACGGCAAGAAGTACTACGCCTGGGTCTTCCTCAACAGTTCGGACGGGTCCTCCAGTCCGGGCGGGACCACCTCGCCGCTCGTCGAGGCGTTCTACACGCCGGTGATCCCGGGCGCGCAGGCAGGCATCTGCACCTGCTACGCGCAGGCGCACCGTGCCGACCCGGTCAACACGGCGACCGGCATGTTCTACGAGCAACTCACCGACGCATCGCTCGTCAGCCCCGGTGTACCCCTTTCCCTGGAGCGGACCTACCGCTCTGATTCAAGTGCCGTCGGCCTGCTGGGCCGCGGCTGGGCCACACCCTTCGACACACGGCTCACTCTCGCCACCGGGAAAGCGACCTACCGTACGGACGACGGCGCGTCGTTCGTGTTCACGCAGGCAAGTGACGGCACGTACACGGCTCCGGCGGGATCGGCGGCCAAGCTGGTCAAGGGCGCCGGCACCTACACGATCACGACACCGGACCACACCAAGCGCACCTTCGACAGCAACGGTCTGCTCACCGCCGTCGTGGACAAGGCGGGCAAGGGCCTGAGTCTGACGTACGCATCGGGCAAGCTCGCCTCCGTCAAGGACGCCGCCGGCCGGACCACCACCTTCACGCCCGGCGCCGACGGCCTGCTGACCAAGGTGAGCCTCCCGGACGGAACTTCGGTGTCCTACGGATACACCGGCGGCCTGCTGACCTCGGTCACCGATCCGGCGAGCAGGACATCCTCGTACGCGTACGGAACCGACAAACGGCTGTCCTCGTACACCGATCCCGCCGGCGGAAAGGTCAGCAACACCTACGACACCGCAGGCCGCGTCAAGTCCCAGACCGACCAGAACACCAAGACGACCACGTTCACCTGGGACGGCAAGAGCGAGTCGCACACCACCGCCCCGGACGGCGGCGTGTGGACGGACCTGTACGCCGGCAACGTCCTGATGGAGACGATCGACCCGTACGGCAAGAGCATCACCTACGACTACGACCGCTATCTGCGGCCCGTCACGATCACCGACCAGCGCGGCAATGCCACCACCATGACGTACGACAGCGCCGGACGGATGCTCACTCGGAAGGCGCCGACGGCTCTGGGCTACGGGGAGAGCTGGACCTACGACAGCGCGGGCAACGTCACCAGCCACACCGACGGCCGCGGCTACAAGACGACGTACACGTACACCACCTCCAACCAACTGCTCACGGCCACCGACCCGCTGAGCGGGAAGACCGCCTACACGTACACCGCTCTGGGATCCCTGGAGACCGTGACGAGTCCGCGGGGCAAGGTCACCACCTACGGTTACGACGCGACGGGCAACCGGACGTCGGTCACCACCCCGCTGGGTGAGAAGACGACCTTCACCTACGACAAGGCCGGCCGCGTCCTGTCCAGGACGGACCCGCGCGGCAACGCCGACGGCGGTGACCCCGCTGCCTATACGACCGCCTACACGTACGACGGCCGAGGACTGCTCAAGTCGACCACCGACCCGCTGGGCCGCACCACGTCCTACGAGTACGACGGCGCGGAGGAGTTGACGTCCGCGAAGAACCCGGCAGGCGATGTCACCGCTTTCGCCTACGACGACGCCGGCCACGTCACCCGCGCCACGGACCCGTCCGGTGCGGCCGTCAGCCGCACCTACGACAACGCCGGGCGCCTCGCCTCCGAGACCGATCCGGCCGGCGGCAGGACCACCTACGCCTATGACAAGGTGGGCCGCCTGCTCAGCAGCGTCTCGCCCCGCGGAAACGCCACCGGCGCCGACCCCGCCGCCTACACCACCAGCTACGCCTACGACGCGGCCGGCAACACCACCAAGGTCACCGGCCCCACCGGCGCCGCCACCACCACGACCTACGACGCGATCAACCGACCGCTCGTGGTCACCGACCCCCTGGGTCACACCACCACCAGGACCTACGACGCCAATGACAACGTCACCAAGGTCACCGACGCCGCGGGCAAGACCATCAGCTCCGGGTACGACAAGAACAACCAGCTCACCAGCAGCACCAACCCGCTGAACAAGACGACGGCCTACGCCTACGACGCGGACGGCAACATGCTCAGCCGCACCTCGCCGCTGGGCAACAAGGAGAGCTGGACCTACGACGGCGACGGCCGCCAGGCCACCGCGGTCGACCCGCGCGGCAACGTCTCCGGCGCCACCCCCGCCCAGTACACGACCACCTACGGCTACGACCCGGCGGGCAACCCCACCAAGGTCACCGACCCGCTGGGCGGCGTGACCACCACCGCCTACGACGCGGTGGGCAATGTCATCGAGCAGACGGACGCCGACAAGCGCGCCACCACCTACGGATACGACAAGCTGGATCATCTGACCAAGGTCACGGCTCCGGACGGCGCCGTCACCGCCTACGGGCGCGACATCGTCGGCAACGTCACCGACCGCACCGACGCCAACGACCACGTCACCGTCTACGGCTACGACACGGCACACCGTCTCACCTCGGTCACCGACCCCCTGAAGCGCGAGACGGCTTACGCCTTCGACGCCGACGGCAACGTGAACAAGGTGACCACTCCGAGCGGTTCCACCAGCTACGACCACGATCCGCGAGGTCTGCTCACCAAGACCGACTACTCGGACTCGACCCCCGACGCGACCTACGGATACGACGCCGCCGGACAACTGACGGCCCGCGCCAACGCGACGATCTCCGAGGACTTCGGCTACGACTCGGTCGGCAATCTCACCAAGACCCGCGGCTTCGCCTACACCTACGACGCCGCCGGCCAGATGCTCAGCCGCAAGTACTCCGACGGCAACACGATCACGTACACGTACGACAACGACGGCCGCACCGACACCATGGCCGCGGACGGCAAGACAACCTCGTACACGTGGGACCCGACCGGCCACCTCACGCGGTCGACTCTGCCCAACACCGAGACAGAAGACCGCACCTACGACCGTGCCGGCCGCCTGACCGCCGTCGCCTCGGCCAAGGCCGGCACCGGCGTCACCAAGACCGCGCTCACCCTCTCCCCCGCGGGCCTGCCCAAGCACGTCGACATCACCCGGGCCGGCGTCGGGGCGACCGGCTACGACCTGGGCTACGACCCGGCCGGCCGGCTCACCTCCGGCTGCTTCCCCCAGCCCTGGGTCGCGGGCTGCGCCGCGTCCCGCACCACGTCCTACACCTACGACAAGGTCGGCAACCGCCTGACCTCCGCCCTCGGCACCACGACAACCAACTACGACTACGACGCCGCCGACCAGCTCACCTCCACCACGACCGGCACCACGACGACCGGCTACGGCTACGACGACGAGGGCAACCAGACCAAGGCGGGCAACGACATCTTCGCCTACGACCTGGCCGGTCAGATCTCCGCCGCCACCGTCGCAGGCGCCTCCTACACCTACGACCACGACGCGAGCGGCAACCAGGTCACCACCCTCAAGGACGGGGCGGTCACCAGCCGCACCCAGTGGGACCCCAACGGCCCGCAGCCGATCCTGGCCACCGAGTACGACAGCGCCTGGGCCGTCAAGCAGTCCTACCGCTACGACCCCCTCGGCCAGCCCACCGCCGTCAAGACCGGCACCGGCGCGGTCTTCACCTACCACCACGACACCCAGGGCTCACCGGTCGACGTCACCAACAGCACCGGCACCCTCTACCAGCGCTGGGCCTACGACCCGTTCGGTACCCGCGTCCTTGGCACGGTCACCGGCGGCGCCCCTGCGAACCCGCCCTCCTACACCGGCGCCCGCTACGAGACCACCACCGGCAACCTCGACCTCCACGCCCGCCAGTACACCCCCACCACCGGCCGCTTCACGAGCCCCGACCCGGCGACGCGAGACCAGGCGACCCCACAGGTATCCCCCTACGCCTACGCCGACAACACCCCCACCCTGCTGACCGACCCCAGCGGGCAGACTCCCGAGAATCCCGACGACGAGCACGTCCACAGCGTGGGCGAAGTACTCAGCATCTTCGGCAACGCCTTCGTCGACGTCTTCAAGTCACCTGCCGTCATCGCCGGCGACCTCCGCGATGTCTTCACCGGCGAGAACGGCGGCGCCGGCGCCGTTCTGGACAAATACCTGCCCGTCCGTCCCGCCTACCGCCTGTACCGCGCCGAGTACCTCCTCCGGCAACAGGGCTGCGACGCACTCGCCGACCAGTACGCCGACGCGGCAGACGAACTCGTCGAACAGCTCGTCGTCACCGGTGTCGGCGGACTCACCGGCTGGCGCAAGGCAGCGGCTGCACCGCGGGGAGCGGCCGGCGCAGCCACCATGGGCGTCCCGCCCGCTTCCTCGTTCACTTGGGCCGGTGGCAGCGTCCGCTACTCGAAGACCGCCACGGCCATCGGCGACGACGCGGACACGATCCAGAACCTGATGCGATCGAAGGGAACATACGGACACGACGTCGTCGTGCACGGCAGTGAGCAAGGCGAATTCCTCGTCGACGGGCATATCACCCACCCACAACAGATCGCCGATCTGGTCAAGGAGAACCCGTACTACGATGGAGGGCCCATACAGCTGGTCACGTGCTACGGCGCCTGCAAGGCAGCCGGTGAGCTGTCGAGACTGCTCGGTGGTGTAGAGGTCAGGAATGCCAGCAACCACCAAGTGGACGTCGATCCTCGCACCGGCAAGGTTCGCGAATGGCCCGACGGCCCCTTGGGGGAACCGAAGTAGCCACTCGGCGACCGTCCGATAGGTGCGCTCCGGGCACTGCCCCGAGCGCACCTCGTCAAAAGGAAGCAGATGCGTCAGGTAAAACCTCTTGGCTTGTTCGGAAACCACGCCAGTCAGTCCATTTTCAGCAGCTCCGCGGACGACATCAAAGCATTGTCGGAACACATCCCTGCACCCGAACGCGCACGCGTTGCTGAATATCTCAAGGCGGCGCCCGTGATCATCGCCCTCATGGGGTACTCCGAGGATGTAGTGGGCAACCGATTCGCAGTGACGGGCGGAACGGCGATACAGAGCGACGGCACTTATTACTGGCGCCGAGACACGGCGGAGTATGTACTTCATTACGGCACTGGGCTTCCTCGCCCTTTTATCGAGCACGGTGCGGCGAGGCAATGGAAAGCGCCCACGTTGACCAATGAAGAGATCATGGACATCGACGATTTCTTCATGTCGCTCCGGAGACGCGGTTGACTCACGGAGTCGCCTGGGGCGTGCTTCGAGAGGCCCGTCGTTCGCCCGCGGGGCAGGCAGAACTTTCGAAGCACGCCCAAGATCCGCCTAGTCAACTCGTTGCCTTTTAGCGGACCCCGATTGGCAAGTGCGATCATGCTGGTATCCAGCACCGGGAGTGCTCTGGACTTCCCCAACGAACACCAGGGTTCCAAAAACGCCCCCAGGGCATGGGGCTGACCAAATCCGTGCACAACCGGGCTCTACGCCTCATCCAAGCCCTTGTTACCGCCGCCGAGTCAAAGGGCCACAGGACCACACTCGGCCCCACTCCAGACACTCCCCCGCCACGCCACCGCCGACAGGCACCACCGCATTTCACCATCACCGCCCAAGACGAATCCGTCCACATCCTCGTCCTACAGGAACACGACCACAGCAAACACATCGCCGTCGACCGTGCGGTGGCACTGGCCTCGTCAGGCCTGCCCGGCCTCCCCTGAACAAACGCGGAGGACCGACTCCGGCCGCCGGGCGCCACGGCCGGTGGCACCTGGACTGCGAAGCAGGAGGCCAGTCCGCATCCGCCTGCCCGTGAACTCCCGAGAGCGTCAGACGAACGCCAGACGTTTCCGCATGGGACGAAATTCGGAGGAAGACCGTTGAGGCCGTTGCCTGCGGGCCGCTCCCACGCGAGTAGGGAGCGCCCCACCCCAGGCCCCGGTCAATCGCGGGTGCGCTGCCGCAGGAGTCGCGCGGCGAGGAGCATGGCGCCGCCGGTGAGCACGAGGAGCGCCGCGCCGGTCAGGAGCGAGTCGTCGGTCCCGGTTTCCGCGAGCTGTCCGGCCGGCGGGGCGGAGGAAGGGGCAGTCGGAGCGGAGGGTGCCGCCGTACTCGCGGATGCGCTGGGCGTGGGGATCGGCGCCGGGCTCGCGGACGCGGTCGGCGTGGGAGTGGACGTCGCGGTGGGTGTGACGGTGGGTGTAGGGGTGGGGGTGGGTGTGGGGGTGGGTGTCTCGCAGGTCCCCTCCGTCCAGTCGAGGGTGAGGGTGCCGTTGCCCGCGCGGACCCCGTCGGTGAAGGTGGCGCCTGCCGGGCCGGTGCTGGAGCCGCCACCACCGCCACCACCGCCACCACCGTTGTACCTGCCGCTGTCCCCGCTGGCGCCGCCGCCTCCACCACCGGTGGCGCCGCCCCCGCCGCCGCCTCCGCCACCCTGACGCTCGTAGTCGGAAATGTCGCCGCCGTCGCCTCCGGCTGTGCCGCTCGCAGCGTCGCCCGCGGTGCCCGCGGCCTGCGAGCCCGCGCCGCCCGCGCCGCCGGCTCCGCCCTCGCCGCCCGGCCTTCCGCCCTTGCCGCCCGTCCCGCCACCGGCCCTGTCGTACCCCTCCTGGCCGGCCGCGCCCGCCTCCCCGCCGTCGCCGCCGGCGCCCACCGCCTCTGCGGCGGCCTCCTCGCGAGCGAGGATGAGGGTGCCGCCACCGCCCCCTCCACCACCGCCGGCCACCACCACCAGAGTGCCCGCCCGGGTCAGGCTGGTGGCACCGCCTCCGCCACCGCCCGCGGCCGCGGCATCGTGCTGATCGTCCACGGTGCCGCCGTCGCCACCACCGCCATAACCACCGGCGCCGTACCCGCCCCGTGGGGATGCGTCGCTGCCCCGGCCGCCCACAGTGACGGTCAACTGCTCGCCCGGGGTGACCCGAACGGCCGCGCGAGCCTGAGCGCCCTGGCCGCCCGGACTCTGCGCGTTGATGTAGGTGTTGTACGCTCCCTTGCCGCCTTCGGCGCCGGCCGCGTCCACGGTCATCTCGCAGACGTCCTCGGGGACCGTGAAGGCCTGGGTCGCGCCGGTGTAGGAGAAGGACTGGGAGCCCGCGGCCCGAGGGGCGGCCCAGGCGGGCGCGCAGACGCCGAGCGCAAGGCCAGTGACCGCGCCGACGGACACATTTCGTACAAGATGACGATGACATTGCATGAGCCGGAAAGTAGTGGGAGCACGACCCACTCCTCGGGTGCCATTCCGGCAGCATCCCCCGTGTCACCGGAACGGACGCGTGGCCCCCAGGCCACGTTCGAAACGGGCCCTACCGGCGTTCCCGCAAGGCTGATACTCCGGCACCCCACCCTTCCCGTGGAGCCGCCGTGCCCCGCCACCAGTAGCAGCGGCGAAGCCAAGACCACCCTCCCCGTCGGATCCCACGATCCGATCCTCGCGAGATGTCCGCGAACGGGGCAGAACTCACTGCTCAGGGTGTACCTGTCCAAGCCCTGAAAGCAGGTCGACCAAGCTCACCGAACGACGAAGTCGCGGTTCAGCCGCCCTTCGTCGCCGGCTCCAGAACAGCGACACACTCGACATGCGATGTCATCGGAAACAGATCGAACGCCCGAAGCGTCCGCACCCGGTACCCGCCCTCGCGGAAATACCCGAGGTCCCGCGCGAGCGCCGCCGGGTCGCAGGCCACGTACGCGATGCGGCGGGCGCCCAGCGTCGAGAGGTGGGCGACGGTCTTCTTGCCGGCGCCCGCGCGCGGCGGGTCGAGGACGATGAGGTCCACCTCGGTGATGCCGGTGCGCGGGAGCACGGCCTCGACCTTGCCCTGCTCGATGCGGACCCGGTCGAACCCGGAGAGGTTGTGGCGGGCGTCCTCCACCGCGCGCTTGCCGGACTCGATGCCGAGCACCGCACCCTTGTCGCCGATCCGGTCCGCGAGCGCGCCCGCGAAGAGGCCGACGCCGCAGTACAGGTCGAGGGCCATGTCGCCCTTGCGCGGGAGCAGGCCCTGCATGACGGCCTTCATCAGGGTGTCCGCCGCCTTGGGGTGGACCTGCCAGAAGCCGCCGCTGCCCACCCGGTACGTACGGTCGTCGGCGCGCTCGCGCACGAACGGGCGGCCGTGGACGCGGTGGACGCCGCCGTCCTTCTCACCGATCCGCATCACGGAGACCGGCTTGTCCAGCTCGACGATCGGCAGACGGGCGCCCACCAGCGGCTTCAGGATCACCTGGCGGTCCTGCGAGCCGCTGGCCGCGATCGCCTCGACCGACTCCATGCCGGTCCAGTCGCGCTGCTCGATGCCCAGCTCGGAGACGCCCTCGGCGGCGATCATGCAGTGCTCGACCGGCTCGACCTCGTGCGAGCGGTGGCGGCGCAGGCCCGCGCGGCCGTCCTCGGTCACCGCGTACTGGACGCGCGTACGCCACTGCGGGACCTCGCCCGCCGGGAGCTTGTCGCCCTCGGCCGGCATGACGGTGCCGTCCCAGCCGGCCTCCTCGGGCGTGAGCCCGGCCAGGTGCTGCAGCTGCTCGGCGATGACCTCGCCCTTCATGCGGCGCTGCGCGCCGGGCTTGGCGTGCTGCCAGTCGCAGCCGCCGCAGCGGCCCGGACCGGCGTACGGGCAGGGGGCCTCGACGCGGTCCTTGGAGGCGTCCAGGACCCGTACGGCGTCCGCGCGCAGGAAGCGGTCGCCCTCCTCGCCGTGGGTCACCCGCGCCACGACCTGCTCGCCGGGCAGCGTGTGCCGGACGAACAGGACCTGGCCCTCGGCCGTGCGCGCGATGCAGTGACCACCGTGCGCGACGGGGCCGACCTCGACCTCGTACTCCTCCCCCACCAGGGACTTCGTCGGTTCTGCCTGCATGGCGGGAGCTCCAGTACGTCAGGGGAGGCCACAAACGGAGAAGCGGCCGGACAACAGCCGTCCAGTCTACGTGGCTGTTGTCCGGCCGCTCACCACGAGCCGACCGCTCGGGAACGGCGTTACTTGCCGCTCGGCTCCTTGGGGCGCTTCTCGACCGGGCCGCGGCGCACCGCGCCCGGCGCGTTCCACTCGGAACGCCTGCGGGCCCGCTTCTTGGCGGCCTCGGAGGACTCCAGCTGGTAGGGGACCGACGTCACCATGATCCCCGGGGTGAACAGCAGCCGCCCCTTCAGCCTGAGGGCGCTCTGGTTGTGCAGCAGGTGCTCGTACCAGTGGCCGACCACGTACTCGGGGATGATCACGCTGATCGCGTCGCGCGGGGACTCGCGGCGCAGGCTCTTCACGTATTCGATGATCGGCCGGGTGATCTCGCGGTACGGCGAGTCGAGGACCTTGAGCGGGATCTCGATGCCGCGCCGCTCCCACTCCTCGCGCAGCGCCTTGGTCTCGGCCGGGTCGACGTTGACGCTCAGCGCTTCGAGGGTGTCCGTGCGCATCAGCTTGGCGTAGGCCAGGGCCCGCAGCGTCGGCCGGTGGATCTTCGAGACGAGGACGATCGAGTGGACGCGGGACGGGCGGACGCTGTCGTCGGACGGCGTCTCCGGCGCGGCGATCTCCTCGGCGACCCGGTCGTAGTGCTTCCGGATCGCGGTCATCGTCGCGTAGAAGATGCACATGCCGAGCAGCGCGACCCAGGCGCCGTGGGTGAACTTCGTGACGAGGACGACCACGAGGACCAGGCCGGTGAAGAAGGCGCCGAAGGCGTTGATCGCGCGGGAGCGGATCATGTGGCGGCGCTTGTCGGCGTCGCGCTCGGTGCGCAGGTGGCGGTTCCAGTGCCGAACCATGCCCGTCTGGCTGAGCGTGAAGGACACGAACACGCCGACGATGTAGAGCTGGATCAGGCGGGTGGAGTCGGCGCCGTAGATCACGACCAGGAGCATCGCCGCGCCCGCGAGCAGCACGATGCCGTTCGAGAAGGCGAGGCGGTCGCCGCGGGTGTGCAGCTGGCGCGGCAGGTAGCGGTCCTGGGCGAGGATCGAGCCGAGCAGCGGGAAGCCGTTGTACGCGGTGTTGGCGGCCAGGAAGAGGACCAGGGCCGTCGCGGCCGCGAGGACGATGAAGAGGAAGCTGCCCTTGCCGAAGACGGCCTCGGCGACCTGGGAGATCACCGGGTTCTGGACGTAGGCGCCGCCGACGGCGACACCGTTGTGGATCAGGTCGGTCGCCGGATGCTCGGCCATCCGGACCTTGGTGGTCATGGCGAGCGCGATGATGCCGCAGAACATGGTGACGGCGAGCGCGCCCATGAGGGCGAGCGTGGACGCCGCGTTCTTCGACTTCGGCTTGCGGAACGCCGGGACGCCGTTGGAGATCGCCTCGACGCCGGTCAGGGCCGCGCAGCCGGAGGAGAAGGCCCGCAGGAGCAGGAAGACCAGGGCGAAGCCCGCGAGGCCCTGGTGTTCCGCCTTGATGTGGAAGTCGGAGGTGGGGGCCCGCATGGTGTCGCCGAGGATCAGCCCGCGGAAGGCACCCCAGGCGATCATGATGAAGACGCCGGCGACGAAGACGTACGTCGGGATGGCGAAGAGCTTCCCGGACTCCTTGACCCCGCGCAGGTTCATCAGCGTCAGCAGGATGATCACGGCGCAGGCGCACAGCACCTTGTGCTCGACCACGAAGGGCACCGCCGAGCCGAGGTTCTCGATGCCGGAGGCGATGGAGACGGCGACGGTCAGGACGTAGTCGACGAGCAGGGCGCTGGCGACGGTGAGCCCGGCCTTCGGGCCGAGGTTGGTGTTGGCCACCTCGTAGTCGCCGCCACCGCTCGGGTAGGCGTGCACGTTCTGCCGGTACGAGGCGACGACCGTGAACATCAGCACGACGACCGCGACCGCGATCCAGGGGCTGAAGTGGTACGCCGACACGCCCGCGATGGACAGGACCAGCAGCACCTCGCCGGGCGCGTACGCGACGGAGGAGAGCGGGTCGGAGGCGAAAACGGGGAGTGCGATGCGCTTCGGCAGGAGCGTTTCTCCGAGCCGATCACTGCGCAGTGCGCGCCCGATCAAGATCCGTTTGGGCACGTCGGTCAGTTTGGACACGCAGAGGATCGTAAGCGTTCGAACGGGGGGCCGCCCACCCGCCACCCCTATTCGTCCACAGCCCTCCCCCAAGTCCCCGACGATCTAGTGCCACCACGCGAAGGTCGAGTTCGCGCCCATTGCCGATACGGTGGTCCAGAGCGCGAGCCGCAACACAAGCCCGCACCGTGCCCGAGATCGAGCCACACCGGCTGGACCGAGCCGCGAGAGAGAGACATGAGCAGGACGTTTACGCAGGTCAGTAGGCCTATGAGGAGTGCGGGGTAGGGCCGTGCATATCGTGATCATGGGCTGTGGCCGGGTAGGGTCCCAGCTTGCCCAGACCCTGGAACAGCAGGGCCACACGGTCGCCGTGGTCGACCAGGACCCGACGGCCTTCCGCCGTCTGGGCTCCGGGTTCGGCGGCCGCCGCGTCACCGGTGTCGGTTTCGACCAGGACACCCTGCGCGAGGCGGGCATCGAGGAGGCCGGCGCCTTCGCCGCCGTCTCCAGCGGTGACAACTCGAACATCATCGCCGCCCGCGTGGCCCGCGAGATGTTCGGGATCGAGAACGTGGCGGCGCGGATCTACGACCCCCGCCGCGCCGAGGTCTACCAGCGCCTGGGCATTCCGACGGTCGCCACGGTCCGCTGGACCGCCGACCAGATGCTGCGCCGCCTGCTGCCGTCCGGCGCGGAGCCGCTGTGGCGCGATCCCACCGGCGGGGTCCAGCTCGCCGAGGTGCACGCCTCGGAGTCCTGGGTCGGCCAGCGGATCAGCCGCCTCCAGGAGGAGACGGGCGTGCGCGTCGCGTTCCTGACCCGGCTCGGCGAGGCGATCCTGCCCACGTCGCAGACGGTGCTCCAGGAGGGCGACCTCGTCCACGTGATGATGCGCACGGACGACGTCGAGAAGGTCGAGGCGGCGTTCGCCGAAGGCCCTGAAGGGGAGGGCGGTCACTGATGAGGGTCGCCATTGCCGGAGCCGGAGCCGTCGGCCGCTCGATCGCGGGCGAGCTCCTGGAGAACGGGCACGAGGTCCTGCTCGTCGACAAGGCGCCGACCGCCATCTCGGTCGAGCGCGTCCCGCAGGCGGAGTGGCTGCTCGCCGACGCCTGTGAGATCACGTCCCTGGACGAGGCGGCGCTCCAGCGCTGCAACGTGGTCATCGCGGCCACCGGCGACGACAAGGTCAACCTGGTCGTCTCCCTGCTCGCGAAGACCGAGTACGGGGTCCCGCGCGTCGTCGCCCGGGTCAACAACCCGAAGAACGAGTGGCTGTTCAACGAGTCGTGGGGCGTCGACGTCGCCGTCTCCACCCCGCGCCTCATGTCCGCCCTGGTCGAGGAGGCCGTCAGCGTCGGTGACCTGGTGCGCCTGCTGCGCTTCAGCCACGGCGACGCGAACCTGGTGGAGCTGACGCTCCCGCCGGAGTCGGCGCTCGCCGGCACGCGCGTGGGCGACGTCCAGTGGCCGGAGGACACGTCGCTGGTGACGATCATCCGCGGCACCCGCGTCCTGGCCCCCAGCCAGGAGGACTCCCTGGAGGCGGGCGACGAACTGCTGTTCGTGGCCGCCCAGGCCCGCGAGGAACAACTGGAGGACCTCCTCTCGGTCCGCCGCGAAGGCGCGTAAGAAGCGAGAAGGCGCCCGGTGAGCTTTGCTCACCGGGCGCCTTCTCGCTTTTAGGGGCGCGGGGAACTGCGCGAGCAACCACTCACGACGTGCACCCGCGAACCGGCCTCAGCTCTCGCGACGATGGCGCGCAGGCCCCCCGGAGGACGCGGCCCCCTCACCGCCGGCCTCCCGCTCCTTGGCGGCAGCCTCCTCGGCCTCCATCTCCGCGAACACGTCGATGGGCGGCGGAGCCTTGGCGAGGAACACCCACGTCAGCCACACGGCCAGCAGGAACGGCGGGATCTTCAGCGCGATGAGCACCCAGCCGAACTGCGTGTTGTCCGAGTCGGTGTCGGCCCAGAAGTACATCGGGAAGAGGATCGCGCACTTCGCGAGCAGGATGAGCCCCCAGGCCCAACTCGCCTTCGCATAGGCCTTCTTGCGGCCGGGGTTGCGCGTCCGCCACGACAGGTTCTCCTTGAACACCGGGCCGAGGATCAACCCGATCAGGGGAACCCCGCACAGCGTGGTCACGATGTACGCGACCGCGAGGCCCAGCGTGTAGAGCATGCCCGGCAGATAGAAGTCCTTGGCGTTGCCGGTCATCATCGCGAAGACGACACCGAAGGCGACGCCGAAGACACCGCTGAAGGCGTGCTTGACCGTGTCCTTCATGACCAGGCGCACGACCACCAGGACGAGGGACACCGCGAGGGCCGCGATGGCCGACACGTGCAGGTCCTTGTTGATCGTGAAGATGGTCACGAAGAGCAGGCCGGGGACCACGGTCTCCACCATGCCCCGCACACCGCCGAAGGCATCGAAGAGCGCGGCCTCGGTCACCGCCCTGTCCGTGGTCGCGTCGGCGTCGGCACCGGCTTCGCGATCGGTCGGCTTGTCGTCGAGGGACGTCACCGGCTACTCCCGTCCGAGCGGTCTGAGTTCGTACTTGGGGTTGAAGAGCACCCTACGGCCCCGGCTCATCGAGACACGCCCCGATGCGATCAGTTTGCGGCCCGGCTCGATGCCCACGATCGAGCGCCGGCCGAGCCAGACCACGTCGAGCGCGGCCGAACCGTCGAACAACTCCGCTTCCAGGGCCGGGACTCCGGCGCGTGGCCGCAGGGTCACCGTGCGCAACGTACCAGTAACCGTCACGATCTGTCGGTCGTGGCAGTCCCCGATCCGCGTACAGCCAGTGGTCTCCGAGTCCTCGCGCAGCTCCTCCGACTCCAGGTCCTCCTGCGAGGTGGAGAGTCGGTCGAGCATGCGCCGGAAACGGCCCGCAACAGCACTCATACTGGAAGCGTACCCGGGGCCACCGGCACGGACGCAGGGGCTACTTCTCGAACCTGTACCCCATTCCGGGCTCGGTGATGAAGTGCCGCGGATGGGACGGATCGGTCTCCAGCTTGCGGCGCAGTTGCGCCATGTACACACGGAGATAGTTCGTCTCCGTACCGTAAGAGGGGCCCCACACCTCCTGCAGCAGCTGCTTCTGGCTCACCAGGCGGCCCGTGTTGCGCACCAGCACCTCCAGGAGGTGCCATTCGGTCGGGGTGAGACGTACGTCGCGGCCGTCCCTGTTGACCTTCTTGGCGGCCATGTCGACCGTGAAGTCGGACGTCTCGACGATCCCCTCGTCCTCGCCGCCGCCGGTGGGCTCGGCCCGCCGCACGGCCGCCCGCAGGCGGGCAAGGAGTTCGTCCATGCCGAAGGGCTTGGTGACGTAGTCGTCGGCGCCCGCGTCGAGCGCCTCGACCTTCTCGTCCGAGGAGTGGCGGGCGGACAGCACCAGGATCGGCACCCGGGTCCAGCCGCGCAGCCCCCTGATGACCTCGACGCCGTCCATGTCGGGCAGGCCCAGGTCGAGCACGATGACGTCCGGGTGGCGAGCGGCGGCGAGCTGCAGCGCCTGCGCGCCGTCGGCGGCGGCGTCCACCTCGTACTTGCGCGCCTTCAGGTTGATGACGAGGGCGCGGACGATCTGCGGTTCGTCGTCGACCACGAGCACCCGGGTCATGCGGACCTGCCTCTCTGAGCTGTCGTACGGATCAACGGTTGATCAAGTGTGGTCAGCGGCGCCCGGTCCGCGTGCGCCGCGCGCAGGGTGAGGACCATGGTGAGGCCGCCGCCCGGGGTGTCCTCGGCGGTGAGCGTGCCGCCCATCGCCTCGGCGAAGCCCCGCGCGACCGCGAGCCCGAGCCCCACTCCGGCACCCCGGGGAGCGTCACCGTAGCGCTGGAACGGCGCGAAGATGCGGTCCTTCGCCTCGTCCGGAACGCCCGGTCCCCGGTCCACCACCCGCAGCTCGACACGGTCGCCCAGCGCACTGGCCGCGACCAGCACCGGCTCGTCGGGCGGGCTGTACTTCACGGCGTTCTCCACGATGTTGGCGACCGCCCGCTCCAGCAGCCCCTTGTCCACGCTCACCATGGGCAGCGACTCGGGAACGTCCAGATCGACGCTCAGCTCCGGGTCCGGTACGCCGACCAGGGCCAGCGGGACCACCTCGTCGAGGTCGATCTCCCGGATCAGCGGGGTGACCGTGCCGGTCTGGAGGCGCGACATGTCCAGCAGGTTCCCGACCAGGTGATCGAGACGGTCCGCGCCCTCCTCGATCCCGGCGAGCAGTTCCGCCTGGTCCTCGGGCGACCATTCGACGTCCTCGGAGCGCAGGGACGACACGGATGCCTTGATGCCGGCGAGCGGGGTGCGCAGGTCGTGCGAGACGGCCGCCAGCAGCGCGGTGCGGATGCGGTTGCCCTCGGCGAGCGAACGGGCCTGGTCGGCCTCGGAGCGCAGCCGCTGGCGGTCGAGGACGACGGCGGCCTGCGCGGCGAACGCGGCGAGCACGCGCCGGTCCTCGGCGGGCAGCACCCGGCCGGACAGGGCGAGCGCCATGTGGTCGCCCACCGGCATGTCGACGTCGGCGTCCTCGGGGCGGCCGAGCGGCTGCGGTCCGACGCTGCCCGCGCAGGTCCACGGCTCGGTGTCACTCGCCCGTTCCAGGAGCGCCACGGAGTCCATCGCGAAGGTCTCCCGGACGCGTTCCAGGAGCGCCTCCAGGGTGGTCTCGCCGCGCAGCACGCTGCCCGCGAGGAACGACAGGATCTCCGACTCGGCGCGCAGCCGGGCCGCCTGGTGGGTGCGCCGGGCCGCCAGGTCCACCACCGACGCCACGGACACCGCGACCCCGACGAAGATGGCGATGGCCACGATGTTCTTCGGGTCCGCGACGGTCCACAGGTGCAGCGGCGGGGTGAAGTAGTAGTTCAGCAGGAGCGAGCCGAACGCCGCCGAGGCGAGCGCCGGCAGCAGCCCGCCGACCAGCGCCGCCGCCACGATCAGGGACAGGAACAGCAGCATGTCGTTGGCGAGGCCGAGGTCGCTGTCCACGTTGGTGAGGGCCAGCGCGAGCAGCGCGGGGCCGCCGACGCCGATGAGCCAGCCCCACACGACGCGGGACCGGCCGAGCCGGGCGCCGCGCGCGACGGGCAGGCCGCGTCCCTTGGCGACCTCCTCGTGCGTGACGATGTGCACGTCGAGGTCGGGGCCGGACTCGCGGGCGACGGTCGCGCCGACGCCGGGCCCGAACATGTACTGCCAGGTCTTGCGGCGGGAGGAGCCGAGGACGATCTGGGTGGCGTTGACCCCGCGCGCGAACTCCAGGAGCGCGGCGGGGATGTCGTCGCCGATCACATGATGGAACGTTCCGCCGAGGTCTTCGACGAGGGTGCGCTGGAGCGCCAGCTCCTTCGGGGACGCGGCGGTGAGACCGTCGCTGCGCGCGATGTACACCGCCAGGACCTCGCCCCCGGCGCCCTTCTCCGCGAGCCGCGCCGCCCGTCTGATCAGCGTCCGGCCCTCGGGACCGCCCGTGAGACCGACGACGATCCGCTCGCGGGCCTGCCAGGTGGAGCGGATGTTGTGCTCGCCCCGGTACTCCTGGAGGTACTCGTCGGCCCGGTCGGCGACCCAGAGCAGGGCCAGCTCGCGCAGCGCCGTGAGGTTGCCGGGGCGGAAGTAGTTCGACAGGGCCGCGTCGACCTTGTCGGGCTTGTAGATGTTGCCGTGCGCCATGCGGCGGCGCAGCGCCTGGGGCGACATGTCGACCAGCTCGATCTGATCGGCCCGCCGGACCATCTCGTCCGGCACGGTCTCGCGCTGCCGGACCCCGGTGATCGACTCGACGACGTCGCCCAGTGACTCCAGGTGCTGGATGTTCACCGTCGAGACGACGTCGATGCCGGCGGCGAGCAGCTCCTCGACGTCCTGCCAGCGCTTGGTGTTGCGGGAGCCCGGCACGTTCGTGTGGGCCAGCTCGTCGACGAGGGCGACGGCGGGCGCCCGCCGCAGCACGGCGTCGACGTCCATCTCCTGGAAGACCGACCCGCGGTACTCGACCTCCGCCCGCGTCACCTGCTCCAGGCCGTGCAGCATCACCTCGGTGCGCGTACGCCCGTGGTGCTCGACGAACGCGACCACGCAGTCGGTGCCGCGCTCGACGCGGCGGTGCGCCTCGGAGAGCATCGCGTACGTCTTGCCGACGCCCGGTGCCGACCCGAGATAGATCCGTAGCTTGCCGCGTCCCATGGCCCCATTGTCTTTCAGTCACCGCTCCACGCAGCGTCGACCTTACGGCCAGCAATTCCGACAAAGGGGATGGATGCCCGGTGAGCTGGCGGCTTTGACGCAACCCTGATGCGCCGAAGCCGCCCGCCCCCGTACGCCTAGCTCGGGTTCTCGGCGTGCGTCAGGGTCTCCCAGGCCACGAACAGGTTGTTGGACCCGGCGGGCCGCTGCTGCTCGGTGAGCTTCTGGGTGTTGGTCATCGCGGTGCCGAGGCGGGTGTGCAGCGCGTTGTAGCCGACCTCCGTGACCGGACCGAGGCCGCGGTTGACGCTGCCGCCGCACAGCCAGCTGGGCGGCGCCTCACCGAGCTCGTACTTGGCCTGGAGGCCGAGCGCCTGCCGTAGCCGCTCGCCGACGTCCGTGCCGTACAGGTCCTGCCCCTGGATGCGGCTGGTCTCGGCGATGTGCGAGATGGCCGAGATGCCGTACCCGGTGTGCGTGAAGTCGCGACAGGTCTCCTGCGTCAGGCCCGTCACGAAGGTGGACTGCCCCTGCCAGTAGCTGACGATCTTCGCCTTGGTGTCGAGGTTCTGGCTCGGCACGGTCTTGGGCAGGTCGCCGTCCGAGGCCAGATAGACGTACGCGGCCGTCCGGGTCCGGAACTTCGCCATGGCCTTGTCGTACGAGGCCTTGTCCTCCAGGAAGACGGAGATCCCGACGGCGGCCTCCATCATCGACAGCTCCCAGTTGCCGTTGGAGTTGCTGCCGTTGATGACCTTGGGCAGGTAGACGTCACGCAGCATCGTCCGGAAGCGGCCCTCGTTCGCCCAGCCGCCGCTGTACGTGTACTTGATGATCTCGGCGGCCTTGGGCCAGGAGGAGCCGGCCCAGCCGGTCTGGAGCGGCGCGTTGCTGTTGGTGTGCTCCTTGATCGTCCCGGACCAGGCGTCCATGAGCGCGATCGACTTCTTCGCGTAGCGCTCGTCGCGGGTGAAGTACCAGGCGAGGGCGTCGGTGTACGCGGCTATCGCGTCCTCGCGCTCGTCGGTGCAGCCGTAATTGGGGTTGGAGTACGAGCCGCACTCGACGGTGGCGCGGGGCTTGGGGGTGCGGTTCAGGTCCGCGTACTTGCTGGCCATCATCTGGTCGTAGGCGCTCTTCCACGGCTGCGCCCCGGCGTCGACCTTGGCCTTGGCGAAGTCGAGCTGCCCCTTGGAGACGGTGACTCCGGGATGGGCGAAGGTGCTCGGCGCCGCCTCCGCGCGGTCGGCGCCGGGCAGGGCGAGGACGCCGGCCACGAGGGCCGTGACGGTGGTCGTCAGGGTGGCGAGCAGGGCGGTGCGCGATCTTCTGTGACGAGCCTGCATGGTGGGGGCCATCCGTTCTCGTATATGAACGTGGGGCGCCAATGTGAACTCTGGCGTTGGCCGGTGACCCTAGGTACGGACCAGCCTTCCGTCAAGTACTGAAGAAAGAACGGCAGTTGGGAGCCGGGCAGCGAAAAGCCGGGGGCCGCGCACCCTTGCGGATGCGCGGCCCCCGGCCACGTACGACGACTGCGCGCGTCAGCGCACCTCGGTGATCTCCGGGCCGCGGGCCAGCTGGCCCATGCCGCCGGAGAAGCGCGAAGCCTCCTGGCTGTCCTGAGCGGCGCCCTCGGCGACCATCTGCGCGTCGTCCGGGAGCTTGAGGACGATCGGGTCGCGCGGGGCCATCGGACCGTCGCCGCGCACCACGACCGTGTCACGGAAGATCTGCTCCAGCAGACCGGCGGCCTGCGGCTGCACCGCGCCCTGGCCCGAGATCACACCGCGCAGGAACCAGCGCGGACCGTCCACACCGATGAACCGGACGACCTGGAAGCCGCCCGTGCCGTCGGGCAGCTGCACCGGCACCTGGGCACGCAGCTCCCAGCCGAGCGGACCCTCGATCTCGTCGATCACACCACCCTGCTGAGTGATGCCCGAGGCGATCTCCTCGCGGACCTCGCCCCAGATGCCCTCCTTCTTGGGGGCGGCGAAGGCCTGCAGCTGGATCGCGCTGTCCCGCAGGACCACGGTCGCGGCGACGATCGCGTCTCCCGCGACCTCCACCCGCAGCTCCATGCCCTCTACACCGGGGACGAAGAGCCCGCCGAGGTCGACCCGGCCCTCGCCGGGCTCACGGACCTCGGAGCCGTCCCAGGGGCCGTCGGGACGCGGCTCGGGCTCGAGCCGCACCCGCTGCGACCCGGCCGCGGCGTCGTCGGCACTGTCGGCACTGTCGACGGGTCCGTCGACGACCTGCTCGGCCTCGCCCGCCGCGTCCACTGCGTCCTCAGCGGAGCTGTTCTTCTTGCGACGTCCGAACACGTCACTGTCCTTCCCGGTCGGATACGACCGAAGCGTATCGATTCCCACCCTTTTGACCGTCTGTGTCCTCGACGGTCCCGGCGGAGACACCCACAGAGGCATGCCCGCCGGTGGACCCGAAGCCCCCCTCGGCCCGCGCCGATCCGGGAAGCTCCGCGACCTCGTGGAAGCGAACCTTCTCGACCTGCTGGACGACCAGTTGGGCAATCCGGTCGAAGCGCTCGAACCGCACGCTCTCGCGCGGGTCGAGATTCACCACGATCACCTTGATCTCTCCACGGTACCCGGCATCCACCGTCCCCGGGGCATTCACCAGAGCGACACCGCAGCGCGCGGCAAGACCGGATCGCGGGTGCACGAAGGCCGCGTACCCCTCCGGCAGGGCGACAGACACTCCGGTGGGCAGCACCGTCCGCTCGCCGGGGGCGAGCTCGTACGCCTCGGTGGTCCGCAGGTCGGCGCCGGCGTCGCCCGGCTGCGCGTACGCGGGCAGCGGCACATCGGGGTCGACGCGCCGGATGAGCACGTCGAGGAGCTGCTGGGTCACGGGTTCACCTCGAAGGCACGGGCGCGCCGGAGCCGGTCCGGGTCGCTCATGGCCGCCTGGATCTCCTCCGGGCGGCCGTTGTCGATGAAGTGGTCGACCTTCACCTCGATGAAGAGGGCGTCGGCGCGGACGGCGACGGGCCCGTCGGGGCCGCCGATCCGGCCGGTCGCGGTCGAGTAGATCTTGCGCCCGGCCACCGCGGTGATCTCGGCGGACAGGTGCAGCACGGTGCCCACCGGCACGGGCCGCACATAGTCCGTCTCGAGCCGTCCGGTGACGGCGATGGCCTGCGTCAGCCAGTTCAGCGAGCCCAGCGTCTCGTCGAGCGCGGTGGCCAGCAGGCCGCCGTGCGCGAGGCCCGGGGCGCCCTGGTGCTCGGGGCGTACGGTGAACTCGGCGGTGACGGTGACGCCCTCGCCGGCCCGTGCCTCCAGGTGCAGCCCGTGCGGCTGCTCGCCGCCACAGCCGAAACAGTGTCCGTAGTGCGGGCCGAGGAGTTCGCCGGGGGCGGGCGCGTCGGGGTGCCGCACCGGCGCTATCGCGTCGGCGGGGGGCGTCAGAGCTGCTGAAGTACCACTCACAGGCGCAGACCTTACCCGCGAGTCCTGTGCCCGCACGCATCGTGCCAAGCTAGTCGGCATGGAGCTCTCGACGATGCCGTACGAAGAACGTCTCACCGCGCCCCGTTCGTGGTGGGTCATCACCTTTCTCGTCGGTGTCGCGGGCGGCATCATCGCGCTGCCCTTCGGCACGCTGCCGCTGCTCGGCGGCTTCGTCGCCGGCTTCCTCGTGGCCGCCGTCATCACCAGCTCGTACGGCTCGATCCGGATCCGGGTCGTGGGTGACTCGCTGATCGCGGGCGACGCGAAGATCCCGCTGTCCGCGCTGGGTGCCGTGGAGGTGCTGGACGCCGAGGAGGCGCGCGCCTGGCGCATGCACAAGGCGGACCCGCGCGCCTTCATGCTGCTGCGCAGCTATGTGCCGACGGCGGTGCGGGCCGAGGTCGTCGACCCCGAGGACCCCACCCCGTACGTCTATCTGTCGACCCGCGAACCTGAAACTTTGGCAAAGGCTCTGGGCGGCGGGTCAGCCCTCTAGCTCCAGAGGGTCCACGGGGGCTTCCAGGGGCGGCAGGTCGCCGAGCCGGTCCCAGGGCACCTGGGCGGCCCGCAGGTCCTTGCGGATCCGCTCGGCGAGCCTCTTGGTGTCCCGCCGGTTCATGACCGCGCCGACGGCGGCGCCGACCATGAACGGCGTCAGGCTCGGCAGGTTCCGCACCATCCGCTTCATGATCTGTTGACGCAGCTCGCGCTTCATCTGGCCGCCGAGCGCCGCGTTGACCGTCAGCGGCTGCTTGACGTCGATCCCGCGCTCGTCCGTCCAGGAGTGCAGATAGGCCGTGCTGCGGTCCTTCAGACCGCCGGGCGGGCGCAGTCCGTAGACCTCGTGCAGCTCGGCGATGAGCTTGAGCTCGATCGCGGCCACGCCCGTGATCTCCGCGGCCAGCTCGGTGGGCATCGCGGGCGGTACGGGGAGCATCGCCGCGGCGCCGACTCCGGCGCCCACCGTGGATGTCGCGTTTGCCGCGCCGGCGATCAGCTTGTCCGCGAGCCGCTCGGGCTCCAGGCCGGGGAACTGCTCGCGGAGGGTCGCCAGGTCTCGTACGGGCACCCGCGGCGCGTTCTTGATGATCTGGTCGGCGAGATAGCCGATACCGGCCTTGGCGGCGGCGCCGCCCTTGGCCATCCCCGTTCTCGCGGCGCTGCCGCCTTTCGCCATCCCCGTTCTCGCGACGTCGCCGCTCTTGCGGACACCGGCTCTGACGGCGTCCATCCGGCGCCTGGCCACCGCGGGTGTCCCGGCGGCCGGGTCGGTGTCGTACAGCTCCACGGCGTCCACGGCTCCCGCCGACGCCGCTGTCGCCGGGTCTCCCGTCGGCTCGTGACCGTCCGCCGATTCGAGCGAGGCCTCTTCACCGGCTGCGCCGGGGAAAGAGCCTCGCTCGTCGTCACGCACGGCCTCTGACGGGCCTTGAGCCGCATCCCGGCGCTTGCTCCAGGTGCGGCGCTTCCAGGGCGGGGTCGAGCCAGTCATGCCCGACCCTGCCTCAGTCGCAGTCGCGGCAGATCGGCTGCCCGTTCTTCTCCCGCGCGAGCTGGCTGCGGTGGTGCACCAGGAAGCAGCTCATGCAGGTGAACTCGTCCTGCTGCTTGGGCAGGACCCGGACCGCCAGTTCCTCGTTCGAGAGGTCGGCGCCCGGGAGTTCCAGGCCCTCGGCCGCCTCGAACTCGTCCACGTCGACATTCGACGCGGACTTGTCGTTCCGCCGGGACTTCAGTTCTTCGATGCTGTCCTCGTTGAGGTCGTCATCGGTCTTACGTGGAGTGTCGTAGTCCGTTGCCATGTCGCCTCTCCCCCTCTGGGTGTCTGCGGTGTCTCAGCGCACGTAACGCATGAGAGGCCGGACTTGTGCCCGACCTGAGGCGGAGATTTTGCCTCACATCAAGGTCTGTTACTCAATCGACACCCAACCGGATCCCCCGAGAGTGATCAGCTTGGGTGGCGAACGGGACCGTACACGGTCCCGATGTCGCACTGCACGACCGCCATCCCGTGTACTTCCCGTGATCAAGGCGCCCGAAAACCCGGATTTTCCAGGCTTTCCGCCGCCTTGAGCGATCACGGACTGTAGATGACCCGAAATTCGCCCATGTGATCGATCACACACGGCTTCTCCGGGAACAGGTCACGAAAATTCCGCTAAAAGCGAACTCCGTCAGCGCGTCGGCGGAAGCATGTCAGATCCGCACGCGCTGTGCATCTCGAACCGCTTCAGTGCCCGCTAGAGGGGCAGGGTGACGCGCATCACGAGGCCACCCCCCTCGCGGGGCTCGGCCGCGATCCGGCCGCCGTGGGCGCGGGCCACGGACCGGGCGATGGACAGGCCGAGGCCCACACCCTTGTCGCTGCCGGTCCGCTCGGTGCGCAGCCGCCGGAACGGCTCGAAGAGGTTGTCGATCTCGTACGCGGGGACCACCGGGCCGGTGTTGGCGACGAGGAGGACCGCCTGGCCGTGCTGGGCCTCGGTGTCGACCTCGACCCAGCCGCCCTCCGGGATGTTGTACCGGATCGCGTTCTGCACGAGGTTGAGCGCGATGCGCTCCAGGAGCACGCCGTTGCCCTGGACGACCGCCTCCTTGCGCTCGCCGCGGATCTCCACGCCCTTCTCGTCCGCCTCGGACCTGGCCTGATCGAGCGCCTGGGAGGCGACCTCCGCCAGGTTCACGGGCTTGCGCTCCACGATCTGGTTGTCGCTGCGGGCGAGCAGCAGCAGGCCCTCCACGAGCTGTTCACTGCGCTCGTTGGTGGCCAGGAGCGTCTTCCCCAGCTGCTGGAGCTCCACGGGGGCGCCCGGGTCGGAGAGATGGACCTCAAGGAGGGTGCGGTTGATCGCGAGCGGGGTGCGCAGCTCGTGCGAGGCGTTGCCGACGAAGCGCTGCTGGGCGGTGAACGCCCGCTCCAGGCGGTCGAGCATCTCGTCGAACGTATCTGCCAGCTCCTTGAGCTCGTCGTCCGGGCCGTCCAGCTCGATCCGGCGCGACAGGTCCGTGCCGGCCACCCGGCGCGCGGTGCGCGTGATGCGGCCGAGCGGGGACAGGACGCGGCCCGCCATCGCGTACCCGAAGGCGAACGCGATGATCGCGAGGCCGAGCAGCGCCATCAGGGAACGGCTCAGCAGGACGTCGAGGGCGTGATTGCGCTGCTGGGCGACGCACTGGTTGAGCGCGTCGTTCAGCTGGGTGTCCGTCGGGCTGGACGGGAAGCTGCAGACGTTGCTGACGATGCTGACCTGGTTGCCCTCGTTGACGACCTTGAACGGCAGCTCGCTGCCCACGTTCAGCGCCTGCGCCGCGAGCAGATAGATGATCGACAGCAGCAGGATGCCCGCGATCAGGAACATGCCGCCGTACAGGAGCGTGAGCCGTATCCGGATCGTGGGGCGCAGCCAGGGGAAGGGCGGCTCGTCCTTCGGTCCGGGCATCCACGTCGGCTTCGGTGGCGCCGTGGGCTTGGGGGGCGCGGGTGAGGAGGCCATCGGCGGATCAGATCCGGTAACCGGAGCCCGGCACGGTGACGATGACGGCGGGCTCGCCCAGCTTGCGGCGCAGGGTCATGACGGTGACCCGGACGACGTTGGTGAACGGGTCCGTGTTCTCGTCCCAGGCCTTCTCCAGGAGCTGTTCGGCCGAGACCACGGCTCCCTCGCTGCGCAGCAGCACCTCCAGGACGGCGAACTCCTTGGGCGCGAGCTGGATCTCCTTGCCGTCGCGGAACACCTCGCGGCGGTTGGGGTCCAGCTTGATGCCGGCGCGCTCCAGGACGGGCGGCAGCGGCACGCTCGTACGGCGCCCGAGGGCCCGGACACGGGCCGTCAGCTCGCTGAACGCGAAGGGCTTGGGGAGATAGTCGTCGGCGCCGAGCTCCAGGCCCTCCACGCGGTCGCTGACGTCGCCGGAGGCGGTCAGCATCAGGATGCGGGTGGACATGCCCAGCTCGACGATCTTCCGGGCGACGTCGTCGCCGTGCACGAGCGGGAGGTCACGGTCGAGGACGACCACGTCGTAGTCGTTGACGCCGATGCGCTCCAGGGCGGCCGCACCGTCATACACGACGTCGACGGCCATGGCCTCCCGGCGCAGTCCGGTGGCCACCGCATCGGCGAGCAGCTGCTCGTCCTCGACGACGAGTACGCGCACGTCGCTTGTCCTTCCACTAAAGCCTTCGATCGCCCACGGACAGCGCTCGGGCGCAGGTGGACAGGTCCGGTCACGGGGTTGTGGGTCACCATCCTGCCCCTTTCGGCCATAAACCGGCTGTAAGACGGCCTGGCGTCCGGGGAATGCGGGATTTTCTCGCCGGGTTGAGGTTTCTGCGGAAGGGCTCGCGGGGAGGACGGAGCTACACCCGCGATCACGCTTTGTATGTGGCGTGCCACGAGCCGCTGTCGAGTCCGCTTCCCGCAGGGCGGCCCGATACGTGATCGCCCCTTCCACAGGGCACACCCCCGTGCCACCGACCCACGACCCAGGACGAGGGGGCGCAACCATGGACGCATTCACCGCAGGCCTGCTGCAGCGCATAAAGGCGGCCGAAACCGACCTGACGCTGGCGCGTGAGACCGGCGACGACTTCCTCGCCGAGGTCGAGCAGGGCGAGCTGGACGATCTCCACCGTCTCGCCGCCGAGCACGGCGTGGAGATTCACGCCTCGACCGTCTGACGCACCGCACCCGCACCGCGCACAGGGAAGGGCCCCGGCGCCTGGATCGATCCAGGCAGGCGCCGGGGCCCTTCCGCGTGTGCGGTCAGTCGTGCCAGGCGCCGAGCTCCTCCAGCCGGTTCTGGAGCGCCTCGAAGAGTCCGGGCGGGGCGGCGACGGTCAGCTCGCCCGACAGGGCGTCGCCGGGGCGGCCGCCGGTGCGGGCGCCCGCCTCGCGCGCGATGAGGTCACCGGCCGCGAAGTCCCAGGGGTTCAGGCCCCGCTCGTAGTACGCGTCGAGGCGGCCGAGGGCCACGTCGCACAGGTCGATGGCGGCCGAGCCACCGCGCCGGATGTCCCGGACGCTCGGCACCAACTCCCGTACGACTTCCGCCTGATGAGCCCGGCGCTGCGCCAGGTAGCCGAAACCGGTACCGACCAGTGCCTGCTCGAAGGGCGGTGCCGGGCGCACGCGCACGGGCTCGTCGTTCACGAACGCTCCGCCGCCGAGGACGGCGCGGTAGGTCTCGCCGCGCATCGGTGCCGCGACGACGCCGACGAGCGTCTCGCCGTCCTTGCGGGCCGCGATGGAGACGGACCATTCGGGGCGCCCGTACAGGTAGTTGACCGTGCCGTCGATGGGATCGATCACCCACTCGACGCCGCTGGTGCCCTCCGTGGCGGCGCCCTCCTCGCCGAGCACGCCGTCGTCGGGGCGGCGCTCGGCCAGGAAGTCCGTGATCAGCTTCTCGGAGGCGATGTCCATCTCGGTGACCACGTCGACGGCGCTCGTCTTGGTGGCGGCGACGCCGAGGTCGGCCGGGCGGCCGTCACGCAGGAAGACGCCCGCGCGGGCGGCCGCCTCCAGGGCGACGTCGAGCAGCTCTGCCTTCAGATCGGTCACAGCGGTGTCCTTACGCGTACGGGCTGTCGGCGCCCGCGGCCGCGGGCTTGGGGGCGCGGGTCGGGCAGCAGCCCACCGGGCAGAGGTCGTGGCTCGGGGCGAGCGCGCCGAGTGCGCAGCGTGTGACGTTCCTGCCGCTCTCGGTGGCGGCGCGCTCCAGGATCAGCTCCCGGACGGCGGTGGCGAAGCGCGGGTCGGCGCCGACGGTGGCGGAGCGGCGCACCGGCAGGCCGATCTCCGCGGCCTTGTCCGTGGCCTCCGTGTCGAGGTCGTACAGGACCTCCATGTGGTCCGAGACGAAGCCGATGGGCGCCATGACGACGGCCGGCGCCCCGGCTTCCTTGCGCTCCTCGAGGTGGTCGCAGATGTCGGGCTCGAGCCACGGGATGTGGGGGGCGCCGGACCGCGACTGGTAGACGAGCTGCCAGGGGTGGTCGACGCCGGTCTCCTCGCGCACCGCGTCGGCGATCAGCCGCGCGACGTCCAGGTGCTGCTTCACGTACGCGCCACCGTCACCGTGGTCGTCGACGGGCCCGGAGGTGTCGGCCGCGGCGGTCGGGATGGAGTGCGTGGTGAAGGCGAGGTGGGCGCCGTCACGCACGTCCTCGGGGAGATCGGCGAGCGACTTCAGGACGCCGTCGACCATGGGCCGCACGAAGCCGGGATGGTTGAAGTAGTGCCGCAGCTTGTCGATCCTCGGGAGTTCGAGCCCCTCGGCCTCCAGGGCGGCCAGCGACTCCGCCAGGTTCTCGCGGTACTGACGGCAGCCCGAGTACGAGGCGTACGCGCTGGTGGCGAGAACGAGGATGCGGCGGTGGCCGTCGGTGACCATCTCGCGCAGGGTGTCGGTCAGGTAGGGCGCCCAGTTCCTGTTGCCCCAGTAGACCGGCAGGTCGAGGCCGTGCTCGGCGAAGTCCTTGCGCAGGGCGTCGAGCAGCGCCCTGTTCTGGTCGTTGATCGGGCTGACCCCGCCGAACAGGAAATAGTGCTGCCCGACTTCCTTGAGCCGTTCCTTGGGGATACCGCGGCCCCTCGTCACGTTCTCCAGGAACGGGACGACGTCGTCGGGACCCTCCGGGCCTCCGAAGGAGAGCAGGAGCAGGGCGTCGTACGGGCGGGCATCGAGGCTGGCAACGTGCGCTTCTGGCATGTGTTCGATCCTGCCACCCGTCACTGACAGGCGGAAAACTGCCATGCCGGTCGAACTCTGACACGCGTAAGCTGTTTGAGCCGCGTTCACGCCTTACCAGTTACGCCCCGTACCGTGCCGAGCCGCCCTCGGGCGCGCCCGGGTGCCCGCCCGACCGGAGTCGCTTTGCCCAGCCCCTACCGCGCCATTTTCGCCCTGCCCGGCACCAAGAGCTTCTCCGTCGCCGGGTTCCTGGGCCGGATGCCCCTCTCGATGATGGGCATCGGGATCGTGACGATGGTCTCGCAGCTGACCGGGCGGTACGGCCTCGCGGGCGCGCTGTCGGCGACGGTGGCGCTGTCCGCCGCCGCGATCGGGCCGCAGATCTCCCGTCTCGTCGACCAGCACGGCCAGCGGCGCGTACTGCGTCCGGCCACCCTCGTCTCGCTCGTCGCGGTCGCGGGGATGCTGCTGTGCGCGAAGTACGAGGCGCCGGACTGGACGCTGTTCGTGAGTGCCGCGTTCATCGGCTGCGTGCCGAGCGTCGGGTCGATGATCAGGGCCCGGTGGGCGGTGCTGTACCGGGAGACCCCGCGGTCGCTGCACACGGCGTACTCCTTCGAGTCCGTGATCGACGAGGTGTGCTTCATCTTCGGGCCGATCATCTCGATCGGGCTGTCCACGGCGTGGTTCCCGGAGGCGGGGCCGCTGCTCGCGGGCTGCTTCCTCGCGGTCGGCGTCTTCTGGCTGACCGGCCAGCGCGCCACGGAGCCGCTGCCGCATCCGCGGACCCATGAGAGCTCGGGATCGGCGCTCCGCTCACGCGGGTTGCAGGTTCTGGTGGCCACGTTCATCGCCACAGGCGCGATCTTCGGCTCCATCGACGTGGTGACGGTGGCCTTCGCGGAGGACCAGGGGCACAAGTCGATGGCCAGCCTCGTGCTCGCCGTGTACGCGGCCGGCTCCTGCGTCGCGGGAGCGGTGTTCGGCCTGCTGCACTTCAGCGGTGCCCCCGCGCGCAGGTGGGTGGTGGGGGTCTGCGTGATGGCCGTGAGTATGATCCCCCTCCAACTGGTCGGGAACCTGTCACTCCTGGCCGTGGCGCTCTTCGTAGCGGGCCTGACCGTCGCTCCCACGATGATCACGACGATGGCCCTCGTCGAGCAGCACGTACCGCGCGCGAAGCTGACCGAGGGCATGACCTGGGTGAGCACCGGACTGACGGCCGGTGTCGCGCTCGGCTCGTCCGTGTCCGGCTGGGTGATCGACGCCGCCGGCGCGAAGGCCGGGTACGGGGTGCCGGGAGTCTCCGGCGCCGTCGCGGTCCTGGTCGCGTTCCTGGGGTACCGCCGGCTGAAGCAGCCGGTTCCGCAGCGGGGAGGAACAACCGATGAGCACGGCGCAGACGGGCAGCAGCAAGAGCGGCGCAGCGTGGCGTAACTGGGCGGGGACCGTCGTCTCGCGTCCCGTGCGCGAGGTGACGCCCGCCTCGGTCGAGGAACTGACCGCGGCGGTGCGCGGGGCCGCGGAGGACGGGCTGAAGGTGAAGGCCGTCGGCACGGGCCACTCCTTCACGGCCGCGGCGGCGACCGACGGTGTGTTGATCCGCCCTCAACTGTTGACGGGCATACGGAACATCGATCGTGACAAGGGCACTGTCACGGTCGAGGCCGGCACTCCGCTGAAGCGGCTCAACATGGCCCTGGCCCGCGAGGGCCTGTCGCTCACGAACATGGGCGACATCATGGAGCAGACCGTCTCCGGCGCCACGAGCACCGGCACGCACGGCACGGGCCGCGACTCGGCCTCCATCGCCGCGCAGATCAAGGGACTCGAGCTGGTCACGGCGGCGGGCGAGCTGATCACCTGCTCCGAGAAGGAGAACCCGGAGATCTTCGCGGCCGCCCGGATCGGCTTGGGCGCCCTCGGCATCGTCACCGCGATCACCTTCGCCGTGGAGCCGGTCTTCCTGCTCACCGCGCGCGAGGAGCCGATGAGCTTCGACAAGGTGCTCGCGGACTTCGACGAACTGCACGCCGAGAACGAGCACTTCGAGTTCTACTGGTTCCCGCACACCGGCAGCTGCAACACCAAGCGCAACAACCGCAGCGCGGGCCCCGAGGCGCCGGTCTCGGCGGTCAGCAGCCTGTGGGAGGACGAGATCCTCTCCAACGGTCTCTTCCAGGTGGTCAATTCGATCGGCCGGGCCGTGCCCGCCACGATCCCGACGATCGCCAAGATCTCCAGCAAGGCGCTCTCCGCCCGGACGTACACCGACATCCCCTACAAGGTCTTCACATCTCCGCGCCGGGTGCGCTTCGTGGAGATGGAGTACGCGGTTCCGCGTGAAGCCCTCGTGGCGACGCTGCGCGAGCTGAAGTCCATGGTGGACGGCTCGGACCTGCGGGTCAGCTTCCCGGTGGAGGTCCGCACCGCCCCTGCGGACGACATCGCGCTGTCCACGGCGTCGGGCCGGGACAGCGCCTACATCGCCGTCCACATGTACAAGGGCACCCCGTACCAGCGGTACTTCACCGCGGCCGAGCGGATCTTCACCGCCCACGAGGGCCGCCCGCACTGGGGCAAGGTGCACACCCGGGACGCCGAGTACTTCGCGCAGGCCTACCCGCGCTTCGGCGAGTTCACGGCCCTGCGCGACCGCCTGGACCCGGACCGCCTGTTCGGCAACGCCTACCTGCGCCGGGTCCTCGGCGACTGACCCGGCCTACTCCCCCGGCGTCTGTGCGCCGGTGTCGCTGGTGGCACCGGTGTCCGAGCCCGTGCTCTGCGACGGGGTCGGCGTGGGCGTCGGGGTGGACGTCGCGCCGTCGTCACCGGTGTCCGAGCCGTTGTCGGATCCGTTGTCAGAACCGTTGTCCGTGTCGCCTCCCGTGCCGGAGTCGCTGCTTCCGCTGGGCGTCGGCGTAGGGCTGGCACTCCCGCCCGTGGACGAGCCGTCGCCGTTCTGCGTAGCGCCGTCCGTACCGGTGCTGCCGCCGTCGGAGGGTTCCTGCGAGGTGCCGGGCGTCGGGTCGCCGCCCCCGCCGGACGACTTGTTGTGCCCCTTGAAGGCGTCACCGATCGTGGTGTCGCCGCCGCCGCTGAAGCTGTGGCCGCTCACCAGCTCGTACGTCGTGATGCCGCCCATGGTGACGCCGAAGACGACGGCCGCGGCGATCAACGGCCGCTTCCAGCTCTTGACACGGGTGCGGTGCACCGTGCCCTCGGTGAACTCCTCGTCGCCCTCGCCCGGGACCGGAGCCCCTCCGGGCTCCTCGCCCACGACCCGCAGCAGGCGCGTGGCCTCGTCGACGCCGTCGGCGCCGATGAGCTGCGTCTTGTCCGGGTCGGCGGCGCGGGCCGTGCCCAGCACGCACGTGTGGTCGTCCTCCACCGTCGCGCCGGAGCCGGTGCCGACACCTGTACCGGTGTCGGCGAGCAGGTCGGCCACCGCGCCGGTGTCGAGCAACTGCGTCCCGTCGAGGTCCGGCGCCGCGCCGCCGGACACCTGCGGGAGCACGGTGGTCTCGTCGGCGTCCGGGGCGCCGGCGGTGTCCGCCGGATCCGTCCTGCCCCACGTGGTGGTGGTCGGCGCGGTCGGCATCGCGCTCACGGCGGGCCGTGCCGCCGGCGGGTGCTCGCCCGTGACCATCGCGGTCGTGGCGTCCATCGAGGCGTCCGAACGGAACGTACGCGGCACGGGACGCCCTTGGGCCGTCATCGGGACCTGCCGCCCCTTGGGCTTGGCGGTCACGGCGACGTCGCGTATCTGCTCGCCCGTGCGCCGGAAGAAGTGCTGGAAGACCGTGCCGCCACAGGTCGCGAGGGCGCTGACCACACCGGCGCCCAGGATCGTCCCGTAGACACCGAAGCTGGAGGCGAGCTTCGCGGCCACGACGGCGGCGACCGCACTGCCCGCCACCTGGGGCACGCTCAGATCCAGCCGCTTCTTCTCCTTGGGCTCGCCCTGATCGTCCTTGGAGTTTTCCGGCTTCTCGCCCATCTCCTGACCTAGCCTGCCCTTCTCGACATCTACGACTGATTCGTACAGAAGTTCCCGAGGTTACGCGAACTACTTGTGTCGTATGAGAGAGGGACGTACATGAGGAGCGCACAGTTCCAGTTCCGGAGATTTCGTGAAGCACGCCACGCACATTCCCCACGAACGGGACGCTCCAGGCGGCTGCCCCGTACTCAACTCCCCACCACCGTGAGAAGTTGAGCGGCGTGCCGATCCACGCAAGTGGCCCGAATGGAGTACTGTTGCGAGCCCTGGGTCCGGTCTCCCGGCAGGGTGCACCGGGGCCTTCCAGGACCGCCGGGAGGGGGCTCGTTGCACAGGGTGACAGACTCGGTCACTTAGCGTTGCGAACAAGTAACCGTGCCATAACGGCGATCTTGGGTCCACGCCCGACACGCCGGGCAACTCGGCAAGGTTGTGGCAGGCTGCACCCGGGCAGGCCACACTCGACTAGCGGAAGCAGCGACGCACGTGACGTCGGCAGGCACCACCCGGGAGGTCCCCATGCCCGAACTGCGTGTCGTGGCCGTCTCTAACGACGGCACACGGCTGGTGCTGAAGGCTGCGGACAGCACGGAGTACACGCTTCCGATCGACGAGCGCCTCCGGGCCGCCGTGCGCGGCGACCGTCCGCGTCTCGGCCAGATCGAGATCGAGGTGGAGAGCCACCTCCGCCCGCGTGACATCCAGGCGCGCATACGAGCAGGAGCCTCCGCCGAGGAGGTCGCCCAGCTCGCAGGCATTCCGGTCGACCGCGTACGCCGTTTCGAGGGCCCCGTGCTCGCGGAGCGTGCGTTCATGGCCGAGCGGGCCAGGAAGACTCCCGTGCGCCGTCCCGGCGAGAACACCGGCCCTCAGCTCGGCGAGGCGGTGCAGGAGCGACTCCTGCTGCGCGGCGCCGACAAGGAAACCGTCCAGTGGGACTCCTGGCGCCGCGACGACGGCACCTGGGAAGTCCTGCTCGTCTACCGGGTCGCGGGCGAACCGCACTCGGCGAGCTGGACCTACGACCCGCCCCGCAGGCTCGTCCAGGCCGTGGACGACGAGGCGCGCTCGCTGATCGGCGAGTCCGACGACATCGGTGCGCCCGAACCCACGTTCCCGTTCGTGCCTCGTATCGCGCGGCTGCCGCGGGACCGGCCGCTGGACCGCGCCCTGGACCGGCAGCTGGAGCGTCCCGCCCCGCCGCCGGAGCCGTCCGCCGAGGAGAACCTGCCGGCGATCGCCTCCTCCTCGGAGCGCGACTCGCTGACCAGCCTGCTGGAGGCGGTACCGAGCTACCGCGGCGACATCGTGGTGCCCGATCGTCCGACGGCGGCTCCCGAGCCGCAGGAGGAGCCGGAGCCGCCCGCGGCCGCGGAGCTGGAGGAGCCGCCCGCGCCCGCCGCGTCGGCCGGAGCAGGAGCGGCCTATGCGGACGTGCTGATGCCGCGCTCCGTCGCGGGCCACCGGGACCGCCTCACCGGCACCACCGACCGTCAGGCCGAGGCCGACGGGGTGCGCCCCGGACGCCGGGCCGCCGTGCCGAGTTGGGACGAGATCGTCTTCGGCACCCGCCGCAAGAAGCAGGAGTAGCGGGAGCGGCAGGAGCAGCACCCAGATGTACGCGGTCGGGGCCCGGGATGTTCACACACCCGGGCCCCGATGTCGTCTCCGCGACGGTTACTGCGGGTCGGGGCCCGTCGCCACCGGGCGGGCCGTGTCCGCCGACCACTGCGACCACGAACCGACGTACAGCTGCGCGTCGATCCCGGCGACGGCGAGCGCCAGGACCTCGTGGGCGCCCGAGACGCCGGAGCCGCAGTAGACGCCGACCTGACCGGGATCACCGGTCGCGCCGAGCGACGTGAAGCGCTCGGCTAGGTCGGCGGCGGGGCGGAAGCGGCCGTCGTCCGTGACGTTCTCCGTGGTCGGGGCCGACACCGCGCCCGGGATGTGGCCGCCGACCCGGTCGATGGGCTCCACGTCGCCCCGGTAGCGCTCGGCGGCGCGGGCGTCCAGGAGCAGTCCGGAGCGGGCCAGCGCGGCCGCCTCGTCCGCGTCGAGGAGTCCGGTGGCACCGGGTGCAGGGTCGAAGGTGCCGGGGTGCGGCGCGGGGCTCGCGGTCTCCGTGGGGCCCTCCCAGGCGGGCAGACCGCCGTCGAGGACCCGTACCGACGGATGCCCCGTCCAGCGCAGCAGCCACCAGGCGCGAGCCGCCGCCCAGCCCTGTCCGCCGTCGTACACGACCACGTCGCGGTCCGCCGACACGCCCGCCGCCCGCATGGCGGCACCGAACACCGCGAGGTCCGGCAAGGGGTGCCTGCCCGCCTCGGGGCCCGCCTTCCCGGCCAGCTCCTGGTTTAGGTCGACAAAGACCGCGCCGGGGATGTGACCTGCCGCGTAAGCGGCGCGGCCGTCGAATTCCGGGGCCCCGGCGGCTTTCGCGAGGCTGAGCTGCCAGCGGATGTCGAGCACGACGGGCGGTCGCTCCCCCGCCAACTCGCTCGCAAGTTCGGATGCGGTGATGATGGCATTCATGTGGGCCATCCTTGCTCATGCTCTGGCCCGAGCGCCCGCGTTCGGATAGCGTGCTCGATCGACTACACAGCGTCGACCGGCCGGTCACGGTCGGGTCATGGCGCGGCAGCCGCACGCGACACACCGTTCCGGGCGTCCTCGGCGAGGAGCCCGGAGGTTTCGGCGCGGTCGGGGAGCGCCGCGCGGCACGCAGTGCCACCATCGACACGGGCGCGATGCGACGCGTGGGCCCGATGCGAGGGCCCGTGGGTTCTGGTCCGAGAAGTCCGAGGAGAGAGTGACGATGACCGAGGCAGCAGCCCGGCGCGTGCCCGGCACCCCTTGCTGGGTGAGCCTGATGGTGCACGACATGGCGGCGACCCAGGACTTCTACGGGGCGCTGTTCGGCTGGGAGTTCAGGCCGGGCCCGCAGCAGCTCGGCCCCTATGTGCGGGCCCTGCTCGGCGGCGCGGAGGTGGCCGGCATCGGTCAGCTGCCGCCCGATCGGCAGCTGCCGATCGCCTGGACGCCGTACCTGGCCGCGGAGGACGTGGACGTGACGGCCGAGTCGGTGCGGCACTGCGGCGGCACGGTGGGCGTCGGCCCGCTGGACGCCGGCGAGGCGGGCCGGATGGCGATCGCCTCCGACCCGGTGGGCGCGGTGTTCGGGCTCTGGCAGGCGGCCTCGCACCTGGGCATGGCGGTGACCGGCGTGCCCGGCTCGGTGGTGTGGAACGAACTGGTGACGCGGGAGACCGCGAGCGTCGCCAAGTTCTACCAGGCGGTCTTCGGGTACACCGAAGAGGCCGTGGTCTCCGCCGACTTCGACCATCTGGCGCTGTGCCTGGCGGACCGGCCGGTGGCGTCCGTGCAGGGCGTGGGGCACGCTCTGCCCCGTGATCGCGGCTCGCACTGGATGACGTACTTCGAGACCGGCGATGTCGACGAGGCCGTGGAGCGGGTCGCCGATCTGGGCGGGCACGTGGTCCGGCCGCCGCGCGAGGGCTCGCACGGGCGGGTGGCCACGGTGGCGGATCCGGAGGGCGCGCGGTTCGCGCTCGTGGCGTCGCGGGAGGACTGATCCCGGCGCGGGGCGGATGGTCGCGGGCGGCGGGGCCTCAGGCCGGGGCGACCGGCAGCACGTCGGGCGAGAGCGCGGCGGCCCGCGCGCCCGCGCTCGTCATCCGGCGCCGGTGGTGGCGGCGGCACAGCACCTCGTAGCCGATGCGGTCCTCGGTCTGGTTGACGTCGCCGACGACGACCTGGGCGCCCTCGACCACCATCTCCCCGTTGACGGTGCGGGCGTTGTGGGTGGCGCGTGCTCCGCACCAGCACAGCGCCTCGACCTGGAGCACCTCGACGCGGTCGGCGAGTTCGACCAGGCGCTGTGAGCCGGGGAACAGCTTGGAGCGGAAGTCGGTCGTGATGCCGAAGGCGTAGACGTCGAGTTCGAGGTCGTCGACGATCCGGGCGAGCTGGTCGATCTGGCCGGGAGCGAGGAACTGCGCCTCGTCGGCGATCACGTAGTCCACCTTGCCGCCTTGGGAGAGGTGGTCGACGACGTACGCGTACACGTCCAGGTCGTCGGCGACCTCCACGGCGTCGGTGACCAGGCCGAGGCGCGAGGAGAGCTTTCCCTCGCCGGCCCGGTCGTCCCGGGTGAAGATCATGCCCTGGAGGCCGCGGGCGGAGCGGTTGTGCTCGATCTGCAGAGCCAGGGTGCTCTTTCCGCAGTCCATCGTTCCGGAGAAGAACACCAGCTCGGGCATGGGAGGTCGAGCACCTTTCGGGTCGTGCGACGGGAGGGACGGCTGGGGTGGCTGTGGGGGGTCAGGAGCGTGCTTCGAGGAGCGGTACGAGCTGTTCCGCCGGGGTCATGGAGCCGTGGTTGCCCACCATCAGGGACTCGTTCGGCTCGCTCTGCGAGGCGATGATGAGCACGTCGTCGCGGGCGGCGGCGATGACGTCGCCGAGCCGGTCGTACACCCGCTGGTCGACGTGCGGCCCGAACCAGCCGGCGGCGATCGCCTCGTCGCGGCTCGCGATCCAGAACTGCTCGCCGAGGACCTCGCGCCAGACGGCGAGGACGTCGCCCTGGGCACCGGGCACGGCGTAGACATGGCGGGCGCGGCCCTCGCCGCCGAGCAGGGCGACGCCCGCGCCCAGCTCCCAGTCCTCGTCGAAGTCGATCCGGGACTGCTCGTCGAAGGGGATGTCGACCATGCCGTGGTCGGCGGTGACGTACAGCGCGCTGCGCGGCGGCAGTTGCTCGGCGAGGCGCTGGGCGAGCCGGTCGACGTACATCAACTGTCCGCGCCACGGGTCGGAGTCGAGGCCGAAGCGGTGCCCCTTGCCGTCGACCTCGCTGTAGTACGTGTAGACCAACGACCGGTCCCCCGCCGCCAGTTGCTCGGCGGCCAGGTCCATGCGGTCCTCGCCGGAGAGCCGGCCGTAGAACGTGCCGCCGCTCAGCGCGATCTTCGTGAGGGGGGTCGATTCGAAGGTGGGGGCGGAGACCTGGGCGGTGTGCACGCCCGCGTCGTGGGCGCGCTGGAAGACCGTGGGGTAGGGCTGCCAGGTCTTCGGCTTCGTCCACGGCTTCCAGCGGAGCTGGTTCATCAGCTGCCCGGTCTCCGGATTGCGGACCGTGTAGCCGGGCAGGCCGTGGGCGCCGGGCGGCAGTCCGGTGCCGACCGAGGCGAGGGAGGTCGCGGTGGTCGCCGGATAGCCGGCGGTGATCGGGCGGCCCGTGCCGCCGCGCGAGGACGCTATGAGCGAGTGGAGGAACGGCGCCTCGTCGGGGTGTGCCTTCAGCTGCTCCCAGCCGAGCCCGTCGATCAGGAAGACGCAGGCCCGGTCGACCGGGGCCAGCTCGGCGATGGCCGGAGCGCAGTCGGGGACGCCGAGGTGGGCGCCGAGGGTGGGCAGCAGGTCCGCGAGGGATCCGGTGCCGTAAGCCGGGACGGGAGCGGTGTGGACGGGCAGCAGCTCTACGTCGTCCCAGGCGGCCTGCGTCATCAGCGTCCCGCGTCCGCCGTGGCCTCGGACAGGGACTGGGCGAAGGCGAGGGCCTGGCGCACGGTCTCCGGACCGTCGCCGGCCTCGCTGACGCGCAGGCTCAGGTCGTCCGCCGTCGAGCTGCCCGTGTAGCCGTGGTCGGCATCGCAGTTGGGATCGCCGCAGGCGGCGGGCTCCAGGTCGAGGCGGGAGACGGCGCCCCAGCCGATGGTGAGGACGACTTCGCGGGGCAGGGTGCCGGGGACGTACTTCTCCGGATTGGCGACGACGCGGCTGAGCACGACCGAGGAGATCCGGTCGAGCTTGACCGATTCGGTGGACGTCGTGGCGTACGGCGTCGGGGAGGTGGTGTCGGCGGCCTGCTCGTCGGTGTGGCTCACGATGAAACGGGTGTCGGTCAGGACCAGGACGGTGACATGACGACGGACCTCGTTCGCGTCGAACGTGGTCTCCTGGTGGACGAGGTACGACGAGATCGGCTCGCCGCCGACCGCGGCCTCCACCGCCTCGGCCACGAGGGCCGGGTAGTAGCCGCTGCGCTCGATCGCCGCTCGCAGCCCTTGGGTCGTCGTACTGGTCTTGGCCATGAGGTCCATCCTAAGGCCCGGGAAGAGGCTGCCGATGCGCCTGTGGATAACTCTCCGTGAGGGCATTTCGCTGCATTGCCGGGGACGTGAGCGGGTCAGTAGGCGCTGGGCAGAGTGCGCGGGCCCAGGTCGTCGCGGGCGGGCGGGGGCGCGAGCCGGACGGAGGCGCCGAGCACGGTCAGTCCGGACTGGGCGACCACGACCGGTTCGAGCGTGACGCCGACGACCTCGGGGTGGTCGTCGACGAGCCGGGACACCCGCTGGAGCAGTTCCTCCAGGGCGGGTGTGTCGACGGGGGCGGCGCCGCGCCAGCCGAACAGGATCGGCGCCGTCTTGATCGAACGGACGACCGCCTGGGCGTCGCGGTCGGTCACCGGGATCAGGCGGTGCGCGGTGTCGCCGAGCAGTTCGGACGGGGCGCCGGCCAGGCCGAAGGAGAGCACGGCCCCGGCGGCCGGGTCGATGACGGCGCGGACGACGGTGTCGACGCCGCGCGGCGCCATGGCCTGGACGACCGGCCGCAGTTCGGCGGGCCTGCCGAGCCGGTCGGTGAGGTCCTCGTAGGCACGGCGCAGGTCGTCCTCGTCGGCGAGGTCGAGGCGGACGCCGCCGAGGTCCGCGCGGTGGCGCAGGTGCGGGGCGGTCGTCTTCAGCGCCACCGGGTAGCCGAGCGCGCGGGCGGCCTCGGCGGCGCGGTCGGCGTCGGGCGCGGGCAGGGTCGGGCGGACGTCGATCCCGTAGAGGGAGAGCAGTTCCCTGGCGTCCTCGGGGGCGAGGTCCGTGCCGCGCGGGTCGTCCTCCTTGGCGAGCAGCCCGGTGATCAGGGCGGCTGCGGCCTGTTCGTCGACGCGGTCGTACTCGGGCACCTTGCCGGGCTCCGCCGCGTCGCGCCGCCACTGCGCGTACTTGGCGGCCTCGGAGAGGGCGCGGACGGCGCGCTCGGCCGCGGGGTAGGCGGGGATGAGGCGCGGGGTGCCCTCCGGGGTCCCGGCGGTCGCGGGCGTCGGCCGGGAGGGGGCGTTGGGTCCGGTGCTGGTCGCGGCGGACAGCGCCTCGGCGAGGCCGCCGAGCTCGACGTGGACGACGAGCACGGTCTTGGTGGGGGCGGTGGCCGCGGCCGCGCTCAGGGCGGCGGCGAGCTCGGCGTCCTCGGTCGGGTCCTCCCCCACCACCGGCATCGCGGTGACGACGACGGCGTCGGTCTTGTCGTCGGCCAGTGCCTCTTCCAGGGCGGCCCGGAAGTCCGCCGCGGAGGCCTGGGTGGTGAGGTCGCGGGGGGTTTTGGGCCGCAGCCCCTCGGAGAGCGCGACGTCGTAGGTGAGCAGGCCGAGCGACTCCGAGTTGCCCAGGATGGCGACGCGCGGGCCCGCGGGCAGCGGCTGGCGTGCCAGCAGGAGGCCCGCGTCGACGAGTTCGGTGATCGTGTCGACGCGGATGACACCCGCCTGGCGCAGCAGGGCGGAGACGGTGGCGTAGGGCAGACGGGTGGCGCGGACGGCGTGCCCGGTCGGCGCGATGCCGCTGTGCCGGGCTCCCTGCACGACCACCAGCGGTTTGGCGGCCGCCGTGCGCCGGGCGAGGCGGGTGAACTTGCGCGGGTTGCCTATCGATTCCAGGTACATCAGGGCGACATCGGTGTCCGCGTCGTCGTACCAGTACTGCAGGACATCGTTGCCGGACACGTCGGCGCGGTTGCCCGCCGAGACGAACGTGGAGACGCCGGTGACACCGGTGACACCGCCTCCCCTGCGGTGCAGCCGGGCCAGCAGGGCGATGCCGATGGCGCCGGACTGGGCGAACAGGCCGATGCGTCCGGCGCGGGGCATCTCGGGGGCGAGCGAGGCGTTGAGCCGTACGTCGGGGGCGGTGTTGACGACCCCGAAGGCGTTCGGCCCGATGATGCGCATCCCGTAGGAGCGTGCCTGGCGGACGAGTTCGCGCTGGCGCTCGCGGCCCTCGGGGCCGCTCTCGGCGTACCCGGCGGACACGACGACCAGGCCCTGCACGCCGCGCGCGCCGCATTCGGCGACGACCTCGGGCACGTACGGCGCGGGCACGGCGACGACGGCCAGGTCCACGGGCTCGGCGGGGTCGATGTCCTGCACGGAGCGATGGGCGGGGACGCCGTCGACCTCGGTGAGGTCGGCGGGGAAGGCCTTGTTCACGGCGTAGAGGCGGCCGGTGAATCCGGCGGCCTTGAGGTTGCCGAGCACGCTGAGGCCCACTCCTCCGGCCGTGCGTCCCACGCCGATCACTGCGACGGAGCCGGGGGCGAGCAGGCGCTGTACCGAGCGGGCCTCGGCGCGCTGCTCGCGCGCGTGCTGCACGGCGAGGGACGCCTCGGTGGGCTCGATGTCGAACTCCAGGCGGACGACGCCGTCCTCGAAGCTGCGCTTCTGGGTGTATCCGGCATCCCGGAACACCTTGATCATCTTGGTGTTGGCGGGCAGCACCTCGGCGGCGAAGCGGCGGATGCTCCGCTCACGCGCGACGGCCGCGATGTGCTCCAGGAGGGCGGACGCGACACCGCGCCCCTGGTGGGCGTCCTGCACCAGGAAGGCGACCTCGGCCTCGTCGGCCGGGGCGGAGGCAGGCATCCCCTGCGCGTTGATCCGGTCGTAGCGGACCGTCGCGATGAACTCGCCGCCCACGGTGGCCGCGAGGCCGACCCGGTCGACGTAGTCGTGATGGGTGAAGCGGTGCACGTCCTTGGCGGACAGCCGCGGGTAGGGCGCGAAGAAGCGGTAGTACTTCGACTCGTCCGAGACCTGCTCGTAGAAGCTGGTCAGCCGCTCGGCGTCCTCCGTGGTGATGGGCCTGATCCGGGCGGTGCCGCCGTCGCGCAGCACCACGTCGGCCTCCCAGTGGGCGGGGTAGGCGTGCCGGTCCGACGGGATCTCCATGCCGCAAGGGTAGGGCCGACCACGGCCTGTGGAGGGGGTGCGTGCCGTCGTGTCACGGGTCGCGGCCCGCGCGCGTGAGAGGCAGGCTGAGGAAGGCCGGAGGCCGTGCGCGTACGGGACGCTGGTTCGCGTCGAGCACGGGCCACGGTGTGTGAGAATGGTCTAGACAACTGTGAGACACCTGAAGGGCAGCATCACATGGCTGAGCGCCGCGTCAACGTCGGCTGGGCCGAGGGCCTCCACGCCCGTCCCGCCTCCATCTTCGTCCGCGCGGCCACGGCGGCCGGCGTCCCCGTGACGATCGCCAAGGCCGACGGCAACCCCGTCAACGCCGCCTCCATGCTCGCGGTGCTGGGCCTGGGTGCCCAGGGCGGCGAGGAGATCGTCCTGGCCTCCGACGCCGAGGGCGCGGACGCCGCGCTCGACCGGCTGGCCAAGCTGGTCGCCGAGGGCCTCGACGAGCTGCCCGAGACCGTCTGACCCACCTCGTCCTTCGACGGAGCCGCGCGTTTCCCCACGGAGCGCGCGGCTCCGTCGTTTTTGTCGCGACGGCACCGCACACCCATTCCAGCGCTCACCGGAATTGACGCACGGCGTAAAGGCAGGGGAAATCAGCCGCACCGAATGCGGCACAAAAAAGGGCAGCGGAAAACAGGCCGCAGCCCATTCCGCGAATAGCGCACTTCTTTGTATACGGCTTCCCTGTTAATACTGGAGCCCCGCCGTGTTTACGGGATGTTGCGAAGTCCTCACACGCTCGCCCGCGCGCGGGACGCGCAGTCGGTGGGCCGCTGTCGCGCGCTCGGTGTGCTGGGCCGTCAGGGCGCGGGCCCGCTCGGCGTCGCCGCGGGCCACGGCGTCGACGATGGCGCCGTGCTCGGACCAGGACTCGGCCGGCCGGCCCGGCGTCTCGACCGCGTACATCCAGGCGATCTTGTGCCGCAGCTGGGTGAGCAGGGTGATCAGACCGGGACTGCCGGAGGCCTGGGCGAGCGTCTCGTGGAACCAGCCGCCCAGCGAGCGCAGGTCCTCGTTCTGCCCTCGCCTGGAGCGCTCCTGACCCAGCCTGACCAGGCCGCGCAGCACCTTGAGGTGGGCCTCGGTGCGGCGCTGGGCCGCACGGGCCGCGCCCAGCGGTTCGAGCAGCATGCGAATCTCCAGGAGGTCGGCGGCCTCCTGCTCGGTGGGCTCGGCGACGCACGCGCCCGCGTGCCGCCGCGTGACGACGAACCCTTCCGCTTCCAGGGTGCGCAGCGCCTCACGGACCGGGACGCGCGAGACGCCGTAGCGCCGCGCGAGCAGTTCCTCGGTGAGTCTGCCGCCGCGCTCGTAGACACCCGCGACGATGTCGTCGCGGATCGCCGTGCATACCGAGTGCGCGGGAATGCGCATGACCCGACCTCCGCCTTAATCCCCGCGAAACGCGGTCGATTGACGCCCGTACAAGCGCGATTGACATCGAGTCAGCGCGCTTGCCCGATGACTCTATTCCACCGCGCTTGAATTTCCGACGGCGGGCCGGAATCCAGGGATATTTTTTGGACACCGGCGGGCTGCTCAGGACAGGCGACGCGAAAGCCCCGGCTCGGTGAGCCGGGGCTTTCGGGCGGTACCGCGGAGGTGCGTCAGACGTTCACGCCGTGCGAGCGCAGGTACGCGACGGGGTCGATGTCCGAGCCGTAGTCGGGGCCGGTGCGGGCCTCGAAGTGGAGGTGCGGGCCCGTCGCGTTGCCGGTGGCACCGGAGAGGGCTATCTGCTGACCCGGGGTGACCGACTGGCCGACGGAGACCCCGATGGACGACAGGTGACCGTACTGGGTGTACGTGCCGTCGTTCATCTTGATGACGATGTTGTTGCCGTAGGCGCCGCCCCAGCCGGCCTCGACGACGGTGCCGGAGCCGACCGCGTGCACCGCGGTGCCGGTGGCCGCGTGGAAGTCGATGCCCGTGTGGCTGCCGGAGGACCACAGGCCGCTGCTGGCCTTGTAGGCGGTGGAGACGTACGAGCCGGAGACGGGCGCCACGAAGGAGTTGAGGCGCTTGCGCTCGGCCTCGCGGGCGGCGCGCTCCTTGGCCTCGCGCTCCTTCTTGGCCTTCTCCTCGGCCTTGCGCTTGGCCTCCTCGGCCCGCTTCTTGGCCTCGGCCTCCGCCTTCTTCTTCGCGGCGGCCGCGTCGGCGGCCTTCTTCTGGGCCGCGGCCTGGGCGTCGATCCGGTCGGCGAGGGAGTCGCCGATGGAGAGGGCCTGCGACAAGTTGTTCTGTTCCGGGGCCGCGGTGTCCGCGGCGAGCGCGGGGGCGGCGAGGCCACCGACGACACCGGTCGTGGTGAGCGCGGCGACACTCGCGACCTGTGCGGTGGTACGGGTGATACGGCTCGGACGACGGTGCTTCCCGGTGGCACGGGTGAACGCCATGTGGAGGCTGATCCTTTCCTTCCCTCTCGCCTACCGGGTTAGCTGACGGGTTCGGAGCAGGAAGGTCTCCTACGGGCGCTCCTTGCGGGAGGAGCCCGATTCACCCCAGGGACTGCGGTGGGTCCCCGGCTCCCCTGGCTCGCGCCATGGGGGACTCGGCGATGACTGCCCGGTGACGCGGGCGCGGCACTGGTGCGGCGGACAGCCGGACCGACGCTAAGCGGGACATCTTTTAATCAACAAACGGATCCCGGCTTTTGTCGCGCATGCCACAGGGCAGACAGGCAACCTCCGCACGATTTCGGACATATGCGAAGCATGATGATCGCGTTTGCGCACGTGAGCGACATCACGGACATGACCGAGCCCCGGTGCCCTCGCGGGTCACCGGGGCTCCGGGGCCGGTTGCTCGGGAGCGTGCCGCTCAGCCGGCGACCACGGACACCTCGCCGATGCCGAGCGCCTTGACCGGCTCCTCGATCTGAGCGGCGTCACCCACGAGGATGGTCACCAGGCGGTCCGCCGGGAAGGCGTTCACGACCGCCGCCGTGGCCTCCACGGTGCCCGTGTCGGCGAGTTGGCGGTACAGGCGGGCCTGGAAGTCGTCGGGCAGGTGCTGCTCGACCTGGTCGGCGAGGGTGCCCGCGACGTTCGCGGCGGTCTCGAACTTGAGCGGGGCCACCCCCACCAGGTTCTGCACGGCCGTGTCCCGCTCGGCGTCCGTGAGGCCCTCCGCGGCCAGTGTGCGCAGCACCTTCCACAGGTCGTCGAGCGCGGGGCCGGTGTTCGGAGTGTCCACGGAACCGCTGATGGCGAGCATCGCGGCGCCCGTCCCGTCCGGCGCGGAGCGCAGCACCTGCGCGAAGGACCGCACCCCGTAGGTGTAGCCCTTCTCCTCGCGCAGGACCCGGTCGAGGCGCGACGTGAGGGTGCCGCCCAGGCAGTACGTGCCGAGGATCTGCGCGGCCCACACGCGGTCGTGCTTGTCGGGTCCGATGCGGCCGATGAGGAGCTGCGTCTGCACGGCGCCCGGGCGGTCCACGATGACGACGCGGCCGGTGTCGTCGGCCGTGACGGGCGGCACGGGGCGGGCCTGCGCGGTGTTCCCGGTCCAGGCGCCGAGCGTGTCGGCGAGCAGGCCGTCCAGGTCGACGCCGGTGAGGTCGCCCACCACCACGGCGGTGGCGGTGGCGGGGCGTACGTGCTTCTCGTAGAAGGCGCGCACGGCCGCCGCGTCGATGGCGGCGACGGTCTCCTCGCTGCCCTGGCGGGGACGCGACATGCGCGCCTCGGCCGGGAAGAGCTGCCTGGAGAGCTCCTTGGCGGCGCGCCGGGCCGGGCTGGCGCTCTCGTGCGGGATCTCGTCGAGCCGGTTGGCGACCAGGCGCTCGATCTCGCTGTCGGCGAAGGCGGGCGCCCGCAGGGCGTCGGCCAGCAGGGCGAGCCCCTTGGGGAGCCGGGAGACCGGCACTTCGAGGGAGACCCGGACGCCGGGGTGGTCGGCGTGCGCGTCCATGGTGGCACCGGCCCGCTCCAGCTCGGCCGCGAACTCCTCGGCGGAGTGCTTGTCGGTGCCCTCGTTGAAGGCCCGCGCCATGATCGTGGCGACGCCGTCGAGGCCCTGGGGCTCGGCCTCCAGGGGCGCCTCCAGATTGACCTCCACGGCGACGACCTGCTGGCCGGGGCGGTGGCAGTGCAGGACGGTGAGGCCGTTGTCGAGCGCGCCGCGCTGCGGGGCGGGGAACGCCCACGGCCTGGCCGCGCCGGGCTGCGGCTGCGGGTGGAAGTCCATGCTCGCGAGCTGCTCGGTCACTGGCCCGCCTCCTCGTCGTTCGCTGCGGTCTCGTCGTCGGCCTCGGCGGGAGCCGTGGGCTCGTACACCAGGACCGCGCGGTTGTCGGGCCGCAGGCGCGCCTTGGCGATCTCCTGGACCTCCTCGGCGGTCACGTCCAGGACCCGCCCCACGGCGGTGAGGGCGAGCTGCGGGTCGCCGAACAGCACCGCGTAGCGGCACAGTTCGTCGGCGCGGCCCGCGACGGTGCCGAGCCGGTCCAGCCACTCGCGCTCCAACTGGGCCTGCGCGCGCTCCATCTCCTCCGGGCTCGGGCCCTCCTCGGCGAACCGGGCCAGCTCCTCGTCGACGGCCGCCTCGATGACGGGCACCTCGACGTCCCCGGACGTCTTCACGTCCAGCCAGCCGAGGGAGGGCGCGCCGGCGAGCCGCAGCAGGCCGAAGCCGGCGGCGACCGCGGTGCGGTCGCGGCGCACGAGGCGGTTGTACAGGCGCGAGGACTCGCCGCCGCCGAGCACGGTCAGGGCGAGGTCGGCGGCGTCGCACGCGCGCGTGCCGTCCGCGGGGAGGCGGTAGGCGGCCATCAGGGCGCGGGCCGGCACCTCCTCCTCGACGACCTCGCGCAGCTGCTCGCCGATGACGTCCGGCAGGCCGCCGTCGCGCGGGGCGGGCTTGCCGTCGTGGGCGGGGATGGAGCCGAAGTACTTGTCGATCCAGGCGAGCGTCTGCTCGGGATCGATGTCGCCCACCACGGAGAGCACCGCGTTGTTGGGCGCGTAGTAGGTGCGGAAGAAGTTCCGCGCGTCCTCCAGGGTGGCGGCGTCCAGGTCGGCCATGGAGCCGATGGGCGTGTGGTGGTACGGGTGGCCCTCGGGGTACATGAGGGCAGTCAGCTTCTCGAAGGCGGTGCCGTACGGGACGTTGTCGTAGCGCTGCCGGCGCTCGTTCTTGACGACGTCGCGCTGGTTCTCCATCGACTCGTCGTCCAGGGCCGTCAGGAGCGAGCCCATGCGGTCGGCCTCCAGCCAGAGCGCCAGCTCCAGCTGGTGGGCGGGCATGGTCTCGAAGTAGTTCGTGCGCTCGAAGCTCGTCGTGCCGTTGAGCGAACCGCCCGCGCCCTGGACCAGCTCGAAGTGGCCGTTGCCCGACACCTGCTTCGAGCCCTGGAACATCAGGTGCTCGAAAAGGTGAGCCAGACCGGTACGGCCCTTGACCTCGTGGCGCGAGCCGACGTCGTACCAGAGGCAGACCGCCGCGACCGGGGTCAGGTGATCCTCGGAGAGCACCACGCGCAGGCCGTTGGCCAGCCGGTGCTCGGTCGCTGTCAGGCCGCCGGAACCGGCCTCGGCGGTGGCCGTGTGACCCATGGGCATGTACGTCCCTTCGATCGCGGAAAGTGCAGAAGTGCTGCCAGTCCTGCCACTGTATGCAAGCGTGCTGACCCCTGGCGAAGTTCCCGCCCGGGCTACGCCGTGAGCGCACACACGGCCCCCGCGAGCGCCCCGAACCGCGCGGTACGGACGGGTCGCGAGCAGCGTTGTCAGTGGCGCGGTCCACAATGGTCCGCAACAGTTCCCGTTTCATGTACCCGTTCATGTTGGTGAAGGAGCCGCAGCAGCGATGGCCCGCCGCAGCACGAAGACCCCGCGACCCGATGACGACGCTGCCTTCGAGGAGAGGATCCTCGACATCGACGTGGTCGACGAAATGCAGGGCTCCTACCTGGAGTACGCGTACTCGGTCATCTACTCCCGCGCCCTGCCCGACGCACGCGACGGGATGAAGCCCGTCCACCGCCGCATCGTCTACCAGATGAACGAGATGGGGCTGCGCCCCGAGCGCGGCTATGTGAAGTGCGCCCGCGTGGTCGGCGAGGTCATGGGTAAGTTGCACCCCCATGGCGACGCGTCGATCTACGACGCGCTGGTGCGTCTGGCCCAGCCGTTCTCCATGCGCGTCCCCCTCGTCGACGGACACGGCAACTTCGGCTCGCTGGGCAACGACGACCGTCCGGCCGCCATGAGGTACACCGAGTGCCGCCCGAACGCCGCCGCGGCCCTGATGACGGACTCGATCGACGAGAACACGGTCGACTTCGCGCCGAACTACGACGGCCAGGAGCAGGAGCCCCTGGTCCTCCCGGCGGCCTACCCGAACCTGCTGGTGAACGGCGCGTCGGGCATCGCGGTCGGCATGGCGACGAACATGCCGCCGCACAACCTGGGCGAAGTGATCGCCGCCGCGCGGCACTTGATCAAGCACCCGGGAGCGGACCTCGAGACGCTCATGAAGTTCGTGCCCGGGCCCGACCTGCCGACCGGCGGCCGGATCGTGGGCCTGTCCGGCATCAAGGACGCCTACGAGTCGGGGCGCGGCACCTTCAAGATCCGCGCGACGGTCGCGGTGGAGACCGTGACGGCGCGCCGCAAGGGCCTCGTCGTCACGGAACTGCCCTTCGCGGTCGGCCCCGAGAAGGTCATCACGAAGATCAAGGAACTGGTCGGGGCGAAGAAGCTCCAGGGCATCGCCGACGTCAAGGACCTCACCGACCGCGAGCACGGCCTGCGCCTGGTCATCGAGATCAAGAACGGCTTCGTGCCGGAGGCCGTCCTGGAGCAGCTCTACAAGCTGACGCCGATGGAGGAGTCCTTCGGCATCAACAATGTGGCGCTGGTCGACGGTCAGCCGCTCACCCTCGGCCTCAAGGAACTCCTCGAGGTCTACCTGGACCACCGTTTCACCGTGGTGCGCCGCCGCAGCGAGTTCCGCCGCAGCAAGAAGCAGGACCGGCTGCACCTGGTGGAGGGCCTGCTCGTCGCCCTGGTCGACATCGACGAGGTCATCCGCATCATCCGCTCCAGTGAGAACAGCGCGGAGGCCAAGGAGCGCCTCATCGAGCGGTTCTCGCTGAGCGAGATCCAGACGCAGTACATCCTGGACACGCCGCTGCGCAGGCTCACCAAGTTCGACCGCATCGAGCTGGACGCGGAGCGCGACAAGCTCAACGGCGAGATCGACGAGCTGACCGGGATCCTCGACTCGGACGCCGAGCTGCGCAAGCTGGTCTCCACCGAACTGGCCGCGGTGGCGAAGAAGTTCGGTTCCGACCGGCGCACGGTGCTCCTGGAGTCGGCGGGCACCCCGGTCGCCTCGGTGTCGCTGCAGGTGGCCGACGACCCGTGCCGCGTGCTGCTCTCCTCGACCGGCCTGCTGGCCCGTACGGCGAACGGCGGGGCGTTCGCCGAGGACGAGGACGCCAAGCGCGTCAAGCACGATCTGATCGTCTCCGCGGTGCCGGCCACGGCCCGCGGCGAGATCGGCGCGGTCACCTCCGAGGGCCGCCTGCTGCGGCTGAACGTGATCGATCTGCCGCAGCTCCCGGACACGGCCTCCGTGCCGAACCTGTCCGGTGGCGCGCCGATCTCCGAGTTCCTGTCCTCCCTGGAGGCCGACGAGAAGGTCGTCTGCCTGATGACGCTCGACGAGTCGTCACCGGGTCTGGCCATCGGCACCGAGCAGGGTGTGGTCAAGCGCGTCGTGCCGGACTATCCGGCCAACAAGGAGGAGCTGGAGGTCATCAGCCTCAAGGACGGTGACCGGATCGTGGGCGCGATCGAGCTGCGGACGGGCGAGGAGGATCTGGTCTTCGTCACGGACGACGCGCAGTTGCTGCGCTTCCAGGCGTCCATCGTGCGCCCGCAGGGACGTCCCGCGGGCGGCATGGCCGGGGTGAAGCTGGCGACCGGCGCGAAGGTCATCTCGTTCACCGCGGTCGATCCCGCGGTCGACGCGGTGGTGTTCACGGTGGCCGGTTCGCGCGGCACGCTCGACGACTCGGTGCAGACGACGGCGAAGCTGACGCCGTTCGACCAGTACCCGAGGAAGGGCCGCGCCACGGGCGGTGTGCGCTGCCAGCGGTTCCTGAAGGGCGAGGACTGCCTGAGCCTGGCCTGGGCCGGCCCGGCGCCCGCGCGCGCGGCGCAGAAGAACGGCACTCCGGCGGAGCTGCCCGAGATGGACCCGCGCCGCGACGGCTCGGGCGTCTCGCTGGCGAAGACGGTGGCCTCGGTGGCGGGGCCCGTCTAGAAGCCCTCTGTTTCCGTGTCCTGTACGTAGCGGAGAACGCCCCACATGCTGTGCTCGTCGGCAGTGTGCGGGGCGTCGCTCGTACAGGCGGCGAGTTCGCGGTCGAGCGCCTCCGTGTCGACACCCGCGCCGATGAGGACGAGCTGGGTCAGCCGCGGCGAGCCGTCGCCCGGCCACGGCTCCGGGTAGAAGCGCAGGAAACGCCCGACGGCGTGCACGGCGTACCGGTTGCGCGGATCGGCAGCGCCGAAGTCGACGTACCCCTTGATGCGGTAGAGCCCCTCGGACCGGCTGTCCAGGAAGGCCATCAGCCGGCGTGGGTCCATGGGCACCTCGGCGGTGAAGTCGACGCTCTCGTAGGCGTCGTGCAAATGTGCCGGCTCGGGGGTGTCGTGGCGGTGCAGGTCGTCGAACGACAGCTGCCCGATGCGTTCCTCGCCCGGCCGGCAGTCGAAGAGCATCTCCGGGTCGACACGCCCGTACGACGCGCTGACGACGGCCGCGCTCTCCGCCGCCGCCCGCACCGCGCCGAGCACCCGCTCCCGCTCCGCCTCGTCCACGCGGTCGCCCTTGTTCACGACGACGAGATCCGCGAGGCCCAGGTGGCGGGTCACCTCGGGGTGCTTCTCGCGGGTCGCGTCGAACTCGGCGGCGTCGACGACCTCGACCAGACCGCCGTAGACGATCCGCGGGTTCTCACTGGCGAGCACCATGCGCACCAGTTCCTGCGGTTCCGCGATCCCGCTGGCCTCGATCACGATGACGTCAATGGCGTGCACGTCATTGACGGGGCGGGTCAACTTGTCCAGATAGACGTCAAGTTCACTGGCGTCCACGGCGCAGCACAGACATCCGTTGCCGAGCGACACCGTCGAGTCGCCGAGTTGTCCGGCGACGGCCATCGCGTCGATCTCGATCGCCCCGAAGTCGTTGACGATCGCGCCGATCCGGGTACCGGCGCTGTGGTGGAGCAGATGGTTCAGGACCGTGGTCTTCCCCGAGCCGAGGAAGCCCGCCAGGACGACGACCGGGATCTGCGGCGGGTTCGCCTTGCTCAACGTGCGACCTCTCTCACTGACGGAACACCACCGGCCCGGTGGCCGGATCTCGTACGAAGGACAACCGGAGCCCCAGGATACGAGCGCGGGAAAGGTCGCCCGGTGAACGATTGCTCACGCCGATCGCCGGGAAGATGTCAGGACATGGCGCCGGTGTGTGCGACCCGAGCTTCCCTCCGTGCGCCTCCTCTCCGCCCCCCTGCCGATCAGAGCCGCTCGGCATCCTGGGAGGCGGCAAGCGCACCGCCCACCGCTCGCCGGTCCCTGTCTTGTCGACCCGCACCGACGACCGGCTCGCGGTCGCCTGAACCGGGGGTTGACATGGCCACTAAGAGTTACGGAGCACGGGCACTGGCCGCCGCGCTGGCGGCCGGTGCCGGGACGGCGGCGGGGTCCCTGACCTCGCTGGTGACGCGCAGACGGCGGAACGCCGCCCTCACCGAACAGCACCGGCTCCACTTCGATCTGCTCTGCAAGGCCATGGACGATCCGGCACTGGCCGCCGTCCTCGACACGTACGAGGAACCGGTCCCTCCCGAGCAGCAGCGCCAGTACCTGTTCGCCAACGCGCTCTACACGAACGCCCTCTACTTCCACCGCATCGGCGCCATGAACCGGCGCGAGCTCTACGGCCATCTCCGGGTGATCTGCCAGAACCCGATCGTCCGGTCCTATCTGGCGGCCACCCAGCATCATCGCGCCAGTCTCGAGGGGACCTCCGCCGAGGCCGAACTCGGCCGCATGGTCGAACAACTGCTCCAGGATCTGGAGGAGGCTGAAACGGATGAGTGGTGGGTGGTTGGCGAACCTCCTTGCGATTAAACCCAGTTGGCGTATCCAACACGCTTCGAGAGGGTTCCCGAGCGGCTAATCTGTGCCCGCTCCTAACCCACCCAGCCCCAAGGACCGGGATCCTCTTGAAAATCGTGCGCCGTATCGGTGCGTCTCCCCGTCAACGCGGAAGCGCCTCCGGCCAGACCTGCCCCGACATCTTCGAGCTCGCGGACGGCAACTTCGCGGTCATCGGCACGGACGCGACCGAGGCACTCGACGCCGAGTTGCCCACCGATGCCGCGCGGGCCGACTACGAGCGGATCGTGGTCATCACCCGCGACACCCTCGTGCGGGCCAAGGCGGACATCCCCGAGGCCTGATGCCGGTCATCCGGCCATCGGGGCGGCCCGGCCCTCGCCTGTTCGCCGTTCCCCGACAAGCGCCCCACCAGGGGCGATGACGCTCCACCCCTACCGTCCGGCAGCGACACCAGCGCAGTGCCGGACGACCTGGACTCCAGCACAGACCGTCCTCCGGACGGGCCCACTCCCTGATCGGGACCGCGTAGCTCCTGCACGGTCGAGGTCCGGCAACCACCGTCGCCCGGCCTCGACCGCACCCGTCATGAGACGACCGGCACCGCCACCGGCGGCTCCACGCCCACATAGCGCGCCGCGGGCCGGATGATCTTCGAGTCCTGAGCCTGCTCGAGGATGTTGGCGCTCCAGCCGACGACCCGCGCCGCCGCGAACGTCGGCGTGAACATGGTCCGGGGCAGACCGCACAGCTCCATGACCACGCCCGCGTAGAACTCCACGTTCGTGTGCAGTTCGCGGCCCGGCTTCAGCTCGGCGAGGATCGCCTCGACATGGCGTTCGACCTCGACCGCGAATTCCACCAGCGGTCCGCCGAACCCCTCCGCGATCCCGCGCAGCATCCGCGAGCGCGGGTCCTCCGTGCGGTAGACGGGGTGCCCGAAGCCCATGATCCGGTCGCCGGCCAGGACCCGCTCGCGGATCCAGGGGTCGATGCGGTCCGGGGTGCCGATCGCGGCCAAGGTGTCGAGCGCACGGCTCGGCGCGCCGCCGTGCAGCGGCCCGGACAGCGCTCCGACCGCGCCGACCAGACAGGCGGCGACATCCGCGCCGGTCGACGTGATGACGCGTGCCGTGAAGGTTGACGCATTGAAACCGTGATCAATGGTGGAGATGAGGTACTGCTCCACGGCCCGCGCGTGCGCGGGGTCCGGCTCCGAACCCGTCAGCATGTACAGGTAGTTGGCCGCGTAGGAGAGGTCCGCGCGCGGCTCCACCGGTTCGAGCCCTTCGCCGAGCCGGTGCAGCGCGGTGAGCATCGTGGGGACCACGGCGGCCGCGGCAAGGGTGTCCTCGCGGCGCCGGTCGGCATCGATGTCGTAGACGGGCCGGAAGCCGCGGGAGGCGCCGAAGAGCGACAGAGCCGTACGGAGCCCGGCGAGCGGCCCGGAGAGGGAGCCGGCCGCGGCGATGGCGGGCAGTGCCGCGCGCACCTCGCCGGGAAGCGGGCGCAGCGCCGCGGTCTCCCGGGCGAAGGCGGCGGATCGCTCGGCGTCGGGCAGTTCGCCGTGGATCATCAGGTGCCAGACGTCCTCGAAGCTGCGGCTCTGCGCGAGCTCGACGGCGGAGTACTGGCGGTAGTGGTAGAAGCCCTCGCGTCCCCTGACGTCCCCGAGCGCGGTGTCGGTGACGACAACACCGGCGAGCCCGCGCGGTACGTCGACGACAGGGGTGGCCGTGGTCCCGTTGATCGGCATGTTTCCTCCCTTTACTTGATTCGACTGTCCATGCTTGACTCGATCTCTGTCAATATTGATTCAATCAACCTATGGCTATCCGGATACGGTGACGCACATGAGGGATCAGGAACCGGGATCGCCGGCCACCCGTCAGGCTCGTCGGCTGAGCACCAGGGAGACCGCCGAGCTGCTCGGCGTGAAGCCCGAGACCGTGTACGCGTACGTGAGCCGGGGGCAGCTCACGAGCCGCCGGAGCGAGGGCAGGCGCGGCAGCACCTTCGACGCCGCCGAGGTCGAGGCCCTGGCCCGCCGCAACAAGCGGGAGAGCACGACGGGTTCGGCGGCGAACGAACTGACGGTGCGCACCCGTCTGACCCTCATCGACGCGGACAGGTACTTCTTCCGGGGGGTCGACGCCGTGGAGCTCGCCCAGCGCCACTCCTACGAGGAGGTCGCGGAGTGGCTGTGGACCGGGACCCTGCGCCCCGGTGCCCGGTTCACCGCGCCGCGGGAGTCGCGCGAGGCGGCCCGGCGCGCGGTCGCCGCGCTGCCCGAACTCACCAGCCCCGTGGACCGGTTGCGGGTCGCGGCCGTCGCCGCCGCCACCGCCGACCCACTGCGCTACGACCTGTCCGAGGAGTCCGTCCTCGGCGCCGCGCGCTCCCTCATCCCAACGCTCGCGACGGCCCTGCCCCTGGTGCGTTCCACCTACGCGGACGGGGAACCGATCGCGCGGCGGCTGTGGGGCCGGTTGTCCCACAAGCTGCCCGACGAGGCGTCACTGCGCACGCTCGACATGGCCCTCGCGCTGCTCGCCGACCACGACCTGGCCGCCTCGACGCTCGCCGTCCGTGTCGCGGCGTCGGCCCGCGCGCACGCGTACGCGGCCGTCTCCGCCGGTCTGGGGGTCCTGGAGGGCCCGCTGCACGGCGCGGCGAGCGGCCTGGCCCACCGGATGCTCCTGGACGTCCTGGACCGCGGCGGCGCCGGTCCGGTGGTCTCCGACGAGCTGCGCGCCGGGCGCCGCGTCCCCGGGCTCGGGCACCGCCTCTACCAGGGCGAGGACCCGCGCGCGCAGGCGCTGTTCGCGGCACTGGAGGAGCTGCCCGAGGCGCGGCCCGCGCTGGCCGCCGCCCGTGACGTGGTGGCGACGACGGCCCGCCACACCGACCTGCACGCCAACGTGGACCTCGCGCTCGCCGTGTTCACGGCGTCCTTCGGAATGCCGGCCGAGGCGGGCGAGACCCTGTTCGCCGTCGCGCGCACGGCGGGCTGGATCGCCCACGCCCTGGAGGAGTACGGGGAACGGCCGCTCAGGATGCGGCCCACGGGCCACTACGTAGGTGCGCGTCCGCCGCAGCCGCTCCCCGCACCACCAGGGCAGGAGTGATCGGCAGGGCCGATTAGGCTGCCCTGTGTGAGTACGTGCACGACCGCGTCGCGGGATCTCGACGAGCCTCTCGCGGGAACCGCGGCCACCGCCCGGACCTGGCTGCTGATCGAGCAGCCGGGTCCCTGGGGCGCCAAGGCCCTGACCTCCAGCCATCTGGACCCCGAGGTGGGCCGCGCCCTGGAGGCGGCCGCCGACGGCACCGGCGTCCGCGTCGCACTCGTGCGCCGCCCCGGCCGGCACGCGGACCGCCACGGCCAGTCCCGGCGACAGGTCTACATCGCCCACACCGCTCCCGGTGACGCCTGGCTGCGCAGTGCCACGATCACGTCCCCCGACGAGTTGCTCACGCTCGATTTCGCGGCTCTGGGAGCGGGGATCCACGGCGGCTTCGGCACACCCCACGAAGGCGCTCCGCTCGCGCTCGTCTGCACGAACGGGAAGCGCGACCGCTGCTGCGCCGTCCTGGGCCGCCCGCTCGCCGCCGAACTGGCGCTCTCCGGTGAGGAGGGCGTCTGGGAGGTCACCCACCTCGGAGGCCACCGCTTCTCCCCCACCCTCCTGGTGCTGCCGTACGGGTACGCCTACGGAAGGGTCACCGCCGCGGAGGTGAAGGAGATCCTGGAGGCCGTTCGCGCGGGGCGCGTCGTCACCGAGGGGTGCCGCGGCAGCTCCGCCTGGGACCGCCCGGGTCAGGCGGCGGAGCTCGCGGTGCGCCGCGCCACGCGTGAGGACGCCGCCGACGCCCTGACCGTCGTACGCACCCAGGCCGTCGAGGGCGACTCCCCGTGCTGGGAGGTGGCGCTCGCACACGTCGACGGGCGCCGGTGGCAGGTCACGGTGGCTCAGGGGACGTCCGCGCCGCCGCGCCCCGAGAGCTGCGGCGCCGCTCTCGGATCACCGGCCCGCATGGATGTCGTGACGGTCCGCGAGATTCCCGCGCCCCTCGGCTGACAAAGTCCAGGCCTCGTACGGGATCGGTCCCGGCCGCGCACGGTGTCGGCCCCGGCTTCGTACGGGATCGGTCCCGGCCCCGTACGAGATCCGCGCCACAAGGTGTTCGACGCGGACGCGAGGGCCCGTACCGTTCGTCCTCATGAGCACGACTCCCCCCGCACGCCGCCTGCGTCTCGGCCTGCCCCGGCGCATGTTCGCGCAGGTGCTGGTCATGCAGCTGGCGATCGCGGCCGGTGTCGCCGTGCTCGCCACCGGGCTGTTCCTGGCGCCCCTGAGCGACCAGTTGGACGACCAGGCGATGCGGCGGGCGCTGGCCATCGCGCAGACCACCGCGGCCCAGCCGCGGATCGCCGACGACCTGCGGTCCACACGGCCCACGGTCGGCGGGCCGGTGCAGGCCGCGGCGGAGCGGATCCGGCGGGCCAGCGGCGCCGAGTACGTCGTGATCATGAACAAACAGGGCGTGCGCTGGTCGCACACCGACACCGGCCAGATCGGCAAGGTCGTCTCGACGGACCCCAGCGAGGCGCTGGAGGGCCACGACGTGATGCAGATCGACGACGGGACCCTGGGCCGCTCCGCGCGCGGCAAAGTGCCCCTGAGGGGCCGTGACGGCGCCATCGTGGGCGCGGTGTCGGTCGGGATCGAGTACGACAGCGTCCGGGCCCGCCTCGTCCACGCGGTCCCCGGCCTGTTCGCCTACGCGGGCGGGGCCCTGGCCGTCGGCGCGCTCGCCGCGTACCTGATCTCCCGCCGCGTCCAGCGGCAGACGCGCGACCTGGCCTTCTCGGACATCTCCGCGCTGCTGGCCGAGCGCGAGGCGATGCTGCACGGCATCCGGGAGGGCGTCGTCGCCCTGGACCGCGGCGGCCGCATACGGCTACTGAACGACGAGGCGCAGCGGCTGCTCGGCCTCGACGCGGCGTCGATCGGACAGCCGCTGGACACCGCGCTCGGCCCCGGGCGGACGACCGACGTGCTCGGCGGCCGGGTCGCCGGCACCGATCTGCTGACCGTGCGCGGCCAGCGCGTCCTCGTCGCCAACCGGATGCCCACGCACGACGGGGGCGCTGTCGCCACCCTGCGCGACCGGACCGAACTGGAGCAGCTCGGCCGCGAACTCGACTCCACGCGCGGCCTGATCGACGCCCTGCGCGCCCAGGACCACGAGCACGCCAACCGCATGCACACCCTGCTGGGGCTGCTGGAGCTGGAGATGTACGAGGACGCCGTGGAGTTCGTGGGCGAGGTGGTCGGTGATCACCGGGCGACCTCGGAGCAGGTCACCGAGAAGATCCACGATCCGCTGCTGGCCGCGCTGCTCGTCGGCAAGGCCGCCGTGGCGGCCGAGCGGGGCGTGGCCCTGTGGCTGTCCGACCGCACACTGCTGCCCGACCGGCTGATCGATCCGCGCGGGCTGGTGACCGCGGTGGGCAATCTGGTCGACAACGCGCTGGACGCCGTCGCGGGCACCCCGCACGCGCGCGTGGAGGTGGCCTTGCGTGCGGAAGGGACGACGGCCGTCGTGCGCGTGCGCGACACCGGGCCCGGAATTCCCCGGGACCAGCGAGAGGTGATCTTCACCGAGGGCTGGTCCACGAAGAAGCCGCCCGCGCACGGCAAGCGCGGCATCGGCCTGGCCCTGGTGCGCCGGCTCGCGGAGCGGCAGGGCGGCCGAGCCACGGTCACGGAGGCCGAGGGCGGCGGCGCGCTGTTCACGGTCGTGCTGCCCGACGCCCTCACCGAACCGGCCTCCGGTGCCGGGCAGGACGGCACGGGCGCCCCGACGACGGAGGAGTCGCGATGAACGACGGACCGATCGATGTCCTGGTCGTCGACGACGACGCCCGGGTGGCGCGGGTCAATGCCGCGTACGTGGCGAAGGTCGCGGGATTCCGGGTCGCCGGTGAGGCGCACAACGCGGCCGACGCGTTGCGGCTGGTGGAGGCGAGCCCCGGGCTCGATCTGGTGCTCCTGGACCACTATCTGCCCGACGCGACGGGGCTCGACCTGGTGCGCGAGATGCGGCGGCTCGGCCATCAGACCGACGTGATCATGGTGACCGCGGCCCGTGACGTGGCCACGGTGCAGGCGGCGATGCGCCAGGGCGCGCTGCAGTATCTGGTCAAGCCGTTCGCGTTCGCCGGTCTGCGCGCCAAGCTGGAGGCGTACGCGGCGCTGCGGCACACCTTCGCGGGCGGCGGCGAGGCCGAACAGGCCCAGGTGGACCGGATCTTCGGCGCTCTCTCGGCGACCGGGGCGCAGCCCGCGCTGCCCAAGGGGCACTCGCCGAGCACGGCGGAGCTGGTCCGCAGGACGCTGGTCGACGCCGAACGGGCCCTGTCCGCGCAGGAGATCGCCGATCTGACGGGCCTGAGCCGGCAGACCGCCCAGCGCTACCTGAAGCTGCTGGAACGCACCGGCAGCGCGAAACTGACGCTGAAATACGGTGACGCGGGCCGCCCGGAGCATCTCTACGTCTGGGCGGACCCGCGCCGGGGATCCGGCGCCTGACCCGGCCCCACGGCTCGCCCCGAGAACGGCCCCGACGGCCCGCCTGCGGCTGGTGCGGTCCGTCGGGGCCGTGGGCTCACACGGCGCCCGCGCCGGTGAGCGCCCGCACCTCGGTCTCCGCGTGCTTGCCGTCGTCCGGCGGCTCGTGCGAGGTCACGGTGCCCATCCAGCCCGCGAGGAAGCCCAGCGGGATGGAGACAAGCCCGGGGTTCTCCAGCGGGAAGTACTGGAAGTCGACACCCGGGAAGAGGGAGGTCGGGCTGCCCGAGACCACCGGTGACAGCACGACCAGCAGCAGCGCGGGCACCAGGCCGCCGTACACCGACCACACCGCGCCGCGCGTCGTGAAGTTCCGCCAGAACAGCGAGTACAGCAGCACCGGCAGGTTGGCCGACGCGGCCACGGCGAAGGCGAGACCGACCAGGAACGCCACGTTCAGGTCGCGTGCGAGCAGTCCGAGCGCGATCGCGAGCACACCGATGCCGGCCGCGGCGACCCGTGCCACCGCGACCTCGCTGCGCTCCTTGCCCACCGGCTTGCCCGTCCGGTCACGGCGCCGCAGGGAGGCGTACAGGTCGTGCGCGACGGACGCGGAGGAGGCCAGCGTGATCCCGGCGACGACGGCGAGGATCGTGGCGAAGGCGACCGCCGCGACGACCGCGAACAGCACGGTGCCGCCCGTGGAGTCGGCACCGCCGCCGAGGTCGAGGGCGAGCAGCGGGACCGCCGTGTTGCCCGCCGCGTTCGACTCCCGCACCGCGTTGGAGCCCACGATGGCGGCCGCGCCGAATCCGAGCACGATCGTCATCAGGTAGAAGCTGCCGATGAGGCCGATGGACCAGACGACGGAACGGCGTGCGGCCCGCGCCGTCGGCACCGTGTAGAAGCGCGACAGGATGTGCGGAAGGCCCGCCGTACCGAGCACCAGCGCGAGGCCCAGGCTGATGAAGTCGAAGCGCGCGGTCCAGCTTCCGCCGTACTTCAGACCGGGCACGAGGAAGTCGGAACCGTGCCCGCTGCGCGCGGCGGCGGCACGCAGCAACTGGTCGAAGTCCCCGTGGAACCGCGCCAGGACGAGCACCGTCAGGGCGATCGTGCCGCCCATGAGCAGCACAGCCTTCACGATCTGGATCCAGGTGGTGGCCCGCATCCCTCCCATCGACACATAGATCACCATGAGCGCGCCGACGCCGACGACGGTCCAGGCCTGCGCACCCCCGCTCTTCCCGCCGAGCAGCAGCGCGACGAGGCTGCCCGCACCCACCATCTGCGCCACCAGATAGAGAACGGAAACGGTGACCGAGGAAGTTCCCGCCGCGATGCGCACCGGACGCTCCCGCATCCGTGCCGCGACGACGTCGGCGAGAGTGAACCGCCCGCAGTTGCGGACCAGTTCGGCCACCAGGAAGAGCACCACGAGCCAGGCCACGAGGAAGCCCACGGAGTAGAGCAGCCCGTCGTACCCGAAGAGCGCGATCACTCCGGAGATGCCGAGGAAGGAAGCCGCCGACATGTAGTCACCGGCAATGGCAAAACCGTTCTCCATGGGGGAGAAGAGTCGGCCGCCCGCGTAGAACTCCTCAGCCGATCCGTGCCGGTTGCGGCTCACCCAGGTCGTGATCCCCAGCGTCACCGCCACGAAGGCGCTGAACAGCACCAATGCCAGAGTCTGATGCGTCCCGGTCACCACTGACCACCCTCGCCGTGGGCCGAATTGTTCTTGCTCGCGGAGCTCGCGATGCCGCGTGTCATCTCCTGCGTGTCCCAGCGCAGTTCGAGCGCGGGCCGGTCGCGGCGCAGCCGCGCGTGACGCACGTACAGCCACGTCAGCAGGAACGTACTGGCGAACTGCCCGAGCCCCGCCACCATCGCGACGTTCACCGCGCCCGTGACCCGCTGGGCCATGAGGCCCGGCGCGGTCGTCGCGGCCACCACGTACGCCACGTACCAGGTGAAGAAGACCGCGCACGCGGGGACGACGAACCTCCGATAGCGCCTGCGCACTTCTTGAAAGGCCTCGCTGCGCTGGACTTCCAGGTAGATGCCCGCCGCACTCCGCTGCCCCGGCACGGGCTGGGCGGGTACGGCGGGCGCCGGCGCGCCCGTGCCGTCCACATCGCCCCATCCCGAGGCCAGCGCGTCGTACCAGGGATCGCTGACGCCACCGCGATCACCGGCCCGGGGCTGCGCCGTCTCGCACCCGTCTTGCTTCTCCACCGAACTCTCCTTGTCCGCGGCCCACTGCGGCCGCCTGCCAAGGATGGACAGATCGGGAAGATCCTGGACTCAGCTCACAAGTCGTTCACCCCATTAGGTGATGGGTAAATGCGGTTAGTTTCCGGAAGGTTCGCAAGCCCGTGCCGATTTGCGTAACACGCCCTCTGCGTACGGCCCTTGAGGCCGAATTTGGCGAACAGATTATTAATGCGCGTGACCGGATGGCTTCAGCCAATGCCTTCGCCAGAGCCGGCCGCCCGGATTCACCCGCGGCCCTCCCCCACCGGCTGCGGAACAGCACCCGCGTATGCCATCCGCTCATGGCCGGCCCGCCACATCAGGACACCGGAACGGGCCAGGAGGGAGAGGGCGATTCCCAGCAGGAACGAGGAGCTGCCGAGGTGGACGCCCATCACCAGACCGATCCCGACGACGGCCGCCCGGGCCGCGATGCCCCCGATCCACGTTCCGGCCGTGGCCACCGTGCCCCTGGTCCACAGGTCGCCCCGCTCATCGGACCAGATCCGGGTGGTGAACGCCCATCCGATCCCCACACCGATGCTGACCACCACTTCGAGGGCGAGCAGGACGGCCGACGCCCCGGTGTGCCGCGGGTCCGTCAGAGAGCCGTTCCTGACGGCCACGAATCCGAGGATCAGGGGCAGCAGCCACCACTTGCGGTCCCTCGCCAGGCGCTCTGTCCTGAACTGACGCACGAGGACGAGCGCGACGACGGCGACGATCACGAGAACTTCGGTCGGTCCGGACATGACTGCCTCCGTGGAGCGGTCGGAACGGAGTGGTTCAACACCGTCGACGCTACGGAAGAGTGCAGGTCAGGAGATCGGAGCTGGGGTGGAACGTGGGTGGATCCGGTGGCTCCACCCACGGGTGGAGCCACCGGGCACGCGAAAGGGGCGCGCCACACGGCGCGCCCCCTGGTACCGCGCTTGTCAGGCGTCGATGCGCGAGCGGTCGAGGGTCGCGGCGGAGCTGCTGATGAACTCCTTGCGCGGCGCCACGTCGTTGCCCATCAGCAGATCGAAGACCTGCTCCGCCGCCTCCAGCTCGCCGATGTTGATCCGGCGCAGCGTGCGGTGGCGCGGGTCCATCGTGGTCTCGGCCAGCTGGTCGGCGTCCATCTCGCCCAGGCCCTTGTAGCGCTGGATGGAGTCCTTGTACCGGACGCCCTTGCGCTGGAACTCGAGCAGGGTCTCGCGCAGCTCGCGGTCCGAGTACGTGTAGACGTACTTGTCCTGGCCCTTCTTCGGCTGGACCAGTTCGATGCGGTGCAGCGGCGGCACGGCGGCGAAGACGCGGCCCGCCTCGATCATCGGCCGCATGTAGCGCTGGAACAGCGTCAGCAGCAGCGTGCGGATGTGGGCGCCGTCGACGTCGGCGTCGACGAGCAGGATGATCTTGCCGTAGCGCGCCGCGTCGATGTCGAAGGTCCGGCCCGACCCGGCTCCTATGACCTGGATGATCGCGCCGCACTCGACGTTCTTCAGCATGTCCGAGACGGACGACTTCTGAACGTTGAGGATCTTGCCGCGGATCGGCAGCAGCGCCTGGAACTCGGAGTTCCGTGCCAGCTTGGCGGTGCCGAGCGCCGAGTCGCCCTCGACGATGAACAGCTCGCTGCGCTCCACGTCGTCGCTGCGGCAGTCCGCGAGCTTCGCGGGCAGCGACGACGACTCCAGGGCCGTCTTGCGGCGCTGCGCGTCCTTGTGCTGGCGGGCCGCGATGCGCGTCCGGGCCGCGGCGACGGCCTTCTCCATGACGGAACGGGCCTGCGCCTTGGCGTCGCGCTTGGTGGACGTCAGGAACGCCTTGAGTTCCTTGGCGATCACGTTGGCGACGATCCGGTTCGCCGCCGAGGTGCCGAGGACCTCCTTGGTCTGCCCCTCGAACTGCGGCTCCGCGAGACGCACCGTGACGACGGCCGTCAGGCCCTCCAGGGCGTCGTCCTTGACGATGTCGTCCTCGGCCACGCGCAGCAGCTTCTGGGCGCGCAGCACCTCGTTCATCGTCTTGGTGAGCGAGCGCTCGAAGCCGGTGACGTGGGTGCCGCCCTTGGGGGTGGCGATGATGTTCACGAACGACCTGACGGTCGTGTCGTAGCCGGTGCCCCAGCGCAGCGCGACGTCCACGGCGAGATCGCGCTGGACCTCGGTCGGCGTCATCTGGCCGTGCTCGTCGAGCACGGGGACGGTCTCCTTGAAGGTGCCCGACCCGGTCAGGCGGAGGACGTCGCAGACGGCCTTGTCCTGGGCCAGGTACTCGCAGAACTCGCTGATGCCGCCGTCGAAGCGGAAGGATTCCTCGCCCTTGCTGCCGCCCTCGCCGAGACCGAACTCGTCCCGTACGACGATGGTGAGCCCCGGCACCAGGAAGGCGGTCTGGCGGGCGCGCTGGTGCAGGTTCTCCAGGGAGAGCTTGGCGTCCTTCAGGAAGATCTGGCGGTCCGCCCAGTACCGGATGCGGGTGCCCTGGCGGGCCTTGGGGACCCTCTTGGTCTTGCTCAGCCGCGCGGCGGGGTCGAACGGCGCGTCGGGGCCGGGCTTGGAGAAGGCGCCGGGGACGCCGCGCCGGAAGCTGATGGCGTGCGTGCTCCCGCCGCGGTCGACCTCGACGTCGAGCCGCGCCGACAGCGCGTTCACCACCGAGGCGCCCACGCCGTGCAGACCGCCGGAGGCCGCATAGGAGCCGCCGCCGAACTTGCCGCCCGCGTGGAGCTTGGTCATGACGACCTCGACCCCGGAGAGGCCGGTCTTGGGCTCCACGTCCACGGGGATGCCGCGGCCGTTGTCCCGCACCTCGACGGAACCGTCGTCGTGCAGGATCACCTCGATGTGGTCGCAATAGCCACCGAGAGCCTCGTCGACGGAGTTGTCGATGATCTCCCAGAGGCAGTGCATGAGACCGCGGCTGTCGGTCGAGCCGATGTACATGCCCGGTCGCTTGCGTACGGCCTCGAGCCCCTCGAGGACGAGGAGGTGCCGCGCGGTGTAGTTGGAACCGTCCCGGTCTGCTCCGGTCAGCAGCGCTGTGGACGGCACGGACGTTTCGGCGGTCACGCGGTTCGCTCCTCGCTGAATTTCAGATGGGGCCCTTGTGGGTACGGGGCCGGCGTCGGTCGACGCCCAGAGCCTACCGAGGCCTGGTAGAGCCGTTGTCACGCCACCCTCACCTCCCGCCCAGACTAATCCAAGGTCGCATGCATGTTCGATCCCTCGATGGAGTGAAGCACACATCACGTTCCCTTCCAGGCATGAACCATTTAGGCTCCGGGCACGTCCTCATGAACAACCGGCAAGCCGGCCGGGGAGGACCGACCTGACAGAACGCGCGAACCCGTAAGACACGTAAGAGACGCAATACGGCACATTCGCCGCCACCCGGCAGCACCTGGCCGGCCTCGGAGAAATTTTTCGAGGAAAAGCCGCGAGCGGGAACGTTTTCGGCCTGGTTGGATGTTGACCCTGGTACGACAGCTCGTCGAGCTAGAGAAGAGGCGACGTGACTACTGTTCTGACCCCCGCGAGCCCGCTGACGGCCGCTGACCGCTGTGACCGTTGCGGCGCCCAGGCATATCTGCGCGTCGTTCTCATCAGCGGTGGTGAACTGCTCTTCTGCGCCCACCACGGTCGCAAGTTCGAGCCGGAACTCAAGAAGATCGCCGCTGAGATACAGGACGAGACGGAGCGACTCACCGCCGCTCCGGCAAGCCCCGAGACCGAGGAACGCTGACGCCTCGCATCCACGACGAGCCAGCTCCGGCACCAGGCCGGTGATCGGGCGGCCATCCCCGTACCCCGGGGTGGCCGCCCGTCCTCATGTCGGCACGCCGCGTCAGGAGTGCTTCCGCAGCACGCGCAGCACTTCCGAGACCCGCGTGTAGACGCCGGGGCTTCCCGCGCGCCCGCAGCCGCTGCCCCAGGACACGAGACCGATCAGCTCCCCACGGGCGACCAGCGGGCCGCCGCTGTCCCCCTGACAGGCATCCTTGCCGCCGCGCGCCTCACCGGCGCACAGCATCGAGGCGGGCAGATACGTGCCGTCCGAGTTGCCCGGGTACGCCTCCTGGCAGACCGAGTCCGGCAGCACGTGGACCTGCGCCGCACGCAGGGTGTGCGCGTAGTCGCCCGCGCCCGTCGTGTCGCCCCACCCGTAGACCTCGGCCCGCGTGCCGGGCTCGTAGGCGGGGTCGCCCTCGTCCGCCATCGGGAGGACGTATCCCTCAGGCAGCGGTGTGGCCAGTGTGAGGACCGCCACATCCCCCGAGTTCGTGGAGCCGTCGTAGTCGGGGTTGACCCATGCCTCCCGGACGGGGATCTCCGCGCCCTCGTCGGCGCGCAGATCGCTGCGCCCGGCGATCACCTTGAGATCGCGCACCTCGCCGCGCGCCACCCCGAGGACACTGCGGCTCATGCAGTGCGCCGCGGTGAGGACCATGGTCCGCGCGACGACCACACCCCCGCAGAACTGTCCCGCGCGTGTACCCCCGAACCGGTCACGGCTGGAGACGGCTACCGTCCACGGACTGTCGGACACCTGAACCTGACGGCCGCCGATGATCCCGCCGTCGGCGGCCGCGGGCGCCGCCGAGGACACGGGCAGCACCGCCGCGGCGGTCAGCACGCTCAGCGACGCGGTCAGCGCTCTCGCGAAGGGACGACTCATTCGGTCTCCTCACTCTGGGTTGCAGTGGCACACCCAGAGTGATTCACCGGCGGGTCGCACGCATCGCGAGGATCGGCCCACAGCCCCGTACGCAGAAGGCCCGGCACTCTCCCTCGCGAGAGGCGTGCCGGGCCTTCTGACGGCCGTACAGGAGCTTGTGACTAGTCGAGGTAGTCGCGCAGGACCTGCGAACGCGACGGGTGACGCAGCTTCGACATCGTCTTGGACTCGATCTGGCGGATGCGCTCACGCGTGACGCCGTAGACCTTGCCGATCTCGTCGAGGGTCTTCGGCTGACCGTCGGTGAGACCGAAGCGCATCGAGACGACGCCCGCCTCGCGCTCGGAGAGGGTGTCGAGCACGGAGTGCAGCTGCTCCTGGAGGAGCGTGAAGCTGACCGCGTCGGCCGGGACCACGGCCTCGGAGTCCTCGATGAGGTCACCGAACTCGCTGTCGCCGTCCTCGCCCAGCGGAGTGTGCAGGGAGATGGGCTCGCGGCCGTACTTCTGGACCTCGATGACCTTCTCGGGGGTCATGTCGAGTTCCTTGGCCAGCTCCTCCGGGGTGGGCTCGCGGCCCAGGTCCTGGAGCATCTGGCGCTGCACACGCGCGAGCTTGTTGATGACCTCGACCATGTGCACCGGGATACGGATGGTGCGGGCCTGGTCGGCCATGGCGCGGGTGATCGCCTGACGGATCCACCAGGTGGCGTACGTGGAGAACTTGTAGCCCTTGGTGTAGTCGAACTTCTCGACCGCGCGGATCAGACCGAGGTTGCCCTCCTGGATGAGGTCCAGGAAGAGCATGCCGCGGCCGGTGTAGCGCTTGGCCAGGGAGACCACCAGACGGAGGTTGGCCTCCAGGAGGTGGTTCTTGGCACGGCGGCCGTCCTCGGCGATGATCTCCAGCTCGCGCTTGAGCTTGGGAGCGAGCTTGTCGGCGTTGGCCAGCTTGTCCTCGGCGAACAGACCGGCCTCGATGCGCTTGGCGAGCTCGACCTCCTGCTCGGCGTTGAGCAGCGGGACCTTGCCGATCTGCTTCAGGTAGTCCTTGACGGGGTCGGCGGTGGCGCCGGCGGCGGCGACCTGCTGGGCAGGCGCGTCGTCCTCGTCCTCGTCCGACAGGACGAAGCCCTGGCCCTCGGGAGTCTCCTCGTCGCCGGCCTTGCCGGTCGCGGGGGTCTCCTCGGTCGCCTCGTCCTCGAGAAGCTCGTCGTCCTTCTTGCCCGCCGTCTTCTTCGCGGCGGTCTTCTTGGCGACCGTCTTCTTGGCGGTGGCCTTCTTGGCGGTCGCCTTCTTCGCCACGGCCTTCTTCGCGGGCGCGGCTTCGTCGGCGGCGGCCTCGGCGGTCGTCGACTCGGGCGTGGTGGTCGCGGCGACCCTCTTGGCGGTGACCGTCTTGGCCGCGACAGTCTTGGTGGCGGTGCGCTTGACCGGACTCTTGGCTGCGACGCTCTTTCGGGGACGCTTGGGCTCAGCGGCACTGACCATCAGCGTCACACCCTCTTCCTCGAGGATCTGGTTGAGGCTGCGCAGAACGTTCTTCCACTGAGTGGCCGGAATCTGGTCGGCTTCGAACGCACGGCGCACGTCGTCGCCGGCGATCTGGCCATCAGCCTTTCCCCGCTCAATGAGCGCCATGACAGAGACGGACTCGGCGATCTCCGGCGGGAGCGTACGGGATGTGCTGGCCGACACGAACAACCTCTCGGAACGTTGGAAAACGGCTTCCGGCCCCGTCCTGTGTGGACCGGAGCCGACGACCGCCGACTTGGGGATGGGCCGACGGCGTGGGCGGGGACCGGGGAGATAGTCAGCGCCGCAAGCGGCTGCCGTATTCCCTCCTCGGCTGTCACCTCTTAGGTCATCGCGCTGCCCCGAGGAGCGTTACGCCCAATCTGCGTGGCCCGAGTCACACCCCGTAAGCGGTCAAAAACTGACGGATACGGGCAGATGCGGTCACCCCACGAGCTCCCACAGTCGCTCGACGAACCCCGGCGCCCAGGGCCTGTCCGGCGGATCAGGTCGCAGTCGGTCGGCCCGCGCGTTTCTGTGCCGGTGAGCGGGGTCTGGTGCGTCGAGATGCAAGGCGGAGGAGGGCGTCGACGCGGAGCGTCGGCAACCGACGACAACGCCGCAGGTCGGCGTGCCGGACCCCGCGCCCGCGACAAGATCCGCCGGACAGGCCCTAGGCCCGGCGAATCCCTCAACGACCGAGTCGCCGGATCGTGCCCGCTTCCCCGCACCCGAGGCACGCGGCGGGACCGTCCGGCGACACCTGGTCGCGACTCCTCTTCGGTGCGGTGCTCCGCTTCGGTGCGGCACTCCGCTTCGGTGCGATGCTCCGCTTTGGTGCGGCGCTCCGCTTTGGTGCGGCGCTCCGCGCGCTCAGTGCTCGCGCGGGGCGGGAACCACGCGCTCCCCCTCGGGGTGGACGGTGAGCAGGTGGCGCATGGCGGCCTCGGCACCGGTGCCGTCACCCGCGGCGAGCGCGTCGACGATGCGCGCGTGGTGGCCGATCGCCGTCTCGTTCGGACGGTCACAGCCGGTGACAGGGCCACCGGAGACCTGAAGGGCGGCCGAGACGATGCCGGAGAGGTGCTCCAGCATCCGGTTGCCGGCGAGCTGGATCAGCAGCGAGTGGAACTCGGCATCGGCCCGGGAGAACGTGATCGCGTCCCCCTGGCCCAGGGCGTGCCCCATGATCTCGACCATGTCGGCAAGGCGCTGCTGCACGTCCTCACGGCCGTGACCGGCGGCGAGCCGCGCGGCGAGCGGTTCGATCGTCCAGCGCAACTCGTTCAGCTCACGGCGCTGGTCGTCGCGCTGCGGGCCGAAGGCGCGCCACTCGATGATGTCCGGGTCCAACAGGTTCCAGTCACTGACCGGACGCACGCGCGTGCCGACGTTCGGCCGGGCGCTGACCAGGCCCTTGGCCTCGAGGACGCGAAGGGACTCGCGGACGACGGTGCGGGACACCTCGAAACGCTGGCCGATCTCCTCGGGCACCAGCGGGCGGTCGGCGCCCAGGTCGCCGGAGACGATCATCTGCCCGAGCTGCTGGACGAGTTGACCGTGCAGACCGCGGCCCCGGTTGCCCGTGGCACGCCGGCCGACGCGTCCCAGTTCATGGTCCGTGCTGTCCCAGGCGGAGGCACCGACTCTGTCGGCGGCCGACTCGGGGAAGGGGTAGCGGTCGAGTTCGCCCGGTCCGGCGAGGCCGGAGTCGGCGGAGCGGGCGGCGGTCATCATGGTGTGCGCAAGGGTACTCACGGAATCTGTTGTCGGCGCTGTTCCCAACTCCCTTGAGGTCTTTGGTGAAAAGCACACGAAAGGGTGATCGCCGCCCTCGCCGCAATTGACGCCTTATCGGAAAGAAATGGGCGTTCCAGAAGGAGTTGCGAACAAGGCGTCGCCGGAAGGCCCTGGACGCCCGTCATCGCACCTTGGGACGCAGCACCGTGAGCAGATATACGCAGAGCAGCGCCGTCAGCGACAACATCAGCGCGCCGCCGACCGGTTGCGCGATCATCCGCACTCCGGCCGCGACGAACCGCTCCGCGCCGAAGGGCCAGTGCAGCGGAGCGAGTTCCCGGAGCCGTCCCGGCAGCCCCGCCGCCGTTCGCACAGATGGACCCTCAAGGGCCTTTTGTACGAGTGGCACGATGACGATCGGAACCGCCACCACGGCGGCGAGACCGGCTGCCGTCGAGCGGAAGACTCCGGACGCCAGAACACCGGCCCACGCGCAGGCCACGACCAGCGCGACCCAACTTGCGGTCAGCGAGAGCCAGTCGGCGGGAACCTGGGTGAGCTCCTGTCCGTATACGAGGTGGAGCAGCGCGGCGTCGCAGCCGACGACGAGGACGGCCATGAGCACGGCTGTCGCCGCGCCGACGGCGAGTTTGGCCGCGAGCAGCCCCAGGCGGTGCGGGACGGTGCCACGGTCGGCGGCGAGGGCGGGGTGGCGGAACTCGTCGCCGAAGGCGAAGGCACCGAGCAGCCCCGCCCCCACGGCGGCGGGCGGCAGGGGCAGCGCCTGGGGCCACGCGGCCAGAAGCAGCGGCTGCGGCGTGTGCCCCGCGCGCGCGAGCAGTACGGCGATGAGTGCGGAGACGGCGACGACGAGCGCCGCGGTGACGTAACCGGTGGCGATGCCGGTGGCCCGGCGCAGCTCGTAGCGCAGCGGGCGCAGGGGGCTGCGGGCGGGGCGGACCGTGATGGGGGGAGGCAGCGAGGGCAGTGCCGCGGCGGGGGTCCGAGGGGTGGCCGCGGCGCCTTCCATGTGTCCACCGGTCGTGGTGGTTCGGGCGCTCGCGGCCCGCGACGTCGTGCCGACGAGCGGCACGAAGGTGCTGGTGGCGCCGGAGGCGTCGGACGGTGGCTCGGTGGTGGGAGTGAGGGGGAGGGTGTCGGGCGGGGTGTGGACCTGTGGGGTGTCGGCGCGAGGGGTGTGGGCGAGGCCCCGAGCGTGGGTGTCGGCCCCGGTCGCGGCCCCTGCCCCGGCCTCCTGGCCGGAAGAGGTGGGGAGGGGGTGTTCCGTCGGGCCGTCGGCTGTGAGGTCGGCCTCGACCGCGCGATCGGCGGCCGCAACCGCATCCGCATTCGCGTCGGCGAGGGGGGACAACGCCACCAAGGGGCCCGCGTCCCCGGTCTCGTCGGCGAGTTGGTGCACGAGGATGTTGTGCCGGAAGGCGGTCTCGCCCACGTCCGCGCAACTGCTGCCGTAGACCGACAGCCGGCTGCCGTCCTCGGTGACGACCTCGACGGAGCGTTTCGCCGTGCGGGCCTCCTTGGCCAGCAGGACGCCGAGCCGCGCGGCGTGCGGGCTGCGGACGGCGACCCGGGGCCGCAGTCTGGTGCGCGCGAAGGCGGTGACGTCCTGGTCCGCGACCACTCTGCCGTCGTCGAGGGTGACGACACGGTCGGCGGTCCGCGCCGCCTCCTTGGCGTCGTCGGTGGTGAACAGCACCGTGCCGCCGACCGTCGCGTGCGCCCGCAGGATCCCGTGCAGCCACGTGCCCTCGCGGATCGACAGTCCGTCCGCCGGGCCGTCGAGGACCAGTGTGTGCGGATCGGCGAGCAGCGCGCAGGCCAGGCCGAGGCGCCGGTCCATGCCGCGCGACAGGGCGCCCAGCCGTAGATCGCGCAGGCTGACGAGCCCCACGACCTCCAGCACCTCGTCGGCGCGCTGGACAGGGACACCGGCCGCGGAGCAGAGCATGCGGAGTTGGCCGCGGACGGTACGGGCCGGGTGTCCCGGCACATCGCCGAGCAGCACACCCACTTCGCGTGCCGGATGGGTGATGCGATGCAGGGGGCGGCCTCTAAAGTAGGTGACACCACGGCCCTGTTGGAGTTCGAGCATCAGCCGCACCACGGTCGTCTTGCCCGCTCCTCGGGCGCCGAGCAGGGCTGTCACACGGCCCGTCCCGGCCTCGAAGGACACGTCGTCGACCGTGGGCGGACTCTCCTTGCGGGCGGTGCTGGTCAGTCCGATGGCCTGGATCATCGCTTCTCTCGCAGGATGGGCGACCGCTCGGCGGCCGGGGCCCGTCCGCCGGTTCCCTGGCAGGCGAACCCCGTGGGTACCACAGCAAGATAACGCGACATTTCTGTCATTTAGGGCAGGGTGACGGCTCAGGTGTCCGAAAAAACACCGGCCGGAATTCCGCCCTCGCCCTCGCGACCGGAGCGCGGCCCCGAACGGCGCCGCCGCGCCCGCGAGTTGGTCAGACCTCGGGCCGCAGCATCGGCGGATTGAGCAGGGTGGCGCCGCCCGCGCGGAAGAGCTGGGCGGGACGGCCTCCCTGGCGCGTCGTCGTACCGCCGGTGGGCACCAGGAAGCCGGGCGTCCCCGTCACCTTGCGGTGGAAGTTGCGCGGATCGAGGGCGACGCCCCACACCGCTTCATAGACCCGGCGCAGCTCGCCGACGGTGAACTCCGGCGGGCAGAAAGCCGTGGCCAGCGAGGAGTACTCGATCTTCGAGCGGGCCCGCTCGACCCCGTCGGCCAGGATCCGGGCGTGGTCGAAGGCGAGCGGCTCGGCCTGCTCTCCCTCGCGTCCGTACCCGCTCTGCTTCAACAGGGCCTCGACCGGGGCCCAGCGAGCGCTGTGCGCGTCTCCGCCCGCCCGCGGTGCCGGCAGGTCGGGCGCGAGTGCCAGGTGGGCGACGCTGACCACGCGCATCCGCGGATCCCGCTTCGGATCGCCGTAGGTGGCCAGTTGCTCGAGGTGCGCGCCGTTGTCCTGCGCGGGCGCGTCCGGGTCGTGGGCGCACAGGCCCGTCTCCTCGGACAGCTCGCGCGCGGCCGCGGCGGTCAGGTCCTCGTCGTCCCGCACGAAACCACCGGGCAGGGCCCAGCGCCCCTGGAACGGCGGCTCCCCACGCCGCACCGCCAGCGCGCACAGGGAGTGCCGGCGCACGGTCAGCACGACCAGGTCGACGGTGACGGCGAAAGGCGGGAAGGCCGACGGGTCGTAGGGCGACGACGGGTCGTAGGGCGACATGGAACGATCATAGTCGTCTGCCTGACGATAAACACTCCCTTCGCCTGTGGTTCCCCACCGGGTCGGCGCTCGATGTCGGAGTTCTCGCAGTGGCCCTCGGAGCCCTCACACCCCCAATTGCAGACTGTCCGCGGCCTCCTCGACCATCCCGAGCCCCAATCGGCTGACCCGCGCGGAGAACGCGTGCCCTCCGACACTCAGCCCCGTCAGACCCAGCTCACCGAGCGGGGCCCCACGCACGGGCGACAGCGCCACCGTCCCGGCCGGCACATCCGGGCGGACACCGACGAGAGTGGCCACCAGATGCACGCCCGCGGCCGCGGCGACGGCGGCCGGTCTGCAGGCGGCGGGGTGCGCCAGCGGGGCACCGCCCTCGACCCGCTGCTCCCCCGCGTACATCTCGGGCAGCCGGAGAGCGAACGCCTCCGCCGCGGCCAGAGTGCCGCGCAGCAACGACGCGGCCTCCTTCTCGTATCCGGCCGCTGAGAGGCCCGCGACCGCTACGGCGGTTTCGTGCACCCGCACCGCGCCGGTGCGGTGTCCGAATGGGTTGTAGAGCGGTTCCTTGACGTCGAGGGTGCGCAGCCCCCATCCCGAGTCGAGCCCGGGGCTGCCGAACAGCCGCGCCAGTTGCTCGGTCTGCACCTTGTCCAGGAGGCCCGGCGCGTAGGCGCCGGCGCCGAGCAGCCCGGTGTCCAGCAGGTGCGCGGCGCCGCTGCCCAGGTGCGGGACCGGGCGACCGGAGGCGGTGCGGGCTGCCGCAGGCCGGCCGCCGCCCCGGTCGTCCACCCAGAAGTCCTCTCTGAATCGTCGTCTCAGCTCCTCCGCCCATTGCCGCAGCTCCCCTGCTCCGGGTCTGCCGTACGCGTCGAGCAGGTCCGCGCCGACCAGCGCGGCCCGGTGCGCGTGCGCCTGCGTCTCGCAGCGCAGCGGGCCACCCGGACCCGGGTCCGGCACGTACGGCCCTTCGCGGGCGCTGCTGCGCAGCCACTGCAGACACCGCTCGGCGGCGGGGAGCAACTCGGCCGTCTCCTGCTCCGCGAGGCCCCAACGTCTGGCCTCCGCGAGAAGCACCGGGAACAGCAGAGTGGCCTCGACACCGGTGCAGCTGGGCGGGATCCGGGGACCCGCGTGCCGCAACGGTCCGGGCAGCCGGCCGAATTCCACTCCTGGCCGCGTCAGTTGCGTGCGGGCGAGTGCGCGCAGCGTGCCGGCGGCCAGCCGGGTGCCCAGAGGGAGCGCCATCCTGGCGGCGGCCAGCGACTCCGCCGGGGCCGGGCCGCACCGCCACGGCGCCCCCGCCGCGAGGTGGACGTCCGACGGATGTGCGGGGTCGCGCACCAGCAGCGCCTGGAGATCGTCGACACAGGTCCGCAGCAGCGGCTCCACCCGTGGGTCGTCGCCGTGCGCCTGGGCTCCGGCGAACGGCCTGACCGTGTTGTGGCCCGCGCTCCTGCCGCTGCCCGCGCCGTCCGCTCGAATCCGCAGCTCTACGGTGCGGGCACCGCCCGGCGGCAGTTCGAACTCCCAGCGCAGCAGGCCGGCCGAGGCGAGGGCGTCCGTGGGCGCCGGTGCCGCCGTGACCACAGCGTGCCCAGTGGGCGAGGACCAGCGCAGTCCGGCATCGTGGACCATCGCGGGCAGCTCGCGCCCGGGCTGTCCGGCGGCCACCGCCCCGAGTTCGGCCAGGTCCGTGCCGAGCGACACCTCCAAGGGGACTCTCAGAGGCCGCAGCGCCGAGCTCTGGAGCGTGATCCGCTCGGTGCCGTCGGCGTGCCGGATCCGCTGGACGACGATGTCGGGGTCGGGTCCGGCGTCGGGGGACGCGCGCACCACGGCCACGAAACGGGCACGGTCGGCGGAGACCATACGAGCCTGTACGGCCACCGGCTCTCGGCCGAACACACGGATCTGGCAGCGGGACAGGAGCCGCCGTCCCCCGCGGTAAAAGCCCTCCAATCCCTGTGCGGTCAGCTGCCCCTGGTCCGAGGAGATCGCGAGTCCGGGAAGGGCCACGCAGATCAACGAGCGGTGCGTGGGTGGCAGTTCGCCGCTGCGGCGCGGGGTGGACGTGGGAGCGGGTGTCGGGGACGGCGACCGAGCAGGTCTGTTCGGTGCCGCGTCCGGGCCTGCGTGGGTCTGGGGCCGGGGCACTGCGCGCGCTTCGGCGAGGCGGTCCAGCCGGTGGTCGTCGTCCGGCGCCGAGCCCTCGAGCGGCCATGTCGCATCGGACGTCACGGCCTCTCTCCTCCTGCTTGCGACTCTCCTGCCGACCGTCCGCCTTCCGAGGGACGTGCCGCAGCATTCACCGGGCAGGGTGCGCCCCCGAATGCAGCCGCACTTACCGGATGGGGCGCGTCCCTGAACACGGTCCTGGGCAGGGCTCGGAATATGGGGCTGCCGCCTGGGGTGACGAGCCGTGGCTTCAACTCCCGCATGGGGCGCCTCCTTTCGCGCGCGGTCGCGCGAGGCGCCGGCATGCTGCCGGGCGACTGGACCTGAGGAGGCGAGCGGTGCGGCCCGGCCGTCGCTCCCGCTCCTCAGGTGAACGGAGCGCCCCCGCCCCAAGTAACGCCACAGAGCCATGAACCACCGCGGCCCGCCCATGGCCGCGGCCCTCCTCATCCGTCACCCCTGGACTGCGGACGTCCCGTACGCCGCCCCGAGGGCCGCCGCGACGCCCGCGTCCCCGCCCGGGCGGGCCGGGTGCCCGCTCCCGCACGTCGCTCGCCCCTGCGGCGCAGCGCCGCCGCCAGGCCACGGGCCGCCCGGGAGATCCCCGGGTCCGCCGCGCCACCAGGCACCGCGAGGGCCGGGCTCCTGGTGTCCTCGTCCGCGTCCTCCGGAGCCGGGCAGGGCGCCGCAGCCTCATCGGTCATACCCTCGGCCCCGACCTCCGGGGGCACGAGCGCGGCCGTCGCGTCGCCGACCGGCACGTCGCTCACCGCGGGCTCGGCCTCCCGGTCCGCCCGGATCCGGCGCAGTGACTGTCGCACCGGCTCCGGATCGACGCCCTCGGAGCGGGCCTGGTTGAGCAGCCGGGCGAACTTGTAGTGCGGATCGACGCCGAGCGCCATCTCCAGCGCATGGTCCGCCTCGACGGTGTCGCCGAGCGACCAGGCCACCCACCCGGCCAGGGTCAGCGGCGCCGCCGCATGCTCGCCGTACCCTCCGACGCACCGCCTGGCCAGGGCCCGCCACAGGCGAAGTGCCGCGGGGGCCTCCTCACCCTCCATCCACTCGGCCGCACGGTCCCTGGTCATCCTGTCCTGGAGCCCCAGGATCAGGGCGGCGGCCTCGTCGTGCGCGAGCAGTTCGTCGTCCCTCAGGTCCGCGTCCAGCGTGTCGTCGGCCCCCGGGGCGTCCGCGAGGCGGCGCAGGACGAGCCGGGCCAGGCCCAGGGTCTGTGCCTCCACCTCCTCGCGCGGCGCACCGGCGAGGATCCGGGGCACGAGATCCATCGCCGCCGCATCCAGGGCACGGGTCTGCTCGGGCACGAGGGCCGTCTCCAGGGGCGCGAGCCGCGCCGTCAGCTCGGCGACGGACTGCCGCACGTGAATGCCTGCGTAGGCGGCCGTCGCCGCCATCACCGATGTGCCGTCGGCCGCGATGGCGTTGCCCTCGGGCGGGCAGCAGTCGGGGCGTGGGCAGCAGTAGCTCCAGTACCGCCCGTCGGAGAGGCACAGCGCCTCGGTCACCGGCACGTCCAGGACCCCGCACTCGGTCCGCAACAGCTGGGCGAGCGGTCGAAGGCGCTCCACGACCGACGGGCCGGACGCTCCGCTCCGGACCGAAGCGTCCTGGCAGAGGAACGCGACGACGCTGTCCGGCCGCCCGTCCCTCCGCTCGCATCCACCGACCAGACAGCGGGCGAGCTGCTGGGCGACGGAGGGCCAGTCCTCGGATCGCTCGGGGATTCCCAGTCGCACCCGTCCGCCGAATCGCCCTTTGTAGAGGGCGACGAGAACGATGCTGTCGTCGGGCCGGAACCCGAGCAGGTACGGCAGCGCCTCCGCCAGTTCGCCGGCGGTACGCAGAGTGATCTTGGCCGCGCCGGACGCTCCGACGGGCTCGATGTGATTCGTCATGCGAGGACCATGCACCGGATTACAAGATTCCGGTTTAGCCTGTGGATAACCTCGATCAGGGACACGACACGAGTTGTCCACAGCTCGGCGGACTCATTCGCGCGATGTCAGTGCCATCGGGTTGCATGGGGGCATGAGCAACGAAGATCTGCGGACGGCGGCCGACACCGTGCTGGCCCGCCTCGTCGGCGACGCGACCGGCACGGCCCGGCTGCGCGAGGACCAGTGGCGGGCGATCGAGGCGCTGGTCGCCGATCACAGACGCGCACTGGTCGTGCAGCGCACCGGCTGGGGCAAGTCCGCGGTGTACTTCGTCGCGACGGCCCTGCTGCGCGAGCGGGGCAGCGGACCGACGGTGATCGTCTCCCCGCTGCTCGCCCTGATGCGCAACCAGGTGGAGGCGGCCGAGCGGGCCGGCATCCGCGCCCGGACGATCAACTCGTCCAACACGGAGGAGTGGGACTCCGTGCGGGCCGAGGTCACGGCGGGCGACGTGGACGTGCTCCTCGTCAGCCCGGAGCGGTTGAACAACCCCGATTTCCGGGACAACGTACTGCCTCAGCTCGCCGCGGCCACCGGCCTGCTGGTCGTCGACGAGGCGCACTGCATCTCCGACTGGGGCCACGACTTCCGCCCCGACTACCGACGGCTGCGCACGATGCTCGCCGACCTGCCGCAGGGCGTCCCGGTGCTGGCCACGACCGCGACGGCGAACGCGCGGGTGACAGCCGACGTCGCCGACCAGCTCGGTACCGGCGGCGGCTCGGACGCCCTCGTGCTGCGGGGTCCGCTCGACCGCGAGAGCCTCAGCCTCGGAGTGCTGCAGCTGCCCGACGCCGCGCACCGGCTGGCCTGGCTCGCCGACCACCTGAACGAGCTGCCGGGGTCCGGGATCATCTACACCCTCACGGTCGCCGCCGCCGAGGAGGTCACCGCCTATCTGCGACAGTGCGGGCACGTCGTGACCTCGTACACGGGAAAGACCGAGAACGCGGACCGGCAGCAGGCGGAGGAGGACCTGCTGGCGAACAGGGTGAAGGCCCTGGTCGCGACCTCCGCGCTCGGCATGGGATTCGACAAGCCGGACCTCGGCTTCGTCGTCCACCTCGGTTCTCCGTCGTCACCCGTCGCGTACTACCAGCAGGTGGGACGCGCCGGGCGTGGCGTCGAGCACGCCGAGGTACTGCTGCTGCCCGGCAAGGAGGACGAAGCGATCTGGCGCTACTTCGCCTCCCTCGCCTTCCCGCCGGAGGAGCAGGTGCGTCGCACGCTGGATGTGCTGGCCCAGTCCGACCGGCCACTCTCGCTGCCGGCGCTCGAGCCGCTGGTGGAGCTGCGCCGCTCGCGCCTGGAGACCATGCTCAAGGTCCTGGACGTCGACGGCGCCGTGCACCGCGTGAAGGGCGGCTGGATCGCCACGGGACAGCCCTGGGTGTACGACACCGAGCGCTATGCGTGGGTCGCCAAGCAGCGAGAGGCCGAGCAGCAG